>NZ_CP083950.1:2400000-2758000 GCF_006439395.2 Mesorhizobium sp. B4-1-4
GAGGCGCTGCCGCGCATCCAACTCGATCTTGTGACGATCCATCGCCCGACCGACTACGACCTGCCGGGCTCCGCGCTCGACATCCGTTTCGGCAACGGATCCTTTCCAGGACGCGAAGCCGACAGGCTGACGGCCGAGCGGCTTGTGCCGGTGGCCAGCCCGGCCCTGGCCGGCGCCGCCGACTGGGCATCCCTGCCGCTGCTTCTGGTCGCCGGCGCGCGCGAGATGTGGGCGGAATGGTTCGCGGGGGCCGGATTGGCCGGCCACCCCCAGCGATCCCACCGCTTCGACAGTTTCGTCGCCGCGATGGAAGCGGCGAGTGCCGGCGCCGGCGTGCTTCTGGGGTCGCGGCCGCTCGTCGACGCGGCACTCGAAAACAGGACCTTGGTGCCGCTTTCCGACTTCGAGCTCTCCAGCACCTCGGGCCATTTTCTGACCAGGGCACCGACCGTGCGCCTGACCAGTGCCGAGCAGGATTTCCGCCGCTGGTTGCTGAGCCGCCTCTCCAGTGCGGCTTCGGCCTGACGGCGCGGAACTACCGGGACGATGAGGCGATACGCTTCCAGTAGATCAGCGTGCCTGTCAGCCCACCATGCGGCTTCAGCGCATAGTCCGGTATTTCGCCGGTCAGGGTGAAGCCGAGTTTTTCGTAGAGGCCCGAAGCACCTTCCTCGGTCGCCGTGTCCAGGACCAGCAGCGTGCGCCCCCTCTCGGCGGCGAGACGCTCGGCCGCCTTCATAAGGCGCGTTCCGATGCCCCTGCCCCGGTGTTCGGCCGATGTCATCAGCTTGGCGATCTCGGCCCGGTGCGGCTGGTTGGGTGGGCAATCGAGCAGCAAGGTGACGGTGCCGACCAGTGCCCTGCCATCCCACGCGCCAAGCACCACCCTCTCGCCTCTTGCCGCCGCGGCCAGCGACCTCTCCCAGAATGCGTTTGCCGCCTCCGGCGCGAGCGGATGCATGAAGCTGACCGAACCGCCGGCGGCAACCGTTTCGACAAGCAGGTCAGTCAGCATCGCCAGCGTTTCAGCATTGGCGCTCAGCGTTCCGATTTCGATGGAATTCATGCCTGGTCCTCTGGAGATGACGCGACGTGGGCTCGAGGCCGTCAGCCGAGATGGCGCACGCGCCGTCGCTTGCGAGCGGCTTTGATGGCACTGATGCGCTCGGTGTCGTCTTCCCTGAGATGCTGTCCGCGCACCAGGATCTCGAGCGTGTATTCCTCATAGGTCAGGCCCAGCCGTTCGGCCTTGTCCGTGCGCATTAGCATGACCTCGTGGCTCGGCGCCTTCCATGCCTTTGCGTGCGCGGCCTGCCAGGCCAGGAAGATGTAGGGGTCGCCCCTGCCCCATGGCGGCCCCTTGTAGTCGTCAAGCGGCGGCCCCCCATTGTGGGAGCGCTTTGGCCGTCTTGCCATGAGGTCAGCCCCTGACCAGCGCCACGAGATAGTCGGCGTCCGCCTCCAGGGCATGAAAGGTGCAGTCCGACGGCGCGCCGAGTGCCAGGCAGTCACCAGATTCGAGCCGGTGCACCACATCGCCCTCGGTGAATTCGAGCCGCCCGGAAACCAGCCAGATCTGCTGCTTGATGAAGGCATAGGAGGCCGCGGGCAAGCTCACCTTGGCGCCCGCCGGCAAATGCACCTTGATCAGTTCGAGCGGCATGTCGCTGGCCGGCGACAAATGCCGCCTGACATAGCCCGTGGCAGGATCGCGCCACACCGGCTGGTCGGCCTCGCGCAGCACCCCGCCGCCTTGCAATTCCGCCCGTGCGATGAGGGTCGACAGCGTCATCCCGAAGGCCGCCGCGATGCGCACCAGAAGGGTCGCCGTCGGGCTGGTCATGCCGCGCTCGATCGTGCTCAGCATCGCCTTGGAAACGCCGGACCGCTCGGCGAGCTCGGCCAATGACCAGTCCCGCATGGTCCGTTCGGTGTGGATTCGGCTGCCGATGCCCAAGGAAATATCGTTCGCTATATTATTCATTCGTACATTATAGCGAAACTCAGACGATGCAGAAGAGCCATTTGCGACAATTTTCAACAGGCGCTTAATCCTCCTTACACCATCCAGCCTCATCCGACCTTAACCCCATCCCGCTAGGGTCCATGCTCCAGGGAAAATAGGGATTGGCCTGTCCATGTATGTCGAACGCGAAGCTTCCGTCGGAGAACCGACATCGCAGGAGCGCCGCAACGCAGAGCAGAACGACCGGCGCATCCTGGGCAATGTCGTGCAATGCGACGGCGCGCGCGCCACCATCAGCGCCTATGCCGACGACATTGATGGCGCCGTCACCGGCCTGTGGACGGTCGGCAAGATGATCTCCATCAATCTGGGCACGACGCGAACCGTCGGCCTGGTCTATGCCATCGGCAAATCGGACCGCGCCTGGAGCAATGAGGGCCAGAACGCTATCGAGGTCAGCATCGAGCTGATCGGCGAAGTCCGCGACGCGGCCGAACCCGGCGCCAAGCCGATCTTCGACCGCGGCATCACCACCTATCCGCACATTGGCGCCATCGCGCACCGCATCCGCAGCCGCGATCTCCAGGCCGTCTACGACCTGGCCGGGCGGCATTCCATCACCATCGGCTCGCTGTCGCAGGACGACGCGATCGCCGCCAACATCGCCATCGACGACACGCTGGCGCGCCATTTCGCCATCGTCGGCACCACCGGCGTCGGCAAGTCCACCGCCGTCTCGCTGCTGCTGCGCAAATCGATCACGGCGCGACCCGACCTGCGCATCCTGATCCTCGACCCGCATAACGAGTTCGCGGCCTCGCTGCCCGAATATTGCGTCAAGGTCGATTCCAAGACGCTCGACCTGCCGTTCTGGATGTTCCGGCTGGAGGAATTCGCCGAAGTGCTGTTTCGGGGCCGTGAAACGGTCCCGGAAGAAATCGACGCTTTGCGCGATCTCATTCCGCTCGCCAAGAATCTCTACCGCAACCCGAGCTCGGGCACCTATCTCAGGCGCGGCAACGATGCGCTGACCGCCGATACGCCTGTGCCTTACCGCATCGCCGACCTGCTCAAGCAGATCGACGAGCGCATGGGCATGCTCGAAAGCAAGAACGACCGCCCGACGCTCAAATCGCTGAAGACGCGGATCGAATCGGCCGCCGCCGATCCGCGCTACCGCTTCATGTTCAGCTCGCGCCTGATCGAGGACACCATCCACGAGACGATCGGCAACATTTTCCGCGTGCCGCATCACGGCCGCCCGGTAACCTGCTTCGAGATGGCCGGCATGCCCTCCGAAGTGGTCAACTCCGTCTGTTCGGTGCTGGCGCGCCTGGCCTTCGACCTCGCTCTGTGGAGCGAGGGCAAGCTGCA
Organism: Mesorhizobium sp. B4-1-4; assembly: GCF_006439395.2. Lineage (NCBI taxonomy): Bacteria > Pseudomonadati > Pseudomonadota > Alphaproteobacteria > Hyphomicrobiales > Phyllobacteriaceae > Mesorhizobium > Mesorhizobium sp. B4-1-4. Next base: position 2,403,341 of record NZ_CP083950.1, read on the forward strand.
ACTCCTGTTGCTGTGCGAGGAAGCCCACCGCTACATGCCGGCCGATGCGCGCCTCGGCTTTGCGCCGACACGCCACGCGCTGTCGCGCATCGCCAAGGAAGGCCGCAAATATGGCTGCTATCTCGGCGTCGTCACCCAGCGTCCGGGCGAGCTCGACCCGACCATCCTGTCACAGTGCTCGACCTTCTTCGCCATGCGGCTCGCCAACGAGCAGGACCAGGCGATCATCCGCTCGGCCATCGCCGACTCGTCCGCCTCCACGCTTGCCTTCCTGTCGTCCATGGGCCAGCGCGAAGCCATCGCCTTCGGCGAAGGCGTGGCGACGACGATGCGGCTGAAATTCGAAAGACTGCCGGCGCATTTGATCCCCGGCACGTCCAGGCGCGAAGAAACCGCGTCGCCGAAGAGCGGCGACGATGTCGACCTGGTGGCGATCGTCGAGCGACTGCGCAACGTGCCAAAACCACAGCAGCAGGCGATGGCCTTCGCCGAGGTGGTCGATTCCGGCCGGCAGGCCGGTGATCCTGATTATCGCAAGCCGGCAACCGCTCGCGTCCAGTCGGACGACGATTTCGACACGCGCTATGGCCTCAAGCCCGCCACCTTCGGCCTGCGTCCCCAGAACGATTGAACCTGCAGCTTGCGGACTTCGTAGGCCACCTTGGTTAAATCCCGTCAGGGAATTCGTCAGGCTGAGTCCGGGTGGTGCTGTTTTCGAGAACCGGAGCGGAGCGGACATTCAGTCCGTGAGCACCGGAAGCGCAGAAAACAGCGGCAGACGGCCAGCCTCACGAATTCAATGATGGGATTTTAGGCGCAGACGCGGTTGCGGCCTTGCCTCTTCGCTTCATAGAGCTGGCGGTCAGCCCGGCGATAGAATTCCTCGGCGGTCTCCTTGCGGTCCCAGACGGCAAGGCCCACGCTTGTCGTGATCTTGAGCCGGACATTGCCCGAAAGGATCGACATGTTGGCGACCGCCCTGCGGATGCGCTCGGCGAATTTGGCCAGCAGTTCCGCCTCCATATTGGGCGTGACCACGGCGAACTCCTCGCCGCCCAGCCGTGCCACCACATCGTGGTAGCGTGTCATGTCCTTGAGGCAGTTGGCGACAGCCCTGAGCACCTCGTCGCCGACATCGTGGCCATGGGTGTCGTTGACCTGCTTGAAATGGTCGAGATCGAGGATCATCAGCCCGACCGGCTTTTCGATGCGCCGGAACTCCTCGAGATATTCCTTCAGCGCATCATCGAAATAGCGCCGGTTCTGCATGCCGGTCAGGCCGTCTGTCAGGGCGGCGTGCTCGAGCGTTTCGGAGCGGGCGCTGAGTGAAACAGTCATGGCGCGCAGCTTGCCTTCTTCCGTCGCCTGTTTGCGGATCAGCGGATAGATGAAGAAGATGCCGAAAAACAGCGCGGTCGCAAGCAGCACGCCCGTCGCGAACAACAGCTTGTTGAGGTAGATGACCTTGTCCAGGCCCGAGGCCGTATGGAGTTCGGTGGCGAAGGATTGCAAGAGCCCATAAGCGTGCAGCGTCACCAGGCCGGCGGCCAGGATCACGAAGATAAAGACGAAGAAAGCGGATTCCGCCTTATGGAAACGCATCTGCTCCCCGATGGAAAAGTACCCATCGACCTTATGGCACGGACCGACTTACGGAGCGTTAATTCCAACAACTTCGGCGGGAACCCTTCCCTCGATGTCGACTTTTTAAGTTGCATTAGCAACCAGCGTTGAAATCTTGGTTTCGAGATCGTCACCCGGGCACAGTCTTTGCCATTCAGGCCCCAGCTGATGTCGAAACCAGGTCGCCTGCCGCTTGGCATATTGCCGTGTTGCGATCTTGGCGCGTTCGATCGCCTCGGGAAAACTGGATTGTCCGGCCATCGCGGCCTGCAGTTCGCGAACGCCGATCGCCTTCATCGCCGGCAGATCCGGATCGAGGCGAAGGGCCACTAATTGCCTGACCTCCTCCAGCGCACCCTTGTCCAGCATCTGGTCGAAGCGCCTTTCGATGCGATCAACCAGCGCCGCCCGGTCCGGCTCGATGACCAGGAAACCGGCCGTCTGCCTGTCGATGAGAGGGCGACCGCGCGCGGCCTGCCAGTCCAGGATCGATCGGCCGGAGGCGTCGAGAACCTCCAGCGCCCGTACGATGCGCTGGCTGTCGGTTGGCTTCAGCTGCATGGCGGCTCTCGAATCCTCGCGCAGCAGCAGGGCGTGCAGCTTGACCGCGCCTTGCTCCTTCAGCTCATAGCGCCAACGGTCGCGGATCGGCTGCGGAATATCGGGCATTTCCGAAACGCCTTCGGCAAGCGCGCGAAAATAAAGGCCGGTGCCGCCGACGAAGATCGGCCGCCGCGAGAGCGTTCCGTCGTCGATGAGTTTCATCACGTCGCGCAGCCAGGCGCCGGTCGAATAGGCGCTGCCGGGATGGACGTGCCCGTAGAGAAAATGCGGCACGCGTGCAAGCTCGGCCGCCTCCGGCCTCGCGGTCAACACGTCGAGAACAGAATAGCCTTGCATGGAATCGGTATTGACGATGACGCCGCCTGCGCGCTCGGCCAGATCGAGCGCCAGTGCTGACTTGCCGCTGGCGGTCGGCCCGGCTATCAGGATCGCGTTCTTCACGCGGCCTTCGCCCGCATCCGTGCCGGAATTTTCGATGCCGCTCATTGCCACGCTTGTTTCCCGTCCCGCCGACCGCGCCCTGTCGCCGTCGCTTGCGAATATGGCCTCGCGCTCGGTGGGCGCAAGCACTGTCGTCTGGCTGGCAGAAGGAATTGCCTGCGATCTCGCTTTGCCGCAGGCGGTCGACACCGCCGATATCACCGCTACGCTGCGCACCGCACTGGCCGCCGAACCGGTCGATGTGATCGTCCAGCAGGCCGAAACGCGTCGCAAGAAAATCCTCCTCGCCGACATGGATTCGACCATGATCGATCAGGAATGCATCGACGAACTGGCCGACGAGATCGGCGTCAAGGAGCACGTCGCCTCGATCACCGCGCGATCGATGAACGGTGAGATCGCCTTCGAGCCGGCGCTGCGCGAACGCGTGGCGCTGCTCAGGGGCCTCGATGCCGCCGTCGTCGACCGCATCGTCGCCAACCGCCTGACATTGGCCTCGGGCGGCCGGGCGCTGGTCCGGACCATGCGCGCCAACGGCGCCTGGACAGCGCTCATCTCGGGTGGCTTCGAGGTCTTCACCACGCGCATCGCCGATATGCTCGGCTTTCAGGAAAACCGCGCCAACCGCCTGCTCGAACAGGACGGACGCTTCACCGGGCTGGTTGGCGAGCCGATCCTCGGCCGCGCCGCCAAGGCCGAGGCGCTGCTCGAAATCGCGGCGCGCCTGGAATTGACACCGGCCGACGCCATTGCCGTTGGCGACGGCGCCAACGATCTCGACATGATCCGCCTCGCCGGCACCGGTGTGGCGCTTCATGCCAAGCCAGCCGTGGCGGCGCAGGCCAGGGTTCGCATCGACCATGGCGACCTCACCGCGTTGCTCTATGTCCAAGGCTATCGTCAGGAAGAGTTTGTGCAATGAAACCCATGCGCACCGAGCGCCTCGTCCTGCGCAACTGGGAAGAGCGCGATCGTGAGCTCTTCCATCGCATCAACTCCGATGACCGCATCATGGAGTTCTTCCCGTTCCGCCGCGACCGCGCCGCCGCCGACGCCAAGATGGACCAGGTCCGTGCCTGGGTCGATGCGGACGGCCATGGCTTCGCCGCTGCCGAGATTGCCGCCACCGGTCAGTGCATCGGCTTTGTCGGGCTCTCAGGAACCGAGGATATGGACGTCCTGCCGGCTGGCACGATCGAGATCGGCTGGCGGCTGGCGCCCGAATTCTGGGGCAAGGGCTATGTCACCGAGGCCGCCGAGGCATGGCTCGCCTATGGGTTCGAGACGCTTGGCCTCGACGAGATAGTGTCCTTCGCCGTTGCGGAAAACCACCGCTCGACCGCCGTCATGAAACGCCTCGGCATGACGACCGACCCGTCGGCCGATTTCGATCATCCCGGCATCCCCGACAGCCACTCCGCGCTCAAGCGGCATGTGCTCTATCGGCTCTCGCGCGCCGAGTGGCAGGCGCGAAAAAAGGCGGCCGGTTAGCCGCCTTTTAGAAGTCGCTCGATTGAAAGCTCAATCCATCCGGATCGTCACGAAGCGCAACTCACCGGTCTTCGATGCCAGCATCAGCAGCGCGTTCTTTCGGCCCTGCTCCTTCAGCGCACCGATCCGGTCCATGACATCCTTGGGCGTGGCGACCGATTCCTGCGCGATCTCGGTGATCACCTCGCCCGGCTGGATGCCGCGCTCGGCGGCGGCCGAGTCCTTTGCCACGTCGGTGATGACGACCCCGGAGACATCGGCGGCGATGCTGAACTTCTTGCGCGTCTCGTCGTTGAGCTCGCCAACGGTCATGCCAAGCACCGAGGCGGTCGAGACGGCCGGAGCCTTGTCGCCGCCCTTGTCCTGATTGGTATTGCCCGGCTCGCCGCTTGCGAGCTTCTCGCCATCCTCAAGCCGGCCGAGCGTCACCTTCACGGTCTGCTCGACACCCTTGCGCACGATCAGCACGTCGACGGCCTTGCCGACGGGGCTTTCGGCGACCACGCGCGGCAGGTCGCGCATTTCATGGATGTCCTTGCCATCGAACTTGATGATGACGTCACCGGCCTGGATGGTGCCGTTGTCGACGGGACCGCCCTTGATGACGCCGGCGACCAACGCGCCCTTGGCCGTGGTCATGCCGAGGCTTTCGGCGATGTCGTCCGTCACCGGTTGGATGCGCACGCCGAGCCAGCCGCGCCGCGTCTCGCCATACTGGCGCAACTGGTCGACAACACCCGAGGCGAGCTGCGAGGGGATGGAAAAACCGATGCCGATCGAGCCGCCGGACGGCGAAATGATCGCCGTGTTGATGCCGATAACCTCACCGGCGCTGTTGAACAGCGGTCCGCCCGAATTGCCCCGATTGATCGCGGCATCAGTCTGGATGAAGTCGTCATAAGGACCGGAATTGATGTCGCGGTTGCGCGCCGAGACGATGCCGACCGTGACCGTGCCGCCAAGGCCGAACGGATTGCCGACCGCCATCACCCAGTCGCCGACGCGCATCTTGGTGGAATCGCCGAATTTCACTGCGGTGAGCTTGTGGCCTTTCGGATCGACCTTCAGCACGGCGACGTCGGTCTTGGTGTCGGTGCCGACCAGCGTCGCCTTCAGCGTCACCCCATCCGAGAAATTGACCTCGATGTCGTCGGCATCGGCGATCACGTGGTTGTTGGTGACGACGATGCCTTGTTCGGCGTCGATGACGAACCCCGAGCCCAGCGACTGCACCTTCTGCGCGCTATTGTCCTTGCCGCCGCCGCGATTCTTGAAGAAATCGTCGAAGAAGTCCTGGAACGGCGAGCCTTCGGGAAGCTGCGGCATCGGCACGGCACCCGGACCCTCCGTGCCCTTCACCGTCTGCGAGGTCGAGATGTTGACCACCGCGCCGAGCAGGCCTGCCGCGAGGTCGGCCACCGAAGCAGGCCCGTCATTGGCGAATGTCGGCGTCACGAAGGACGGGATGGCGACGGTGCCGACAAGAAGCGCTGCCGTGCCAGCGATGAACGTCCGCCGTACCGTGCGCAAAAGCAGTGTGGATGTCATCGAGAGGCCTCCCGGTATTCTGAGAAAGAAAGCGCAACGGCGAAAACACCGTGCTGCGCCATGTTGGCAAAAAATACGGCACGTTTGCGGCTAGGACTATCCGCGGAGGATAAATCCTCCGTTAGCGCCAAGACGAAAACCGGCCGCCTCACCCGCCTCGCACCAGCCAGACGATGCCGACACCGATGGCGACCGCGGCCAGCCCGGCGATCCGCAACGCATTCTCCGGCATCGACAGCACCTCGCCCGCGAGCTTCCTCGCGAAGGCGGGGAAGCCGCCATAGACCAGGCCCTCTATGACGAGGACCAGGCCTATCGCCGCGAAGAAATCCTGCACCGGCCGTTACTGGCCGGTGCTGGGTTGTGTCGTCGGCGCGGCAGGTGCGGCAGGTGTCGGCGCTGGTTTCGCCGGCCCTTCCTTGCCATCGGGGTCGCGGAAGTAGCGGAAGAACTCCGAACTCGGCGACAGCACCATGGTCGTCCCGGTATTGTCCAGCGCCGTGCCGTAGGCGTTCATCGACCGATAGAAATCGAAGAAGGCCGGATCGCGCTTGTAAGCGTCGGCGAAGGTGGCGCTGCGTTGGGCCTCGCCCTCACCGCGCAGGATCTCGGACTCCTTCTGCGCTTCGGCGATAATCTCGACGACCTCGCGGTCGGCGCGAGCGCGGATGCGCTGCGCCGCCTCGTTGCCGCGTGCCCTGAGTCTTTCGGCCTCGGCCAGACGTTCGGCCTTCATGCGATCGTAGGTCTGTTGCGAGACCTCGGCCGTGAGGTCGGTGCGGCGGATGCGGACATCCTCGATCTGCAGACCGAGCGAGGTGGCGTCGGGCCGGAGCTGATCGCGCACTTCGCGCATCATTACCGCGCGCTCTTCGGAGAGGGCGGCCTCGAAGTCGCGCAGACCGTAGACGCGGCGCAAGGCGGCGTCGAGACGGGTCCTCAGCCGGGCTTCGGCCAGTTCGATCTGGCCGGACACGGCAGCACGGAACACACGCGGATCCGAAATGCGGTAGGCGATGAAGGCATCGACCTCGTAGAACTTGCCGCCCGAAACCTGGACGCGGATGTTGTCGAGGTCGAAACGCAGCACCCGGTTCTCGATCAGTTGCACCGTGTCGGCGTCAAAGAACGAGAACGGCGCCTTGAAGTAGATGCCGGGTTCGGTCTTGACGTCGACGATTTCGCCGAAGCGCAGCACCAGCGCCTGCTGGCGCGCATTGACCACGAAAACCGACGAATAGATCAGGAACAGGATAACCGCCGCGATAACGACGAAGACGGGAAGACGGTTGCCCATCACCGGTTACCTCCCGTGTTCGCGCCAGGCGCGGCTGATGCAGGCGCTTTCTGCTGCAATGCCGGCAGCGGCAGATAGGGAACGACCCCTTGCCCGTTGCCCTGCTCGACGATGACCTTGCCGGAGTCCTTCAGAACCCTCTCCATGGTTTCGAGATAGAGGCGCTTGCGCGTCACGTCGGGCGCCTTGGCGTATTCGTCGTAGACGGAGATAAAGCGCTGCGCCTCACCTTCGGCTTCCTGCACCACCCTGTTCTTGTAGGCGGCCGCGTCTTCGCGGATCTGTGCGGCCTCGCCGCGCGCCTGACCCAGCTTCTGGTTGGAATACTGGTTGGCCTGCTCGACGAACTTGTCCTCGTCTTGTTCGGCGCGCTGCACCTCGTCGAACGCGTCAGCCACTTCGCGTGGCGGTGCCGCGTCCTCGATCGAGATGGCGTTGACCTGCAGACCGGCCTTGTAGCCGTCCAGCGTCGTCTGGATGATCTCGCGCACCGAGGCCGCAATGCCCTGGCGGTCGTCGCGGAAGATATCCTGCGCCGGCCTGCGGCCGACGGCTTCGCGCATGGCGCTTTCGGCGACCTGCCGCAGCATGCCGTCCGGATCGGAGACGTCGAACAGATAGGCCCGGGGATCGGAGACCTGATAGGCCACCGAAAACTGCACGTTGACGATGTTCTGGTCGCCCGACAACATCAGGCCGTTGCCACTGGTGTTGCCGCCGCCGATATCGACGAGCTGCTCGGAAATCTTGGCCGTCTCGACGGTTTCAAGCGGCCACCAATGGAAATGCAGGCCGGGCTGCGACAGTTGGGCCTTCGGCTTGCCAAAGCGCAGTTCGACCGCAACCTCGTCGGGCTGCACCGTATAGACAGCCTGGAACGCCCACAGAACGACCAGCACCGCGGCGATCAGCCCGAACACGGCCGGACTGGTGCCACCGCCGCCGGGCAGAGCGCGCCGCAGCCGGTCCTGGCCGCGGCGGATGATGTCTTCAAGATCGGGAGGCGAGCCCTGCGGGCCGCTCGGTCCCTTTGGCCCCTGCCCCCAGGGTCCCTGATTGTTGCCGCCGCCCCCCCACGGGCCGCCGCCTCCGCCACTCTTGTCGTTCCAGGGCATGAATGTCCTTTCGCTTGGAATTCCCTCAAGCGCCGGCGTTGCGGCGCAAATCCAGTTGTTCTTCTATAGGGACGCCACCGCACGCTTTCAACGCGATGCGCCGCCGACTTCATCCGTTTTGGGCCGATAGCGACCCTTTGTCGTCCTCAATACCGTTTTTGTCTTTCAAAGTATCTCGCTGCGGCGCTCGTAAACCGTATAGCGTGTTGCATGGCTGTCCTTTTCGCCGGCCGGAACATCCTGCGTGCTCACCACGCGCCAGGATTTCGGATCGATCGGCGGGAAATGCGCATCGCCGTCGACGGCGGCCAGCACATGGGTGACGTGCAGCCGGTCGGCCAACGGCAGCGCCTGGGCATAGATCTCGCCGCCGCCGACAACGCAGACCTCGTCCACGCCAGCCATGCAGCGTCCGCGCACCGTTGCCAGCTGAATCGCGGCTTCCAGCGTATGCGCCACCTCGACGCCCTCGGCGCGCCAGGCCTTGTCGCGCGTGACGACGATGTTCAGCCGGCCCGGCAATGGCCTGCCTATACCTTCATAGGTCTTGCGGCCCATGATGATGGGCTTGCCCATCGTGTCTGCCTTGAAACGCTTGAGATCGGTGGAGAGCCGCCAGGGCAATCCACCGTCCCGGCCGATCACGCCATTCTCTGCGATGGCAACGTAGATCGCGACGTGCATCAGTTCGCATCCCCGCCATTGCTGTCCGACGGTTCGAGCAGCAGGATATCGATATCGTGCTCGGGATAAAAATCGTCCGCCGTCACCTCGAAGGTCGTCGGCCCGACCTTTTTGACATTGTCGCCACAGAACGAAACCAGCGCTTTCGGATTGCCCTTGTCGACGGTCAGCTTGAACTTGCCGATAGTGCCGGCCGCCCAGTTGCCGCCGGTGGTCAGGATATAGGCGATACGGCGCTCGTAATACCGGGGATAACCGTCCGCATTGTCCTTGGCGGCCTTTCGCACCGCATTCTCGAACGTGTCGTCCATGCAGTAGCGGGTCTTGTAGGCCGCGTACTGCCCCTGGAACTTGCCGTCGTAGAAGAAACTGACCGAAGACGTACCGCCGACGCTGGGCTTGTAGCGGTGCGAGACATGAACGTCCTTGTTCGCCGGAAAGGTCGAGCGCCACCAATAGGTCGAGCGCAATTGCCAGAAGGGTGTATAGGCTGGGGTGGCGCCCGGGCCGCTGTCCGCCTCTGGATCCTCGATGATGATGCCGCGGCTCTCCCAGTCCCGAGCAACCGCCTGCGGCAGCTTCGCCAGTGCCGCTTTGGCCGCATCGCCGAACGGATTGAACGGCACATTCTGCGCCTTGAGGTCGGCACTGATGTCGATGCCGAGCGCAAATACCTTCTGCTCGAGCTGCGGTTTTGCCGCGGCACCGTCGATCGTCACCTCGAAACCGAGGAAATTGTCGCTCTGGTTTTCGGGGATCGCCGGCATCTCCTCCGGATCGCCCGAGATGTCGGGCATCGGGAAGGCGACGATCGCGTCAACGTCCTTGTCGGTGTTGTTGTGGAAGACGTAGTCGACTGCCACCTTTTCTGGCGAGATGAAGAGGTCCTCGCTTTGCATCGCCACGGCGTCGCTGCGCGACAGGATCAGGCCGCCAGTGCCGAGTTCGGCAATCGAGTCGTTGGCAAAGGCAGGCGCGATTGAAAACGCTAACGCTCCGCCCAGAACATATCGCAACATCGAAGCCCCCTCGGCTGGAATGCCTGGAATGACCCTAGCCGTTTCGACGTGGCGTTTCAAAGCCCTTCCGCATCCGAGGCACGCCGGTCTGGACTATCAGGTTCCGATCAGGCAGGAGTTCGCTCCATGCGCAAACTTCTCGTCATCGGCATCGGCGCCGGCAATCCCGACCACCTGACCGTGCAGGCCATATCAGGCCTGAACCGGGCCGATGTGCTGTTCATCCCCGACAAAGGGGCTGACAAGAACGACCTTGCCGAACTGCGGCGCGAGATCTGCGACCGCTTCGTCACCAACCCCAAGTCACGCCGGGTCGAGTTCGACGTGCCGGTGCGCGCCGAGCCGACATCCTCCTACCGCTCGACCGTCGACGACTGGCACGAAGCCATCGCCGCCATCTATGAAGGCTTGATCGGCGACGAGCTCGGCGACGACGGCTGCGGCGCATTCCTGATCTGGGGCGATCCCTCGCTCTACGACAGCGCGCTACGCATCCTCGAGCGGGTGCGCCTGCGAGGCAATGTCGTCTTCGAACTGGACGTCATCCCCGGCATCACAGCCATCCAGGCGCTTGCCGCCAGCCACAAGACGGCGCTGAACCGGATCGGCGATTCCATCCTGATCACCACCGGCCGCAGGCTTACCGACGAGGGGCTGCCCGAAAATGCCGGCAGCACCGTCGTCATGCTCGATGGCAAATGCGCCTTCAACACGCTGGCCGACCAGGATGTCGTCATCCAGTGGGGCGCCTATCTCGGCACGCCGGACGAGATCATCATCTCCGGCCGTCTCCGCGATGTCGGCGCCGAGATCGAAAAGCGTCGCGAAGAGGTCCGCAAGGAAAAGGGCTGGATCATGGACACCTATCTTCTGCGCAAGCCGGAATGAGGCAGTAGGCAGTAGGCAGTAGGGAATGATATTCCCGAAGTGAAGTAAGTCATCTGTTCGAACAAAAAGCTCCGACCGTCGAGAACGGTGCTGCCACCCAACTGCCTAGTGCCTACTGCCTACTCTCTTATTGCCTACCCCGCATCAATCTCCGCCTGCAATGCCTCCATATGCGTCACCGCCGCGGCGGTCGCCGCGCGTTCGATGGCTCGAAAGCGGCTGACCACCGCAAGGCCAACGGACGTCAGCTGCGCACCGCCGCCCTTGCGGCCACCGGTCTGCGCCGAAACCAGCGGCTTGCCGAACACCCGGTTCATGTCCTCGACCAGATCCCAGGCATGCTTGTAGGACATCTCCATGCCGCGCGCGGCGGCCGAAATCGAGCCGAAAGCGGCAATCTGCTCCAGGAGTTCGATCTTGCCCGGACCGATTCGCCCGTCGGGATCGAGATTTATCCGCAAGCTCAGCGACGGCATTTTTGCTTCTCCGCGATCACCCCAGCCTGTCGGAACTGCTTGGGTGATATCGTTATTCCAAAACAATATAGCGACGCTCGCCGCCCCTGTCAGCCATGCGCTTCGAGCGGCAAGCCGGCGCTGGTGTTGGCGCGGTCGAAACTCACTGTCTTGACCACCGCGAAAACCTTGCCGCCAAGCCGCAGCCTCAGCGCCTGCCGCGACTGTTCGGTGATCCGGGCCAGCACGGTCGCGCCATGGCAATCGATGCCGATCTCGACGGTCGGCCCCTCGCCCGGATTGATCGCCACGATCATGCCGGGCAGAATGTTGAGCGCGCTGAGGCCCGTTGGTTCCTCCGTCGCGATCATCACATCGCGGGCACGAATGCGGATACGCACAGGCGCTCCGGGCTTCATTGCAAGGCGCGGCACGCGGATCTCGCCGGCGGCCGAGCCGAGCACGGTCATGCCAAAAGCCTCGTCGTGACGCAGCACTTTGGTATCCAGAACCGCACCGCCCTCGCCGCGCTCTTCGGCCGGCAACAGGTCGAGCCTTTGCATGACCGCCTCGGTCGGACCTGAGGCAACGACCTTGCCCTGCGCCAGCATCACCACGTCGCTGGCCAACCGCGCCACTTCGGCGACCGAATGGCTGACATAGACGATCGGGATCTTCGTCTCGTCGCGCAGCCGCTCGATATAGGGCAGGATCTCGGCCTTGCGCGCCTCGTCGAGCGAAGCCAGCGGCTCGTCCATGAGCAGCAATCTGGGGCTGGCCAGCAACGCCCGCCCGATCGCCACCCGCTGCTTCTCGCCACCTGAGAGCTTTTCCGGGCGCCTGTCCAGCAGCGGTCCGATGCCGAGCAGGTCGACAACAGCCTCCATGTCGGCGTAGCGTTCCTTTGCCGGCGTGAACCAACGGCCGTAGCGCAGATTGCCAGCCACGCTCATATGCGGAAACAGGCGCGCGTCCTGGAACACCATGCCGATGCGGCGTTTGTGCTTCGGCACGAAAATGCCGGCATCGGTGTCGACCAGCACGCGGCCCTCGACCTCGATGCGCCCCTTGTCGGGCCGGATCAGCCCGGCGATCATGTTGATCAGCGTCGTCTTGCCCGAACCGGACGGCCCGAACAGCGCCGTCAGCCGCCCGGCGCTTTCGAAGCGGACGTCGATGGCGAAATCGCCGAGCCGATGGCGGATATCGACGAGGACGCTCATTCGATATCCATCCGCCGGCCGACCCGCCGCGCCAGCACTTCCGAGGCGACCAGTGCCGCCATCGAAATGATAATCGAGATCAGCGTCAGCCGCAGCGCGCCCTCATCGCCGCCCGGCACCTGCGTGAAGGTGTAGATCGCCGACGGCAGCGTCTGCGTCTCGCCGGGGATGTTGGAGACGAAGGTGATGGTCGCGCCGAACTCGCCCATCGCCTTGGCGAAAGACAGGATGGCGCCGGCGATCAGCCCGGGCAGGATCAGCGGCAGCGTGATGGTGCCGAACACCCACAAAGGATTGGCGCCGAGTGTTCCCGCCGCCGCTTCCATCTTGCGGTCCACCGCCTCGATCGACAGCCGGATCGCCCGCACCATCAGCGGAAAGCCCATGACACCGCAGGCGAGTGCCGCACCTGTCCAGCGGAACGAAAAGACGAGGCCGAAATGGTCGGCCAGGAAGGTTCCGGCCGGGCCGCGCTTGCCGAAAGTCAAAAGCAAAAGATAGCCGGTCACGACAGGCGGCAGGATCAGCGGCAGGTGAACCACGCCATTGAGCAGCGTCTTGCCCCAGAACTGGCTCCGGGCAAGCAGCAGCGCGATCGCTATGCCGGGCGGCAGGCTGGCGAGCATCGCGACAGTCGCCACCTTGATGGACAGCCGGACCGCATTCCATTCGTCGGGAGTGAGGTCCAGCAGCCAGGTCATGTCGAGGCATCAGGTCCTTTTCGAAACTCAGTTGCTCGGGGTGAGCACCGTGAAGCCCTGCTCCTTGAAGAGCGCGCCGGCCTTGGCCGACTGCAGGCACTTCAGGAAGGCCGGCGTGTCCTTGTCCTTCGAATCGGCGGTCTGGGCAACCGGATAGATGATCGGCGCATGCGAATCCTCCGGGAAGGTGCCGACCACCCTGACGCCTTTTTCGGCATGCGCGTCGGTGGCGTAGACGATGCCCAGCGCCGCTTCGCCGATCGAAACCAGCTTCAGGGCTGCGCGAACATTCTCCGCCTGCGCCACCTTGCCCTCGACAGAGGACCAGACGCCGAGCGATTCCAGCGCGGCCTTGCCGTATTTGCCGGCAGGCACCGCCTTGAAATCACCCATGGCGAGCTTGCCATCGCCAATCAGCCTGGCCAGGTCGAACCCCTTCTCGATCTTGGCTTCGACCGTCGAATCGCTTGGTGCCACCAGCACGATTTCATTGCCGAGCAGCTTCACTTCGGTGTCGGGCCTGGTCAGCTTCTTGTCGGAGAGATACTTCATCCAGTCGAGGTCGGCCGAGATGAACACGTCGGCCGGCGCCCCGCCCTCGATCTGCTTGGCCAGCGCCGAACTCGCGGCGTAGGACACCGTCGCGACCTCGCCGACATCGGCCTCGCAGGCCTTGTTCACCGCGTCGAGCGCATCCTTGAGGCTGGCCGCCGCGAACACCACGACCTTGTCTTGCGCGTGTGCCGCCGGCACCGCGACCATCAGTGCCGCCGCAAAACCGCCAATGGCGATCGCCCTCGATCCGAAACCTTCGCGCGTCATCGAAAACTCTCCCTGGTTTGAAATCCGATCGGCTCTTGGCCTGCCGATCGATATATCCGTTTGAACATAACAAGGGAAGACGTTTCACCCGACGGCGGCATTGCACGCGGGCGTCGGGCCGACCTACGATAGGGCTGGTTTGGATACAGCGAAAAGCAAAAGAGTTGACCGCATGAAGATCAGCGCCCGCAACCTTCTCAAGGGAACGATCATCGAGATCGTCAAGGGAGCCACCACCTCGCATGTCAGGATCGACATTGGCGGCGACGCCATCGTGACGGCCTCGATCACCAACGAAGCCGTGGCCGACCTCAAGCTCCAGGCGGGCAAGCCGGCTTACGCCGTCATCAAGGCTTCGGACGTCATGGTGGCGATCGATTGAGCCTGGTGGCTCACACCGCGATCGGCGCCTTGATCGACGCATCGGCGATGTAGTTTTCCAGCCGGAAATCCTCGAAGCGGAAGGCGAACAGGTCCTTCACCTCCGGGTTGATCCACATCGTCGGCAGCGCCCTCGGCGTGCGCCGCAGCTGTTCGCGCGCCTGTTCGAAATGGTTGGAATAGAGATGCGCGTCGCCGAGCGTGTGGACGAAATCGCCCGGCTTCAGCCCGGTCACCTGCGCCACCATCATGGTCAGCAGCGCGTAAGACGCGATGTTGAACGGCACGCCGAGGAAGATATCGGCCGAACGCTGGTAAAGCTGGCAGGAAAGCCGGCCTTCGGACACATAGAACTGGAACAGGCAGTGGCAAGGTGGCAGCGCCATCGCCTCCACCTCGGCCGGATTCCAGGCCGAAACGATCAGCCGCCGCGATTGAGGATTACGGCGTATCTCTTTCAGAAGATTGGCGATCTGGTCGATCGAACCGCCATGGCCATCCGGCCAGGAACGCCACTGCTTGCCGTAGACCGGGCCGAGATCGCCATTCTCATCCGCCCATTCGTCCCAGATCGTAACGCCGTGGTCGGTCAGGTATTTGATGTTGGTGTCGCCGGCCAGGAACCACAGGAGTTCATGGATGATCGACTTCAAATGCAGCTTCTTGGTGGTGGTGACCGGAAAGCCGCGCGAGAGGTCGAACCGCATCTGGTAGCCGAAGACGGAGCGCGTGCCGGTACCGGTGCGGTCGCCGCGATCGGCGCCGTTTTCCAGCACATGCTGCAGGAGGTCGAGATACTGGCGCATCGGTTCCGGCTCGATTCGAAAGTTCAGGCATTATAGCTGCCAGACAGGCGGCCGAACACTCAAAACGATGTCAGCGTTGCTGGTACCACGGCAATCGCAGCCTCCCTCTCCCCGTCTCTATACGGGGAGGGGATGCCGGCAGGCAGGTGAGGGGCAGCGCCACCGTCCGGAGAACCGCAAATTCAAAGCTGAAGCAATCGGTCAGCCACGCCAACCCTTCGTAACCCGACACGACAGTCAAAGCGAGCCGAGCTTGCCCAGTTCCTTGGCCACCAGATAATAGAAGGTCACCCGGCCCTTGCTGTGGTCCGCATGCATTGCCTTGCAGGTTTTCTCGATCGCGGCGTCGGCTTTCGCCCCGTCGCTAACCCCGAGCTTCTTGGCAACCCAGCTCTCCTTGACGCGCTCAAGCTCTTTCGGATCCGTGCAGGACACCAGCGAGGAGTCGCGGTTCCTCAGCGCAATACCCAGATGCTTGACGATCTTTTCGACGGCGTCGGCGCTGGCGCCCGCGTCGTATTTCTTCACATCCGCAAGATAGTCGGCCATCAAAATTCCCCTCGTCGGCGCCACGGATCCGATCGATGAGGGCTGTGGCGCTTCGCAACTTGTGCGCTAGGTCGGTAACTCCTCACCGCCCGCAAAGCTTCGGTTGAGACCGTGCCCAAGTCAACCCTTGCCGTCGCAATTTGACACAGGGACAAAGCCCCATTGCGGCCTTTCATTTCCGCGAAACGCCCCCTATATTCGTTTTGTCGGCTTGACCGACTATGGCGATAAACAGGCGATGAAATAAGCCGTTCGGACCCGGGGGCGGTACCCGGCGCCTCCACCAAAAGCCGCTGTTGACGACAGAGCGGTTTTTGCTGGGGGCGAAATAGGATCGACGAAGGTGTAAAGATCGTACTTTTGCCCGGCATTGTACCACCGTTATCGGGCTAAACTTATAGTTGCCAACGACAACTATGCGGAAGCACGTCTCGCTGCTTAATGCAGTGCGATAGCTTCAAATCAAGCCCTAGGGGTTCGCACTTCTAGGCGGGGTTCGGAGGTACCTGGCAACAGAAACCTCCACTTCTCCCCTCCTTCAATATACGTCACGCACGACGGCAAGGCTCTTGCTGTCCGGACTTCGCTCGACCTGCTGGCCGCGAAGCCGCCGCGTCGCGTACCCTTCTCAATGGACAAAGAGATGCAGAACGATTCCGATCGATTCTTCGTGCTGACCGGCGGCCCGGGCTCCGGCAAGACCACTTTGATCGAGGCGCTGAGACAGGCTGGGTTTGCGACGGCGCCGGAAGCCGGGCGCGGCATCATTCGCGACCAGATGGCGATCGGCGGTCCCGCCCTGCCCTGGCAGGACCGTGCGCTCTTTGCCGAACTGATGCTGTTATGGGAACTGCGTTCCTGGCATGCCGCGCACTCCGAGGCCCGGTTTTCTTCGATCGCGGCGTGCCGGACACGGTCGGCTACCTCAGGCTTTGCGGCCTGCCGGTGCCGGATCACCTCGTCAATGCGGCGGAGAAATTCCGTTATGCGCGCCGTGTCTTCATCGCACCGCCATGGCCGGAAATCTTCGTGCAGGATGAAGAGCGCAAGCAGATGCTGGACGAGGCCAGACGCACCCATGACTCGGTGGCTGGCGTCTACGCCGAACTCGGCTACGAACTGGTGCCCCTGCCGCTTGTGCCGGTCGACGAGCGTGTTCGCTTCATCCTTGAAGAGGCGGGGCTCCAGACATGAAAGCGGACATGAAAAAGGCCGGGACGAACCCGGCCTTTTTCGTGCGTTTGCGGCTGCTTATTCCGCAGGCGCCTCGACCGCTTCGCGCGAGCGGCCGAGCGTGACTTTGGCCAGCGTGAACGAAATCACCGCGCAGAGCGTGATGCCGGCGACCATCGGCAGCGGCGTGCCGTCGAAGAACACGCCGGCAACGCCCATCGCCAGCGCGCCGATGGCGAAGTGCAGCGTGCCCATCAGCGCCGAAGCAGTGCCGGCGATCTCCCCATGCTCTTCCATGGCCAGCACCGAAGTGGTGGGGATGACCAGGCCGAGGAAGCCGTAGCCGACGAACAGCAAGGCTGCCATCACGTCGAGCCGGTCGACACCCGTCGCCATCACCGCCAGCAGCACCACCATCGTGGTCGCATAGCCCGTCACCGCGACGCGCACCACGCGCCGCAGCCCGAAGCGCTCGGCCAGCAGCCCCGTCAGCTGCGACATGCCGATGAAGGCCACCGCGTTGATCGAGAAGAACACGCTGTAGACCGAAGGCGACAGCCCGTAGTGGTCGATCAGGATGAAGGATGAGCTCGACAGATAGACGAAGAAGCTCGCAATGCCGAAGCCGGCGATCGCCACCAGGCCAAGGAAGTTGCGGTCGCCCATCAGGAAGCGGTAGCCAGCAAGGGCGGTGCCAAAGGAGGAGCCAAGGCGTTCTTCCGCCGGCCGCGTCTCCTTGAGCGAGGTCGCGAGCAAAATAGTGGCAAGGGCCGCCGCGCCGGTCACCGTCCAGAAGACGGCGCGCCAGCCGAAATTCTCGATAATCTGGCTGCCGGTCAGCGGCGCCAGGATCGGCGACACCGAGAACACCAGCATCAGCAAGGACATCAGCTTGGCGGCCTCGTTGCCGGTGTGCAGATCGCGCACGATGGCGCGCGGCACGGCCATGCCGGCACTGGCGCCAAGCCCTTGCAGGAAGCGGAAGGCGATCAACCACTCGATGGTCGGGCTCATTGCCGAGCCGATGCCACCGACCATGAACAGCGTCAAACCGCCATAGAGCGGCAGCTTGCGGCCGACCATGTCGGAGATCGGCCCGACGACGATCTGGCCAAACCCCATCGACAGGAAGAAGATCAGCAGGCTCATCTGCACGGCGGCGGTGCCGGCATGCAGATCCGCGCCGATCGACGGCAAAGCGGGAAGATACATGTCGATCGCGAACGGGCCGATGGCGGACAACAGGCCGAGCACGACCGCGATGCGGAGGAATTTGGGACTCATGATATCGGCTTCTTTCGAATCTGGTTGCCGCGCCGAAGCAGCACGTAACCCTAGGACGTTCCATCCCGTAAGATTCCGACTCCCCAAGCACGAAAATATCCGCTTCGGGATGAAATCCCTTTTATCTTATGCCCACAAATTTAGACAGGCTTGTCCAAATCGTCAATCACTCCTATATAGATTTCGATGAGATTGGGCGTTTCTCCTGACACTTTCCCGCCACGCGGCCACGAGGCCAAGAGGCTGTCGATCGTTGGAGCTGCGGCCGGCGTATTCTGCCGCGAGGGCTTCGCCGGCGCCAATATCGACCTGATCGCCGCCGAGGCAGGCGTGTCGCGCCAGACTGTCTACAATCACCATGGCGACAAGGAGAAGCTCTTCATGGCCGTGGTGCGCGACCTTACCGAGCGCTGCAACGCCGGCATCTTCGCCACCATTGCCACCTTCCCCGATCAGCCCGGAGATCTCGAAGCCGACCTGATCGGCTTTGCCGTCCGTTTGAACCAGAACTGCATCTGCAACCGCGACGGAAAATTCCTGCGCAAGCTGATCCAGACCGAAGGCGAGCGCTATCCCGAATTGTTTGCCGAGTGGCGCGAACAGGGTCCGGGCAGGACATGGCCGGCAATCGCCGCCCGCTTCGCCCGCCTCGCTTATGGCGGCTATCTCGCAATCGAGGACCCCGATGTCGCGGCGCGCCAGTTCCTCGGCCTGGTCAATGCCGAACTGCAGACCACCTTCATGCTCGGCGGCACGCCGCGCGAGGACGAGGTGGTGCAATCGGCGACCAATGGCGTGCGCACTTTCCTGCGTGCTTTCGGCAAGCGTCCTTCCCCGAGCAGCGTCAAAAAGCAAAGCGCGCTGGCCAGCGCATAACATTTGCGATTGATGAAGCCGGCTTCGCCGATCAAATCGTCGCCAATAGTCCTCGCTTCGACGCGGCTGCGGTCTATATGCGGTTTACGCCGCGCTCAAGCTTGATTACAGCTATACGGACGATTCAACGGAACCCGACCACCACATGGCCGACGACCACATCCGCTACGACATTCTGGCCCAGGAGGCGTTGCGCGGCGTCATGCGCAAGGTCCTGGCCGAAGTCGCGCGCACCGGCCTCCCCGGCAATCACCACTTCTTCATCACCTTCCTGACTGGCGCGCCTGGCGTGCGCGTGTCGTCGCGCCTGCGCGAGCGCTACCCCGAGCAGATGACCATCGTCATCCAGTTCCAGTACTGGGACCTGAAGGTGACCGACACCGGCTTCGAGGTCGGCCTGTCGTTCTCCGACGTGCCGGAGAAGCTCGAGATCCCGTTCTCGGCCGTGCGCGGCTTCTACGATCCCTCGGTCAATTTCGAGCTGGAATTCGACGTCAAAACCGACGCGCAGGCCGACGAGGAGCCGGTCCAACCTTCCCCCGAACCGCTGACCATCGTCACGGAGAAGAAGCCGAAAGCCGAGAAGAAGGCCCCGGCCGAACCGGAGAAGAAACCCGCCGCGGCTGACGCCGGCACCAAGGGTGCCGAAGTGGTTTCGCTCGACGCCTTCCGCAAGAAATAGTCTCGCGGGCCATGGCCGACATCGTCAATCTCCGCCAGGCTCGCAAGCAGAAGGCGCGGGACGACAAGGCGCGCGTTGCTGAACAGAACCGGGCGCTGCACGGCCGGTCCAAGGCGGACAGGCAGCGCGACCGGCTGATTGCCGACAAGGCCGAGAAATTTGTCGCCGGCCATCGCCTCGACCCCTCCGGCAAGGACGAACAATGAGCCTTTGGCCGTGAGCGCCGTCGAAAAGCGCTCGGTGACCATTCGCGGCCACCGCACCAGCTATTCCCTCGAAAAACCCTTCTATGACGATCTCGTCGCCATTGCCGCGGAGAGAAAGCTGACACTCGCCGCGCTTGTCGCTGAAGTCGACGAGGCCCGGCCTCGCGACACCAACCTGTCCTCGGCGCTCAGGCTCCATGTACTGGCGTGGGCGAAGCACGGCACAGCCAGCACGCCAACAAGAAATACATCAATGGAGCCGCCTTGAATGCCGGGCGTGGCAACACAATCATGTCGCCCGCCTTAAATTTTCCGATCGCGGATAGGATTTGTTAGCCACCGCCGCTCACATTTCGGTATCAATTCTTCGCTACGGTACCCGAGTTTACTTGGTAACTTGGGGGTAGGCTTGAAACCGATCAAAGCGCCTACGGGCGCGGCATGGCTGGACATCGCCCGCTATGCAGTCAGTTGCCCAAGCCCCCACAACACCCAGCCATTCCGGCTTCGCATCCGCAGCGACAGCGAGGCAGACGTCATCTTTCTCCCGCGCCGCGGGCTCTGGGTCGCCGATCCACATGGGCGCTTTACCTGGCTCACGGCCGGCATCTTCGTCGAAATCTGTTCGATCGCGGCGCACGGCTTGGGATTTGAGCTCGATCGGGAAACTCACTTCTCGCCGATGTATCCCGACAACGACACCGAAACACCTCAGACGATCGCCCGCTTGACCCTTCGGCGAGCTTCCGGGCCCATCGCGGATTTTGATCCTGCGCTGATCCTTGATCGGCACACATCACGATTGCCCTACGATGGGCACCCGATCTCCGAGCAATTGCTGGCCGACCTACGAACGGAAGCGCGACGTACCGGCCACAGTTTCGAATCGCGAAGCGACCGTGAAGCCATCGACTGGGTCATCGAGCTCAACCGTCAGGCCCTGTTCCATGACATGCTGAACGACCCGATCCGCCTGGAGTTGGTGCGCTGGCTCCGCTTCAGTGGCCGCGAGGAAGACATCACCGGCGACGGACTGTCGGCACGCTGTCTCGGCTTCTCGGGTCCGCTGTTGCACAGCTTCTTCAGCAGGCCGCGGTTCTGGACCATGCCGGGCATACGCAGCCTGGTCAGTTTTCTCTACGCACGCAGCATGAAGGGCGTCGGCACCATCGGCTGGCTGCGGGGTCCCTATGTCGGCATCGACGACTGGTATCGCGCCGGCATCACTATGATCCGTCTGTGGTTGATTGTGGCCCGCCACGGCTACTACTGGCAGCCCTATGGCTCGGTGATCACATCGGACGAGGCGCGCCTCAACATGATCCGCTATTTCGGCATGCCCGATGAAAAAGGCGGAACCGACATGGTCTGGTTGCTGCTGCGACTGGGCAGGAGCGAGGCCCCGCCGATCAGCAACAGGCTACCCTTCGAGGACATCGTGCTATGCGGTTGATGAAACATCTGGCACGGCCGTTCTTCCTGTTCCTGGTTGCAGTGGTCAATCTGGTTGAAGGCGCCTTTGCGTCGTCGCGCCACGCCTACAGGCTCCTGCTCGTTCCCGGCTTCGAGCGCGTGCGCTGGGGTTTGGGCGCCTGGCGCGCCTGGGCCAATTTCTACCACGCCTACGATCGGGTGCCGGCCTACCGCGCCTATATCGATTCTCTCGGCGGCAAGCCTGAGATTCTGCTCGATCACGTCACCAAGCCCGACCTCACGTCGATCCCCGAGATGGACAAGGAATCCTACGTCCGCAAGTACAGCCAGGAAGAGCGGGTCCTGGGGGGCATCTTGCCGTCTACGGGTGTCACCGTCGATGAATCCTCCGGCAGCAGCGGCACGCCGACAAGCTGGGTTCGCGGCAGGACCGAGCGACGGATCACCACGCGTATGATGCAGATGACGTTCCATCGTATCACCGGCGAGGGCGAGACCATCTTCATTCTCAACGCCTTCGCGCTCGGCGCATGGGCAACCGGGATGAACGTCGCGATTTCGCTCAGCGACACCACGATCCTCAAATCGACGGGTCCCAATCTCGATAAGATCATCAACACGATCCACGAATTCGGCCCTCGTTTTCGTTACGTGGTCATGGGCTATCCGCCTTTCCTCAAGACGCTCGCCGACGATCCGCGACTTGACTGGTCCAAATTTACCATCGATGCGGCCTTCGGCGGCGAAGGCGTGTCGGAGAGCCTGCGCGGCTATCTGCTCAAGAAATTCCAGCGCGTGGTTGGCAGCTACGGCGCCTCCGACCTTGAGGTCAACATGGCGCTCGAGAGCGAACTCACCATCAATCTGCGGCGCGCGCTTCTGACGGATGAGCGGTTGCGCGAAGCCATTATCCGGGTTGGCTACGGCGTCACACCGATGATCTTCCAGTACAATCCGCTTGCCTATCATCTGGAGGAAAACGCCAAGGGCGAATTGGTGGCGACGATTTCGCGGCCCTACAACATCTCACCCAAAATCCGTTACAACATCCGCGATCGCGGGCATGTGCTGCGTTTCGGGGACCTCAGGCGCATTCTCAAAAGACTTGGCCGCGAGGATATCCTGAGGGCAAGCAACCGCAATCTCGACCTGCCGCTGCTGTTCATCTATGGCCGCTCGGACATGTCCATCGAATACTACGGCGCCAAGGTTACCCCTGACAGCCTTCGAGAAATCCTGTTCAGCCTCGATATTCTGGCACCGGTGCTGAGCACCTTCCGGCTGATCTCTTATGAGGACGCAGCGCACAACAAGCGCATGGAGGTCGCCATCGAGCTCGTCGACGCCGCTGTCTTCGCCCATCCCATCGAGACGCTGCAAGATACGGTCTTCACCAAACTGGCAGCAATGAGCGGCGATTTCCTGAATGCCTGGAAACGCACGGCGACCCCTGAAAACATGCCGGAGCTCAAAATATATGCCTTCAACACCGGACCATTCGAAGGTGGCCAGCGGCGGCTCAAGAATGAGTATGTCGCTTCCAAAATAACCTACGACAAGCTTTGAGGCGCCCGTTCAAGCAGTCTCGGCAAGTTCTGGATATTCCTAGATGTAGAGCGGCCGGGTAAGGCAGTGAACGCCGCCGGTCGCCTTGGCGATCTCGGTGCCCTTGACGACATCGATGCGGATGCCGGCTGCCTTTTCGAGAACAGCCTTCAACTCGCCGGGAAGATCGAAGGCGAGGTAGCGACGGTTGCCAAGCGGCAGCAGATTGCACCGCTCGTGGGCGATCGCATCGGCCTTGTTGCAGCGAATGATCGAGCAGCCCAACGCCTCGGCATAGGCCAGCGGATTGACGGCGCTCAGCCTGCGTTCCTCATCGATAAGGAACCCGGCGCCGAACATTCCGGCCGCGGCCAGGATCACCTTTTCAGGTAGGACGGTGAACCCGGTATCCAGATGAAGCAGCTCAGGATCGTGCGAGAGGCCGATGATATAGTCGACATGCTGCGGGATCAGATCGAGCGCCAGTTTTATCGCGGCCGCCTTGGTCGTGCGTACCCCGAACCCGACGAGCAGGACGCGCTTGTCGTTGAAGGTCACCGGAAGCACGTCACCGCCTTCCAGATATTCGTCGTGCTCGAACTGCGTGAGCGGGCTCATGCCAAGTCTTTGCAGCGCGGCGCTGACCACGACCGCTTCGCGGGCGCGGCTTGGCAAGGCCGGGCGGGTCGGGATGAATTTGTCGGGCGCCCAGGGTAACGTCACCGAACTGTCGCGCATGAAAATGAGATTGGGATTGTTTGCCGCCTCGGCATGAAACGGCTCGTGGTCGCCAATCACATCATCGAGATAAAGTGTTTCGACATGCGTTCCCAGCAAAGCGGCGAAGGCGTCGTATTCGGTGTAGAGCTCGGGGGTATGCGGCAACTCAAGGAAATTGAGTTCCACCAGCCGTTCCCTGCTCAAACGCTCCAGCGACGAGCCGTGGCGCGGATGATGCATGAGGATGCGCCGCGGCGGCACGTTATATTCGGAAAAATCGTCACCGGTCGTATCCAAGGCAGCACCCCTTCGGGCACGCATGTTAAGTCCGATATCCTCACAAAACGTTAGACGTTCCAACCGCCATGGGCGGCCGTCAGCAGCCGACTGCTGGCGACCGGCATCGGATCGGCAATCGGGCTTCGTCAAGCAACGCCTTGTTGTTTCCCGCGGCGGGTGCCGAAGCCGAGCAAGGTCGAGCGGTCGCGTTCTTCGGCCTGTTTCCGAGACCGTACGCGCATCAGATCCTTCCAGCCGACATAGCCGACCAGCTGCAGGCTTTCGGGATTGACCACCGGCAGATGGGACACGTTGGCCATCAGCAGCTTGTCGGAGAGGCCTTCCAGATATTCGTCGGGATAGGCGAGCGTCACCTTGCTTCCGGCGAGCAAGTCGCCGAGCGTCGTCGTCCTGTGCTTGCCGGCACGGCGCCAGCGCAAAATTGCCGGCGGATCGATGAGGCCGAGCACCTGCCTGTTCTCGTCGACCACAGGAAAGCTCGGATGCCGCGTTTCCGGTGCGATCAGGAAAGCCGCCGCGCCATGCAGCGTCATGGTCGCCGGCACGCTCTCGACCTGCGAGGTCATCACCTCGCGCACCCTGGTCAGCGCGAAGAGATCGACACGATATTCACGAACCAGATGATGTCCTCTTCTGGCGATCTTCTCGGTCAGGATCGAACGTTTCATCAGCAGCACCGTCACGGCGTGCGCCGCCGCACAGGCCGTGATCAGCGGCACCAGCACATGCGTGTTGCCGGTCAACTCGACGGCGAAGAAAGTCGCCGTCAGCGGCGCGCGCATCGTGCCGCCCATCGTGGCGGCCATGGCCAGCAGCGTCCAGAAACCCGGATCGGCCGGAGGCAGAATTCCGGCAAGTACCGCTCCCATCGCCCCGCCCATGATCAGAAGCGGCGCGAGCACGCCTCCGGATGTTCCCGAACCGAGCGCCACCGACCAGATGATGGCCTTGACCACGAGCAGGAGCAGTGCCGCGGTGGCGAGCGTGCGGCCATCGAGCATGTCGGCGATATTGTCGTAGCCGACACCAAGCGCCTGCGGTTCGATCAGCCCGCCGATGCCGACCACCAAGCCGCCGAGCATCGGCCACCACATCCAGTGGATGGGCAGCTTCTGGAAGCCGTCCTCGCAGGCATAAACCAACCGCGTCAAAAGCCCCGATAACAAGCCGGCGCAGATGCCGACCAGAACCCAGCCGCCAAGCCCAAGGAACGAGACCGCCATGCCGCCCTGGAACAGGAAAATCGGCCCAGGCAGATGCAGCAGAGTGCGCTCGACCTCGGCGATGATCACGGCAACCGCCACCGGAATGAAGCTGCGCGGCGTCCATTCGAACAGAAGCAGCTCCACCGCGAGCATGATCGCGGCGATCGGCGTGCCGAACACGGTGGTCATGCCCGCCGCCGCCCCCGCCACCAGCAATGTCTTGCGCTCATTGTCGCTGACCGGCAGCATCTGCGCGATCAATGAGCCGATGGCGCCGCCGGTCATGATGATCGGCCCCTCGGCGCCGAACGGCCCGCCGGAGCCAATCGAGATCGCCGACGACAGCGGCTTCAAGATCGCCACCTTGGCATCGAGCTTTGAACGTCCGAGCAGGATCGCCTCGATGGCCTCGGGAATGCCATGGCCTCGGATCTTCTCGCTGCCATAGCGCGCCATCAGGCCGATGATCAGCGCACCGATGACCGGGACGATGACGGCGGCAAGCCCAAGCGGCGTGTCCTGCAGCTTCAGCTCGGCGAGTGAGAACTGGCCGAAATAGGCGATATTGGTGGCGAGCCGGATCAGCTTCAGCAGCGCGATGCCGGCAAACAGCCCCGCCGTGGCGACCACAACGGCTATTGCCGCGATGAACAGCACTCGTGCATCGGTGGTGAAATCCCTGAGATGACCGGGGTTGGGTTGATGGGTCTTCATCGTGGTTTGCTTCCTGGCGGCGGGCCGTGTCTGGGATATGCGGCACGGTCGAAACGGCCAGCCGGATTGTCGGCTGGCTATGTATCGTAACACGACATAATTATTCAAGCCGGTTTCGCCTGAAATCCGTTTGAGCTTTCGCCGGAAAACGAACAAATGTCTGGCATGACGCAGCCCGCAAAACCTCGCCCCGCCATCAAACAGACCGACTACCAGCGGCTGTCCGAGTTTCGCTATCTGATCCGCCGCTTTCTCGAATTCAGCCAGCTGCAGGCGGAAGACGCCGGCCTGACACCGCGCCAGCATCAGGCGCTGCTGGCGATCAAGGGATATCCCGGCGGCGGACCGGTGACGGTCGGCGATCTGGCGGAGCGCCTGCGCATCCGCCACCACAGCGCCGTCGAACTGGTCAACCGCCTTAGCGAGGCGGGACTGGTCGTGCGGGATCAGGACACGGACGACCATCGCCGTGTGCTGCTGCGGCTGACGGAGCGCGCCGACGATTGCCTGGCCGAGCTGTCGGCGGCGCATCTCGACGAGCTCTCGCGCATCGAACCCGTGCTGAGGCGCCTGCTCGATCGGGACCGCGAGTGACGTCTCGGGTCTTGGGTGGAACGATACTGATTATTTCCCGGCGCCCGAATCCTGTGGCTTCGCCGCAGCGTCTTGGACGCAGGACAGCCAAAGCAGCCGATGCCGTGAAATCAACGGCTGTCCCCGTTGCCGCCAGCGGCGCTGTCTCGGTGCATGGCAAGATCAGGCCAGCTTGATCAGGTCCTGAGCCACCAGCGTGCCGCCAAACTGCTGCAGATGGCTGGCCTGCCGCAGCGTGCCGAGGTCAAGCGCCGCATAGCCGAGTCGCTCGATGAGAGCGGCAACCTGGGACCTCGCGCTGCCGTCATCACCGGACAACACCACAACGCGCCGCCCGCCCGCCTGCGCTGGCGGCGCTTCCAGTTTTGCCGCCGGGACCGTATTGAAGGCCTTCACGACACGGGCGCCAGGGAAAGCCTCCGCAACGATTTCGGTTGAGAGACGGCCGCCCAGATCGGCGGGCTTGAACGCTGGAAAATCGACCGCGTTGCTCGCGTCGATCACCACACGGTTGTTCCAATCTGCACCCGCGCTCCCGGCGAACGCCTGAATGGCACCAAACGGAATCGCCAAGATCACCACATCAGCGTGGACCACGTCACCGGTGGTGGCAGGCTTGATGTTGGGACCGAGTGCGCGTGCCATGTCGGTGAGCGACGACGGTCCCCGGCTGTTGGCCACCATCACATCGATGCCTTGGCGCGCGAATTGCGTGGCGATGGCATGGCCGATGGCGCCAGATCCGATTATCACATAGGTCATTTGCTAGGTCCTCTGAAGTCGGTGGAGTCGTCTGTCGCGAATGGTAGCGCCCCTGACCTGGGGTACGAAACTTGTAAAATTTCGAGTCTTCTATTCGAGGAAATCGTCATGTCTGATCCCGGCACGCCAACGTTTGATCAATTGCGAGTGTTTCTGACCGTGATCGACGTTGGAAGTTTCGCGCGCACGGCGCGCCAGCTCAACCGAGCCACTTCGGTTATCAGCTACACGATCACCAATCTGAGCACAGCTTGGCGTCACGCTTTCGAACGAGATTCCACCCGCCGGCCCGGCTCACTGACGACGGGAAAGCGCTGCTTTCGGGAGCGCGCAATGTCGCCCGAGCAGCAGACGTCGAATTGAGCAGATGAACCGGGAATAGCGAGCGAATGCATGTCACCCAAAAGTGATTTCGGTTTGGCAACACGACATGCATTAAGACAAGGACCTGAGGCCGGTCGCCTGAATCCGTTGAGAGACGACGCGCTTGGAGCGCTGACTCCAGTCGGCGCGTAGCGCCGGCCTCGCTGCAAGACAGTCAATTTGGTTCGATGATCCACACGCCTCGTAACGGCTTGTCGATGGCATCGAACGTCACGCTCGACCGTATCTGACTGTTCGCCTGATGCAACTGCGGTCAAATCTGATCCCGTACGAAACAGCTATTCGATCACTTGAATTGAAGATTGAACCACCATGCGGATGGGCGCAGGCCCGTCTGCGAAAACGACAAAAGGAAATTACATGGCGGCTGCAGTATTCCCCAAGGTTGGTCTCGAGGCGATGTTGACGCCCGAAAATTGCGTCCTTGTGCTTATCGATCATCAGGCCTTCCAGGTTGCGGGTGTTCGAAACATCGACCCGCAAATCATGATCAACAACACGGTTGCTCTCGCAAAGGTGGCCAAAGCGTTCAATGTGCCGACACTTCTGACGACGGCGATCAAGGATCGCGGTGGCGAGCTTCTCAAGGCGATCCAGGACGTGTTTCCCGATCAGGTTCCGATCGACCGGACCACTATCAACACCTGGGAGGACAAGGCCTGCGTCGACTGGGTGAAGAAGACCGGTCGGAAGAAAGTCGTCATCGCGGGCCTGTGGACCGAAATATGCCTCGCTTTCCCCGTCATCCAGGCGCTTGGCGAAGGCTGGGAAGTCTACTTTGTGACCGACGCTTCCGGCGGGGTCAGCACGGAAGCGCATGATCGCGGCGTTCAACGGATGATCCAGGCCGGCGGCGTGCCGCTGACCTGGATAGTGTTCGCATCGGAACTCCAGCGCGATTGGGCGCGGGAATCCACCGTTCCGGCGCTGGCGCAGGTGCTCCTGGACCATGGCGGAGCGACCGGCACTAGTCTGGCGTGGGAATGGCAACTCCTCGGCTCGCACGGCGGAGCCTGACGGCACGGCGAAGCCCGCTGCCAGGCTGCCGCGGGTTTCGCCTTCCGGACCTCATGGTTACTGCCGCACGACCTCCCTCCGGTTTGTAGAGATCGGCGGGTTAAAAGTTCGGCTTTCGAGCGCTCTTCAATTCCGCGTCGGGGCGTAGCCCGGTGAAGGTTCTCATGCCTGGAGACTGGCGATGACGACGATGCGCGCCGTTCGCTTTTCGGCCTTTGGTCCGCCCTCGGTCCTGGGCGTTCAGACTATCGCAAAGCCCGTCGCGCAAGCGGGCGAGGCGTTGGTGAAAGTGGCTGCTTCGGCGATCAATCCCAGCGACGTGAAGTTTGTCTCCGGCGTGTTCAATCCGACGCTGCCACGCACGCCTGGCCGCGACTATGCCGGGACGGTCGTCGCAGCTTCGAGCCGTTGGGCAGGCAAGTCGGTATGGGGCAACGGCGCCGGTTTCGGCATCAACCGCGACGGCTCCCATGCCCAGTTCGTTGCCCTACCGGAAGATTGGCTTTCGGAGATGCCGGCGAACCTGTCGATGGAACAGGCCGCCACCGTCGGCGTCCCCTTTGTCACGGCATGGTCCGCGCTTGTGGTGGCAGGCGATATCCGGGCTGGCGAAACGGTGCTCATCACCGGCGCGTCCGGCGCCGTCGGCCGCGCCGCGATCCAGATTGCACACTGGAAGAAGGCTCGCGTGATCGGCGCCGACATCAACATGAGCCAGGATTCCGAAGCGGATGTCTTCATCAACACGAATACCAAGGACCTGCCCACCATGGTGGCGGCGCTGACCGAGAACAAAGGCGTGAATCTTGTGCTGGACGCTGTCGGCGGGCCGGTCTTCGAGCCGGCGATGAAGTCGATGGGTCTGGACGGCCGCCAGGTGGCGATCACAAGCGTCGGTTCGCGCCGCGTCGAATTCGATCTGATGGATTTCTATCACAACCGTCAACGTTTGATCGGCGTTGATACCGCCAAGCTCACAGGCGTCGAAATCGCGGTGATCATGAACGCGCTTCGCCCGGGTTTCGAGAGCGGCGCGTTACGACCATCGCCGCTCAAGACCTGGCCGCTCGATGATGCCGTGAAGGCCTATGAGGCAGTCGCCGCCGGCGATGCCTCGGCAAAACATATCCTGCATCCGCAAGACGCCTAGACCGTTGCAAGAAGGATCCGCTGATGTCCGACTCCGAAGCCAACAAAGCCATCGTGCATCGCTATTTCGAGATGTTCAATTCCGGCGACCTCAGCCAGCTCGCCGACATTGTCTCGGAGGACTATGGCGACAAGCTCGAGGGGCAGACCTCGGGAATTGAAGTCGTCCGGAGCTACCTCAAGGGGCTGAAGGCCAGCTTCCCGGACTTCACCTGGACCATTGAGCAGATTATCGGCGAAGGCGATCGGGTGGCGGTGATGAACCGTGTCAGCGGCACCCAGGTGAATGATTTCGGGGACATCAAGGCGACCGGGAACCGCGTCGATTTCGCCGCCTTTCAGTTCTACCGGATCGCCGATGGCAAACTCGCGGAGCACTGGGAAGTCGCTGACTTCGCCAAGTTCCAGGAACAGCTCACCGCCAAGCCCGCGGCGACCGCCTTCAAGTCCTTCCAGAACACCCTGAAGGACTGATCTCCAACGTCGCCCAGACGCGTCGCATCGTTGATCCGGTTGTCGGCGGCGCTGATCTTTCGGCGGGAGCGGGGGAGGCGGCAGCCCTACTGCCCTACTGCCCTACTGCCCTACTGCCCTACTGCCCTACTGCCCTACTGCCCTACTGCCCTACTGCCCTACTGCCCTACTGCCCTACTGCCCTACTGCCCTACTGCCCTACTGCAGCGACTTCAGCAGATTGTCGATCGTGAACGGATTGGCCTTTGGCTTGGCCGGAGGGTTGTCGTTGGCCTCGGGCAACGGCGCACGCTCGACCTTGGACGCCCGTTCCGCGGCCTTGCGCTCGGCTTCTTGCCTGGCCTTTTCCTGCGAGGCGATACGCATCGCCTCTTCCGCCTTCTGGCGTTCCTGCTCAGCCTGCGCCTTGGCGGCCTCGTCCGCTGCCTGCTGTTCCGCAGCGGCTTGCGCTTCTGCGTCGGCCTTTGCCTTGGCGTCGGCATCAGCCTTGGCCTTCGCTTCCGCGTCGGCTTTCGCCTTCGCATCCGCTTCAGCCTGGGCCTGCGCGTCAGCCTCCGCTTTCGCCTTGGCGTCCGCCTCGGCTTTCAGGCGGGCCGCTTCCTCCTGCTGGCGCAGTTCCTCGGCGGCCTTGTCGCGCGCGTCCTGCAGCGCCGCGTAATAACGCACCTCGCGCCGCAGGCGCTGCTTTTCCAGCAGCGCCGCCTGCATCGCTTCGACGCGCTGCTGCTCCTTTTCCAGCGCGCGCTGGGTCAGGAACTGTGCCAGCGGCTCGCTGTCGAACTGCCGCTTCACGGCGCCGAACGGACCCTCGGCGGTAAAATTCATGACCGGCTCGGAGCCGACCAGCGCCTCGTCGCCGGGCCGATAGGCGATCGCGCCCTTGGCGGAAACCGTGCTGGCGTTGAAATCGGCGGTGACGTCGGCCGACAGGGTCGCCGCCGGATTCTCGAGACTGATCGGCGGCGCCCTCAGCATGCCGCCGGCAATTGTGAAGGCGATGTCGGCATCCTTGGCGGCAAAGCTGCCATCGGCGGCAATGTCAGGCGCAAAGGCGGCGGTCTTGGCCGCGTCGATATCGCGCCCGATGGCATCCGCCTTGGCAAGGAACGCGCTGAACGCATCGGGATTGACGCCGGCGACCTGCACCCCCCTCAGTGTCGCCGTGCCGGAACCCGACAGGGCGGCGACCATCGCATCGACCGACTTGCCGCTGGTCGACAGCGTCGTCGAGAAATCGCCATTGCCGCTGATGCCGGCGTCGGGCAACACGTTTGCCAGATCGGCGCCCGCCAGCTTCATCTGGCCGGTGAAAAGCCCGGTGCCGTCATTGTTCTTCAACTCGAACAGGCCGGTCAGCGCGCCACCCAGGTATTTCGCCTTGAGGTCGGAGACACGGATGCCTTCCTTGTCGAGCTTGAGTGAAAAGGCGGCGCCATAGGCGGTGGCTAACGGGCCGGCTGCCAATGCCGCCGTCGTCAGGTCGAGGTCGGCGCTGAACGGCAGGCTGGATTTCTGGCTGAACGGCGCGGCCGGCCACACGCCGCGCTTGTCGCTCGCGGTTTTGTCAGCCCCATTCTTGTCGGCCCCATTCTTGTCGGCAAGGAAAGCGGAATCGCCGAACAGCGCCACCGCCAACGGATCGAGGTCGAGTTCATCGAGCACCAGC
The DNA here is from genome assembly GCF_006439395.2 of Mesorhizobium sp. B4-1-4. Lineage (NCBI taxonomy): Bacteria > Pseudomonadati > Pseudomonadota > Alphaproteobacteria > Hyphomicrobiales > Phyllobacteriaceae > Mesorhizobium > Mesorhizobium sp. B4-1-4. Next base: position 2,435,133 of record NZ_CP083950.1, read on the forward strand.
GCGCCGGCCAGATGCGGCGCGCCGTCCTTGATATCGATATTGACGTCGCCGGAGACCGCTGCTTCGTTGATGGCACCATTGACATTGTCGAGCACCAACAGGCCGTTGCCATAATCGCCCTGCGCCGCAAGCGACGTCGACATGCCAGCCCCCATGCCCGGCAGACCGATACCTGTGGTCATCAGCCAAGGTTCGATGTCGGCGGCATCAAGGCTGATCTTGCCCTTTGCCGTGGGTCCCTGCGGGGTCGCCGCGACAGTTCCTTCGAAGCCGGCCCTGAAGTCATTGCCGGCGAGATTGAAACTCGTCGCCAGGCCGCCGCCAAATGTGCCCTTGGCCTGGATATCCGTGCTTGCCTCGCCCAACATGCCGAGCGGCAGCGCCGGCAGGCCGTAGAGCGCCAACAGCGTTGTGGCATCGGGATTTTTGGCGTTGAAGGTCAGCGTCACCGGCGCTTCGAGCAGTTTGTCGGGCGCCCCCTTCCCCGACAGCGATGCGGAAAAAGCCGAACCACCGGCCTTGCCTTGCCCGCTTACCGCCAGCCCCGTTGTGCCGTCGCCATTGTCGGCGGCACTCGCCACAAGGTCGACGCGGGCGTCCTGGAAAAGTTCGGGATAGGCAGCGGCGCGGCTCGCCAGTCCCTTCAGCACCGCATTGTCCGGATAATGCTGAGCTGCAACGTCGATCAGCGGCTTCAGGTCGACGGCGACAACCGAGGCATCGAGCTTGCCGGTCGGGCTTGCCGCAAAATCCTTGATCCGGCCGGTGGCGCTGATCGAAGCGCCGGCCAGCCCGCCAACCGAGAGCCGGTCGACTTCAAGCAACCCGTCGCGCAGCCTGAGCGCCGTGTCGACCCTGTCGGCGGTCAACCCGCCGGCGCTGACTGGCCCGGCCTTGATCTGAAAATCGAGATCGCGATCGGCAAAGCGGTTGGCACCCTTGTCGCTGACGAAGATCGAGGCGAAGGCCGCCAGCCCATCGACATCGAGCTCTCCGCCCTCGAGCCGCATCAGCACCGAAGGCCTGGCGTCGTCGGGCTGGCTGGAATCGATGCGTCCGGAAAACTTCGCCTTGCCCAGGATCAGCTCGAGATCGCTGAAGGCCTGGCGCGTCTCCGAGAGATCGACCTTGGCCTTGAAGCCGGCGGCCGGCAGACGGCGGATCGCCTCGTCGACGTCCTTCGACAGCCAGGCGGCAAAGCCGGAAGGTTGGGCGACGGCCAAGAGGAGTGAACCGGTGAAGCCGAAATGGTCCTCGACGCTGAGCATGCCGTCGGCTTCCAGCGTGGTGCGGCCGGGCAAGGTCGCGGCAAGCGATTTGACCGACCAGCCGCCTTCGACGGGTTCGGCGGAGAGATGGACGTCACGCACGGTCGTGTCGCCGGCCACCACCGCGGGCAACCTGACCTCGACGGTGCCGGGTATGGTCGGCTTCGGCAGTTCGAGCAGCGCCTGCTCCAGCCCGGCAATGCGCTGGTCCAGCGTCAGGCCGGCGCCGGCCTGGGCGCCCACCGCCTCGTCGAACTGCACCTGCGCGCCGTTGGCCTCGATGGCGAAGCTCGGCCTCTGGCCGAGATCTACCGAAGCCTTGCCGTCGGCGGTGTAAGGGTTGTCGAGCGGACCCGTTTCGAAACGAAATTCGTCGACACCGAGCTTCTGGTGGTCGAGCGAGAATTTGCCGTTCAGCCGGAAGCCGGGATCCGGCTTGCCGGCGCTGACCTTCACCGTCTCGCCGTCGCTGCCGCGCGACTGGGCCGAATTCTTGTCGGCACCATTCTTGTCGGCACTCGAAATTTTGAACTGGCCGGAATAGGCGGCGGCACCATTGACGATGCCGGCATTGCCATCGGTTTCGATCACCAGCGGATAGGCGTCGGGATCGGCCTTCAGCCGGATCCGCATCTGCCCGGAAGGTTCGGCCTTGCCGGTCGATGCCGCGATCTTGGTGCGCAACCCGTCAAGCCGCAAGGTGCCATCCATGCGCCACGGCCCGGCCAGCGACTTGGCCGAAATGGTGGTGTTGATCTCGGAAAAAATATGGCTGCGTCCGCCGGCGGCATGGCGCAATTCGATCTGCCCCTCCGTCACCGTCAGCTTCTCGATCGAGATCTGGCCGGGATTGACGGGCGTGGACGGGCGCATCGCCCAGTCGACCGTCCCGTCATTGGCAATACCGATTGTCGCTTTCGGGTGCACCAGCCGCATGTCGAAGATCAGCACCTCGCCGCGCAGGAAAGGCGCCAGTTCCGCATCCATCGAAAACGTCTCGACGGTCATGGCCGGCTGGCCATTGGGGCCGCCGGCGACCGCGACGTTGGAGAAGGTCACCGAAGGGAACGGCAACAGTCTTGCCGTGGCGTCGCCCTGCACCGTCACCTTACGGCCAAGGATGGCGCTCGCCTCGCGCTCGAACTCGGCGCGGTAGCCGGTCCAGTCGACAAAGTACGGCACCACCAGTGCAGCGCACAGCACCAGTACGAAAAGGCCACCGAAGATCACGAACAGGCGTGCGAGCATCAGCTCCGAACGGGTTGATTGAAATTCTGCCGCACTCTACCCGCATCCGCGTGTCGATAAAGAGGCAATTCACCCAGTGTTGCGTCGCGTCGGAGGATCTGAAAACAAATCGGGGACAAAGCAGGGATTTTTTGGACGTCTCCACCCCGCAGGGCAGCGCGACATTCCCCGCGCGGACGCGCCCGATGCCGCAGGCCTTGTCCAGAGCAAGCAGAGGCAAATCCCGCTGCACGCTAACGTGGCGGGCCGACAGTCACAATTGAAAAAACCTCAGCGTGCGTCGCGCTTCGCCTGCGCCACCTTGCCCGCCTTGCGCTGGCGGCCAAGTTCCGCCGGCCGCACCAGCTTCGGCGTCCGCTCGTTGGCCACGACCCGCATGCCCTTGTGAGCCGTCCGCGAATTGTGAGCGGGACCGTCCGCCGACGCATCCTGCTTCATCGCCAGCGCCTTGCGTGCATTTCCGACCAGCGAAACGCGAGCCGCCAGTTGGCGCCGGCGTTCGGCCTCGCCGTTCAGCCGCCGCATGGCCATCGCCAGCACCGCCAGCTTCACCTGCGAACCACCATCGGCCTTCGAGGCGGCCGCCCCTTTGGGCGCGCCCTTGCCACGTATTTCACGCCGACGGCGGTGAGCTTCGGTCTGCGCCTTGTCGCGCCGCTCCCGCAGCAGCTTGACCAGGCCGGAAAGGTCGGCGTCGGAAAGGTCCTGCACCGCCGGATGGTGCGATTTCTCCACCAGTTCCTTTTCATCGGCGCTCAGCGCGCGCGCTTCTTCCTTGCGTGAAATGGCCATGACAGTCCTCCTCAGCCGGCAGACCCGTCTTTCAGGGTTGCCAAAGGAAGCCTCGACCTGAATGGCGGCGCCGTCAAGGCACGGCAAATCGGAACAATCGTGCCGCCAAAACCTATCGAGAAAGCGGACCGGCTTCGACACGATGTGGGACAGGATTTACGGCGGCCTCCATCAACGCGGCGAGGACCGCACCTTCATGAAGGCTGGTCGAGAAACTCGCGGCGACGAACTCAAGTGTGGAATCGTGGAACGTTAGGATGAAATGCCGATAGCCGGAGAACAGCTCCGGCGCATGGGACGAGTGAACCCGATTTGCCCTTTCAAGAGATTCGATCCAGGACGAATTGACGACTTCGAACGCGGAATAGGGCTGCAAACCCAATACATGCAACCGATGCCCACTGATCGTTTCGTCGTTCGGCGGTCCAAATTGCAACGCCAGATAGGGATCTGCCGCCAGTATAACGACGGTCTGGTTGCCGGTTGCAGCAGAAACCGATCGCGGGTTTGTGCCATCGAATGACGGGCCCGGGATGTTGGCCAGGTAGGCTATGAGCAGCCTGCCTTCATCCGCAAATACATGAGGCAGCGGCGCGCCGGCGCTCGACGGCGGCATCGCGATCGGCCGCAAAGTCTCGGCTTTCGACATCTAATGATCGTCGCCAGGCAATATCTTTCCCGGATTCATGATGTTTTGCGGGTCGAGCGCTTGCTTGATCGTGCGCATGATGTCGACACCATGGCCGAGTTCGTGGCGCAGGAAGCCGATCTTGCCCTGGCCGATGCCGTGCTCGCCGGTGCAGGTGCCGTCCATGGCGATCGCCCGCATGTTGAGCCGCGCGACGAATTTTTCCGACAACGCGATCTCTTGGGGATCGTTGACATCCATCAGCACCAACACGTGAAAATTGCCGTCGCCGGCATGGCCGACGATCGGCGCGATCAATCCCATTTCGGCGATGTCGGCTTCTGTCTCGGTGACGCATTCGGCAAAACGCGAGATCGGCACGCAGACATCGGTTGAAAGCCCCTTGGCGCCCGGGCGCAGCGTCAACGACGACCAGTAGGCGTCATGTCTGGCCTTCCACAGTTTGGAGCGTTCCTCGGCGACGCTGGTCCACAGGAACGGGCCGCCGCCATTCTCTTCGGCGATCATGCCGAAAGTCTCGGCCTGTTCGGCGACCCCGGCATCGCTGCCATGGAACTCGACGAACAGGCAAGGGCTCTCGGGATAGTCGAGCTTGGAATAATTCTTCATCGCCCGCATCTGCAGCGCGTTGACCAGTTCGATGCGCGCCACGGGAATGCCCATCTGAATGGTCGCGATGACCGCGTTGCAGGCTGCCTCGACGCTCGGAAACGGGCAGACACCGCCGGAGATCGCCTGCGGAATGCCTTTGCAGCTTGAGCGTCAGCGAGGTGATGATGCCGAGCGTGCCTTCCGAGCCGACCAGCAGCCGCGTCAGATCGTAGCCGGCCGAGCTCTTCTTCGCCCGCTTGCCGGTCGTCACCGTCTCACCGTCTGCCATCACCGCCGTCAGCGACAGCACGTTTTCGCGCATCGTGCCGTAGCGCACCGCATTGGTGCCGGAGGCCCGCGTCGCCGCCATGCCGCCCAGCGAGGCATTGGCGCCCGGATCGATCGGGAAGAACAGCCCGGTGTCGCGCAGATGCCGGTTCAGATCCTCACGCGTCACGCCAGGCTCGACCGTGCAGTCGAGATCCGGCGGATTGACCGCAAGGATGCGGTTCATGCGTGACGTATCGACCGATATGCCGCCACCGGGCGCGTTGGTATGGCCTTCCAGCGACGAGCCGACGCCGAAGGCAATCACCGGCACGCGGTGCGCGGCGCAAGCGCGCACGATCTCCTGCACCTCGGCCGTGGTCTCCGGGAAAGCGACACCGTCCGGCGCTTGCGTCGGAATATAGGTGGTGGTGTGCGCATGCTGCGAGCGGATAGCCTGGCCGGTCTGGAAGCGCTCGCCCAGCCGCTGCTTGAGGATGCCAAGCACCGCCGCGATGCCTTCCTCGTTGCGCTCGACCGGATTGAGGTCGCTCAGAGCCATGAACTCCTCCGCTAATGGACCAGTGCCCACGCTTGTCATGCGATTATGGATGCGTAGTCTCACCAGCCCCGCTGTGTCCAGCGCCAGAACAAGGAAGTTTCGATGCCCATCCCCGCCCCCTTCGTCTCCAGGCCCATGGATATCGAGAAGGATTGGATCGACTACAACGGCCATCTCAACATGGCCTATTACAACGTGCTGTTCGACCGCTGTTCGGACGAGGCCTTCGAGGCGATGGGCATGGGCCTGGATTACGTGAAAGAGCGGCGACTCACTATCTACACGGCCGAAGTCCATGTCTGCTACGTGCAGGAACTGCATCTGGACCACAAGGTCAGGGTCTCCTTCCAGCTCATCGACCATGACGAGAAGCGGCTCAGGGCCTACCAGGAAATCCGCCATGTCGACGGCTGGCTCGCCGCCACGTCCGAGACCCTGTCGCTGCATGTCGACATGGCGGGGCCGAAGGTGGCACCCTTCCCCGCCGATGTGCTGGCCAGGATCGAAGCCATGCGCGCCGCCCATTCGGCCCTGCCCATGCCCGAGCGCGCGGGCCGCTCGATCGGCATCAAGCGCAAGTAGGGCGAGGGCGATATCCGTCCAACTCCCGAACGGCGAGGCGACCCGGGTCTGACTTCAAAGCCACACCCGAAACTCAAAATCGCCGAACCTCTGATGTCCGCTGGCACCGGTGCTTGAAGCGGCTCCGGACCCACGTTAACCTTACCGAGGTTTTAACGGGAACAAGCCAATTGAGACGTTGAACGACTCAGCGGAGCGGTCGAAAACGATCCGCATCGAGTTGCGATACGGGCGGCGGGGCAAAGCCGGTTCGAGGGACGTGCATGAAAACCGACATCAAGGTCGAGGTGGACAGGCTGGCCGCTGATCCGCGCATAACGGATTATGATTTCTGGCGTTCGCTCAAGAACGTCGACAACGAAATCTTCCACATCGCCAATAACAACGAGCCGATTCCGTTCGACATGATCCGCTGGCGCAGCATTTTAAAGCGCGCCCGCCTGAAGCGCGGCCACGCCTGACGCCGGCGAGCCGGCCCGAGGCTGATGCCATTCGTCACAGCCGCCCCGCGGAAACATCCGATAACCTCGCGCTATTTCACGGCGATCGCCGGATCGCCGCCAGAGGCGAACGCGCGGTCACCGGCGACGACTGGATGATGGCCGTGTTCGTCATCGCATAGGGGATGATGCGGTCGATCACCCGTTCGAGTTCGGCGACCGAGCCGACATGCGCCAGGGCGATGAAGCAGTCCTCGCCGGTCACCCGGTCGCATTGCGCGATTTCGGGCAGTTCGCGAATGATCTCGGCCACGACGGACAATTGTCCCGGCACCGGCCGGATGCGCAGCCACGCCGACAGCTTCAGCCCAAGGGCCGCGGGATTGATCCTCACCGAATAGCCTTCGATCACGCCGTTCTCCTGCAGCCGCTTGATGCGCTCGGCGACGCTGGGCGCCGACAGACCGACCGAGCGCGCAAGCTCCGCCGTGCTGGCGCGTGCGTCCTTTTCCAAGAGGCGCAGGATCTTCATGTCCGCCGCATCAAGATCGATATTTTCAATCCGAAGGCGCTTCATTGAAATCTCCTTGCTTCTAGTGACGAAAACGGCCAGATAATCGACCATTCTCCATATAAACTGGGAAAACCGCCTGCGATACTGATCCGATGGACGATCAAGCGCAAGCTTCAGCCGCCAGCCCTGCCCTCGGTCGCCACCTGCCCGGCAGCCTGGCGGCAAAACTGCCGCCGCATGTCTGGTTCGGTGTCAGCGCCGTCTTCCACTATCTCGGACCGGCCTTCGCCGTGCTGCTTTTCCCGCATGTCGGCGTGCTCGGCATGGCATGGCTGCGCATCGCCAGCGCGGCGCTGATTTTTGCGCCGCTGACGCGCCCATGGCGGAGCTTCGCCCGCGCCGATCGCCCAACCCGCCTGCTGTTGCTGGCCTTCGGCACCTGCCTGGCGGTGATGAACTGTTCGTTCTACCTGGCGCTTGACCGACTGCCGATCTCGCTGGTGGCGGCGATCGAATTCGTCGGCACCATCGGCGTCGCGCTGGTCGGCCTCAGAAGCGCTCGCAACCTGGCCGCCCTGGCCGTGGCCGTCAGCGGCACCTTGCTGCTGATCGACGTCAAATGGTCCAGCGATCCTGTCGGGCTGTTCTGGGCCTTCTTCAACGGCGCGCTCTTTGTCGGCTACATCGTTCTTGGCCACCGCGTCGCCCGCGCCGGTGCGGGCGACGGCATAGCGGGCCTCGGCGCCGCCATGACGGTCGCCTTCGTCGTCGTGCTGCCGATCGGCCTCGGAGACGCGCTGCCCGCCTTCTTCTCACCGCTGCTTCTCATTGCAGCCATTGGTGTCGGCATCTGTTCTTCGGTCATTCCCTACATCTGCGATCAGCTTGCCATGTCACGGCTGCCGCGCTCGAGCTTTGCGCTGATGCTATCGCTGCTGCCGGTCACGGCAACGCTGATCGGCGTCATCGTGCTGCGCCAGGTTCCCGGCCTCAGGGATTGCCTCGGCATCGCGCTGGTGGTGGCCGGCGTTGCCTTCCACAAGCCGGCCCCATCAGCCAGGTGACCCGGCCGGCTGCGTGACACTCGCGCTATGCCAGTTTCTGCTTGAGGAAAGCGACAGTCCTGCCCCAGGCGAGATCGGCCGCCTTCTTGTCGTAGCGGGCCGCCGACGTGTCATTGTTGAAGGCATGGTTGGCGCCTTCATAGACATAGACCGTGTACTCGACATGGGCGGCGTCGAGCTCTTTCTTGAAGGCATCGATGCCGGCATTGGTGCGTTTGTCGAGCCCGGCATAGTGCTGCAGCAACGCGGCCTTGATCTTCGAGACATCGGCGGCCTTTGGCTGCATGCCGTAGTAAGCGACGCTGGCGGCGAGATCGGGCGCGTTGACGGCCAGCATGTTCGCGATACCCCCGCCCCAGCAGAAGCCGATGACGCCGACCTTGCCATTGCCGTCCTTGTCGGCCTTGAGGAAGGCGACGGTCGCCACGCCGTCGGCCACGGTCTGCGCGGAGTCCAGTTGAGTGAACATATCGCGCGCCTTGTCCTCGTCGGCGGGTGTGCCGCCGAGCGGTGACAGGAAATCCGGCGCAAGCGCCACGAACCCCTCCAACGCCACGCGCCGGGCGACGTCGCGTATATGCGCGTTGAGCCCCCTGTTTTCATGAATGATGATGATGGTGCCGAGCTTGCCGGCCTGGTTTGCCGGTTTGACCAGATAGCCTTTCATTTCGCCGCCGCTGCCGGGATAGGTGATGTCCTCGCCTTTTATGCGAGGATCGTTGTCGGCGACGATTGCCGCCTGGGCGGAATTGGCAGCCAGAAGCGGCGCGATCGCGGCCGCCGCCGCGCCCGATCCGGCAAGCCTCGTCAGCTGTTCCATGAAGCGCCGGCGATCGAGCGTCAGATGGGTGTATTCGTCATAGGCGTCGATCATCGCCTGGGTAATGACGGGTTTTCCGGTGTTTGCGGATGTCGTCGTCATGGACGCACTCCTCGATCTCGATGCCTCGACTGCCTTGCGGTTGGCAAGATAGGGGCGAGCCTCACATCGTCCAGTCACGGCTCGGTGACACTCCGGTTGCGCGGCTATGGGCGAGCGGCGGGACGATCATCACGTTTTGGTCATCGGCGACAAATCTTGATGGCGCTGCCACAATAGTGGGGGAAACTGAGGAACCGGCCGCCCCATGGGGCGGCCACGGTCCTGAATGGTCCGATCTGAAAGAACACGCCGATGACCATGACCTCGCCAATCCTGGCAACCGCCTTCATGGTTGCCGCAGCCGCCATCCTGGCGATGCGCGCGACCGTTGTCGCCACGAGCTGGAAATCCATGGTCAAGGTTCGCAGCCGCCAGCGCCATCCGGCAAACACCAAAACCTAAGGATGAGGTGAGATCATGAACGTCCAGGATATCGTCAACACCGTTTCTCAAAAGGCAGGCCTCGATCAGGCGACGACAGAGAAAGTCGTCGGCACCATCCTCTCGGTGCTGGAGCACGAGGCCGATGGCACCAGCGCCTCCTCGTTTTTCGCCAAGATCCCCGGCGCCGATGATCTTGCCCACCAATATGACGTCATGGCCGCCGCCCCAGCCGGCGGTGGCGGCTTCCTGTCCTCACTGCAGGGCGCGCTTGGCGGCGTTCTCGGCGAAAAAGCGGGCGCGCTGGTCAACGGCCTCGCCGCGCTCAAGGCATCCGGCCTCGACATGGCGCAGATCCAGAAGGCGGGCGCCACGCTGGTCCAGCAGGCCGAAGCCGCCGCCGGCCCCGATTTGACCAACGAGGTGCTCGGCTCGGTGCCGAGCCTGAAGAGCCATCTGGGGCTTGGCTAAGGCGTTCGACTCGGAAGGCTTTGCGCCGCCCTCATCCGGCTGCCGCCACCTTCTCCCAGTGGAGTGACTGGGGAGAAGGTGCAATTTCAGCCCTGGCGCAATCCCTGCACAACAATTCCGGCAGAACTTGATCGATCACTCGTCCAGCATTGCCTTACTTCGGCAGCGCGTAAGCCATCACATAGTCCCCGGGCTTGGTGCCGACCGAGCCATGGCCGCCGGCGACGATGACCACGAACTGGCGTCCGTCGGCGACCGTATAAGTCATCGGCGTCGACTGCCCGCCGGCCGGCAACCGCGCCCGCCAGAGCTGCTTGCCGGACGTCAGGTCGTAGGCGCGCAGATAGTCGTCGACCGCGGCACCCAGGAAGGCGACGCCACCAGCGGTGATCATCGGCCCGCCGATACCGGGCACGCCGACCCTCAAGGGCAGCGGCAGCGGCGTCATGTCGTAGACCGTGCCGTTGCGGTGCTTATAGGCGATCGCGCCGGTCCTCAGATCGACGCCGGCGACATAGCCCCAGGGCGGCGCCTGGCAGGGAATGCCGAGCGGCGACAGGAACGGTCCCATAACCACCGCGTAGGGAGCGCCCTCATTGCGGTTCAGGCCCTGCTCGCTGCCCTTCGCGTCGCCCGGCGGCGGCACGTCGGCGCGAGGAATAAGTCTGGATGTGAACGCCAGGTAGGTCGGCATGCCGAATATCACCTGCCGCACCGGGTCCACGGCGACCCCGCCCCAGTTGAAGACACCGAAATTGCCGGGATAGATCAGCGATCCCTGTAGGGAGGGCGGCGTGTAGCGGCCTTCATAGCGCAATTTGTGGAAGGCAATCCGGCACGCCAGCTGATCGAACATGGTGATGCCCCACATATCGGCATCGGTCAGCGGCGGCGGGTTGAAGGAGAGGCCCGATGCCGGCTGCGTCGGCGATGTGTGGTCGCCTTCGATGGCGCCACCGGGCGCCGGCATTTCCTTGACCGGTATCATCGGTTCGCCGGTACGCCGGTCGAGCACATAGAGGTCGCCCTGCTTGGTCGGCCCGACCAGCGCCGGCACCACTGTCCCGTCGCCCTTGGTGATGTCGATCAGGCTCGGCTGCGCCGGCACGTCCATGTCCCAGAGGTCGTGGTGCACGGTCTGCCGCACCCATTTCAACTGCCCGGTGTTGAGGTCGAGCGCGGTGATAGAGGAGGAGAATTTCTCGACATTGGCGCTGCGCCCGGCGCCGAGCTGGTCGGGAGTCTGGTTGCCGAGCGGCACATAGAGCAGGCCGAGCTTCTCGTCGGCGCTCGGCGTCGACCACATGTTGGGCGAGTTGGCGGTGTAGGTCTGGCCGGCCGGCAGCGGCGTGGTCTGATCCGGATTGCCGGAATCCCAGTTCCACAGCAATTTGCCGGTGCTCGCATCATAGGCGCGGATGACGCCGGACGGCTCCTGCGTCGAATAATTGTCGTTGACGGCGCCGCCGACGATGATCTTGCCGCCCGCGATCAGCGGTGCCGAGGTCGAATAGTAATAGCCCGACTTCGGGTAAGGCATGCCGGTCAAGAGGTTGAGCGTGCCGCCCTCGGCGAAGGCCGGACAAACCTGCCCATTGGCGGCGTCGAGCGCGATCAGCCGCGCATCCGACGTCGGCAGGTAGACACGGCTTGCGCAAGGCTGGCCGACGGCCCCGGCGGCATCGGCATAGTAGGACACGCCGCGACATGTCTGGTGCTGGCGGTCCTTGTCGAGCTTGATCTTGGGGTCGTAGCGCCATTTCTCCTTGCCGGTCGCCGCATCGATGGCGATGGCGAAATTGTGCGGCGTGCAGATGTAGAGCGTGTCGCCGATCTTAAGCGGCGTCACCTGATAGGTGGTCTCGCCGACATCGTCCGGCCCCTTCACATCGCCGGTGCGGTAGGTCCAGGCCGGCTGCAGATTGGCGACATTGTCCGGTGTGATCTGATCGAGCGGCGAGTAACGCTGGCCGAACTGCGTGCGGCCATAGAAGTGCCACTCGCCGGCCGGCACGTCGCCGCCAAGATTGGCATTGGGGATCACCTTGTCGGTGTCGAGCGCGCCGCCGATGTCCTTCGGGTCCGCGGTCATCGAATAGCCGGCCACCGCCAGCGATGCCAGCACGGCCAGGATCAGCGGCGCGCGCCCGTCAGGCCCGGCAAGGCCGCGCCTCGCCCAGGGCGTCAGAAGCCACAGCGCCACCAGCACGATGATGCCGCCGCGCGGGCCGAGTTCCCACCAGTCGAAGCCGGTTTCCCAGACCGCCCAGGCCAAAGTGCAGAGCACGATCGCCGCGTAAAGCCACAGGGAGGTGGTCCGGCGTCGGTAGAGCAGCCAGGCGGTGATCAGGAAGGCGAGGCCTGCAATGATGTAATACCAACTGCCGCCCAGCGAAGCCAACCAGATGCCGCCCGCGCCGAGCGCCAGGCCGATGAGGAAGAGGATGAGGGAGGTGATGGTGACAGCCAAGATGATACTCCTTCGACTGTTGCTCGCCAGTGAGGCGGCCATGGGCAATGTCCCTGCCCTTTGTTCAGCTTTCCCTCACCCGCTCCGCCTGTCAAGCTGGCCCACACGCCAAGGTGGCAATCCATCTTGCCATAAGCAGGCCGGTAACATTCGCGAGAAAGCCGAAAAGCGGATCATGGAAAATACTGCTTTCGCGTGTCGCGACTTGTCGCTTGATGATCTCGGCCTTTACGAAGCTTTCCTGGCCTCACCTGCCGGTAGCCACTATTACGACCAGATGCAGGTCGCTCTGGGCGCGGCGATAACCGACGAGGCGCGTGCGCTAGGGCAGCGATTTTTCGTCGCTCTCGGCTACCGCAAGGCCTGAGCGGCGTTCTCGGCACTTTACCGGGAACAAAACGTAGACAGTTCTGGTCTTTCGCCACCGAATCACTACATTCGGGGGAGATGTCCGGCTTTTCCGAAGACATGCCCTTTTTCGACGAACCCAATGCGCGGCCCTCGGCCCCGTCGGGCATTGCCGCGCGCGCCATGGCCGCCCGCGGCGGTCATAACAACGCGCCCGACTATCTCAGGGGATTGAACCCCGAGCAGCGGCTGGCGGTGGAAACCACCGAGGGCCCGGTTCTGGTGCTGGCCGGCGCCGGTACCGGCAAGACGCGCGTCCTGACCACCCGCATCGCCCACATCCTCGCAACCGGCAAGGCCTTCCCGTCGCAGATCCTGGCCGTGACCTTCACCAACAAGGCCGCGCGCGAGATGAAGCAGCGCATCGGCATCCTGATCGGCGAAGGCAATGTCGAGGGCATGCCCTGGCTCGGCACCTTCCATTCGATCGGCGTGAAGCTGCTGCGCCGTCACGCCGAACTCGCGGGGTTGCGTTCCGATTTCACCATTCTCGACACGGACGACGTCGTGCGGCTGATCAAGCAGTTGATCCAGGCCGAAGGCCTGGACGACAAGCGCTGGCCGGCCAAACAGTTCGCCCAGATGATCGACGGCTGGAAGAACAAGGGGCAAGGTCCGGCCGATATCGCCGAGGGCGACGCGCGCAGCTTCGCCAATGGCAAGGGCCGCGAACTCTACAAGGCCTATCAGGAGCGGCTGCGGACGCTGAACGCCTGCGATTTCGGCGACCTGCTCTGCCACCCGATACGCATCTTCCGCGCCAATCCGGACGTGCTGAAGGAATACCACAAGCGCTTCAAATACATCCTCGTCGACGAATACCAGGACACCAACACAGCCCAGTACATGTGGCTGCGCCTGTTGGCGCAAAGGCCGCAGGTTTCGCGCACACCCCCGACAAGCGATCTCCAATCGGCCGAGGGCCGCAAGCCCGACCGGGCGTCCGAGCCGTTGCGAGGCCCGCGCGGAGGGCCCGCGCCGGCAGGCGCGGAACAGCCCGTGAGCGATAACAAAGTCAACATCTGCTGCGTCGGCGACGACGACCAGTCCATCTACGGCTGGCGCGGCGCCGAGGTCGACAACATCCTGCGCTTCGACAAGGATTTTCCCGGCGCCACCATCATCCGGCTGGAGCGCAACTACCGCTCGACCGCGCATATCCTCGGCGCCGCCTCCCACCTCATCGCCCACAATGAGGGCCGCTTCGGCAAGACGCTGTTCACCGACCGTGACGATCCCGAGGACGGCAAGGTCAATGTGCACGCGGCCTGGGATTCCGAGGAGGAAGCCCGCGCCATCGGCGAGACCATCGAGGCCTACCAGCGTCAGAAGCACAATCTCAACGATATGGCGATCCTGGTCCGCGCCTCCTTCCAGATGCGCGCCTTCGAAGACCGCTTCATCACGCTCGGTCTCAATTACCGCGTCATCGGCGGTCCGCGCTTCTACGAGCGCATGGAAATCCGCGACGCGCTGGCCTTCTTCCGCGTCGTTGCCAATGGTACCGACGACCTTGCCTTCGAGCGTATCGTCAACGTCCCCAAGCGGGGACTCGGCGAGGCCACCATCCGCCAGATCCATGACACGGCGCGCGCGCTGCGCATCCCGATGCTGGAGGCTGCGGCGACTTTGGCCGAAAGCGACGAGCTGAAGCCGAAGCCCCGCGCCGCTTTGCGCGAAGTGGCCGCCAATTTCGAACGCTGGCAGAAGGCGCTGGAAAACAAGCCGCACACCGAGCTTGCCGAGACCATTCTCGAAGAGAGCGGCTACACCGACATGTGGAAGAACGACCGTTCGGTCGAGGCGCCCGGCCGGTTGGAGAACCTCAAGGAACTGATCCGCTCGATGGAGGAGTACGAGTCGCTGCGCTCCTTCCTCGAACATGTCGCGCTGGTCATGGATGCCGAGCAGAATGCCGACCAGGACGCCGTCAGCATCATGACGCTGCATTCGGCCAAGGGCCTCGAATTCGAGACCGTCTTCCTGCCCGGCTGGGAGGAAGGCCTCTTTCCCCATCAACGCGCGCTCGACGAGGGCGGCCGCTCCGGGCTGGAGGAAGAGCGGCGGCTGGCCTATGTCGGCCTGACACGGGCCAAGAAGAACCTGCACCTCTGGTTCGTCTCCAACCGCCTCATCCATGGCCTGTGGCAATCGACCATCCCGTCGCGCTTCCTTGAGGAACTGCCGGAAGCCCATGTCGAGATCGCCGAAGCCGGCAACTCCTATGGCGGCTACGGCAATCCCTATGGCGGCGGTTCCTTCGCGTCGGGCCGTGGCGGCAAAGGGGCAGGAAGGCAGAATCCCTACGGCGCCTCGCGCTTCGACAATATCGGCGGCAACGCCAGCGGCACGGAAAAATCCGGCGCCTTCTCCAACACCTACTCGACGCCCGGCTGGCAGCGCGCCCAGGCCAACCGCACCGAGGCGACCGACCGCAACTGGGGCACGCGCTCCGGTCATCAGGTCGAGCGCATCGGCTATGGCGAGACCGATTCCGGCTACGGCGCCGGCCGCACGAGCGTGAAAGGCCGCACCATCGACGGCGAACTGGTCGCCAAATCCGTCGCCGACAAGCCGTCGCCCTTCAGCGTCGGCGACCGTGTCTTCCACCAGAAATTCGGCAACGGCAACATTTCGGCCATCGAAGGCAACAAGCTGACCATCGACTTCGACAAGGCCGGCCAGAAACGCGTGCTGGACGGGTTCGTCGCGGCGGTGTGAGTTCTACCAGCCCGGTCTGGCCGTAGCCCCTCAGTCCACCTTCTTCTCGCCCCGCTCGCCGGCCTTCACGATATCGCCCGTCGTGAACAGGATTTCCTTCAGTTCCGCCCGCCAGTCCTGCTTCTGGCGCAGCAGGAATTCGAGATCCATGCCGAAATGCTTGAATTCCTCGCTCTGGGCGTTCTGCATGATCGCCTTGGCTTGAGGGTCTTTTTCCACCGACATGCGCTGTTCGTACCAGCTGATCGCTTCCGCCTCCTCGATCAGCGAGGTAATCATGCGGGCGAAGGTCCGCACCTGCTGCGACAGTTCTTCTGGCGGTTCGTGATACTGGTCGAAACCCATGTCGTCCTCCGTGGTTAGTCCCAGTGAATGCCCGGGAACGGCGCCGGTTCCGCATCATCGTTGCAATTCGGTCAGCGCCCTCTCCAGCGGTGCCGTCGATATTTGGATCGGGCCGGAAAATGCCAGATCCATGTCGAAGATCAGGTAGATCGCCCCGGCAATCATGGCTGCCGACACCACGTAGGTGCCGATGGTGATCGCGTTTCGCGGTGCCCTGAAGCCGAAACCGGCGAAGATCAGCACCAGCCAGGCAACCAGCATCACAATCAGCGCCACGGGGATCGTACTCTCCGACTGCTCGATCAGAACCCAACGTAGTTCCGTCACCTTCTGCAGATGCTGGCGGGCATCTTGCAGCAAGGCGCTATGCGCGTCATCCGCCGGTATCGGCGCACTCAGCCTATTGCCGATCTCAATGAGCAGGTGCTCCGATAGCCGGTTGGCGTCGATTGGCGTTTCATGGGTCGGCGAGTCCTGACGCGTCACGCGCTGCACATAGATGTCAAGAGGCTGGCGCACCACGTCGGTCTCAGGCCCGTATTGGCGGAGCGACCGGTCGAGAAGGATCATTTCGGTCGCATAGGCGTGCACGTTGCGGTCGATCGATTCGTAGGTGTTCCTGGCCGAGTTGATCATCAGTCCGAGCATCAGCGACGTCATGACCCCGAACAGATTGGCGGTGAGCCGAACCACGGTGTTCGTATCGTCGTCGCGATGTTTGGCCGGCAATGTCGGCCAGATCGCCATGCTGGCGAACGCCGCCGCCACAAGGCATAGGAAGATCACCAATGCGATCAACGCTTCGCGCATCCGCTCATTTCTGCACGGCATGCGCCAATTGCCAATGGCAAGACACTGGTCACACAGCGAAAGTTGCGACTCCGTCAGGCGTTTCTCGTATCTCTGGTGTCTTACGACACCGGTGCTGCTCCGCCTTCCTCGGTGCGCCGCGCGATGAACTCGTCAAGCGCGCCCGACGTGGCCACCGCCGTCGCCGGCGGCTCGAAATCGGCGAGGATGCGTTTCCATATGCCTGTGGCGCGTTCCGTGGCGGTCTTTGATCCGCTTTGTGTCCAGTTGCCGAAGTTCGACCAGTCGGCCACCAGCGGCTCGTAGAAGGCGGTGCGGTAGCGCGCCATGGTATGGCCAGCCGAGAAGAAATGGCCCCCCGGCTGAACCTCGGCAATCGCCTCGAAGCCGATGGAATCGCTGTCGCCGGGCGTCGCAGCGCAAAGTTCGGCGATCGTCTGCAGGGCTTCGACATCGGTGACCAGCTTCTCCAGCGAGACGCTCAAGCCTCCCTCCAGCCAGCCGGCCGCGTGGATGCAGACGGTGGCGCCGGCTAGCACCGAGCCCCACAAGGCGAACTGCGTCTCATGCGCCGCCTGCGCGTCCGAGATGTTGGCGGCACTGCCGCCGCCGGACCGCCAGGGAAGTCCGGTGAAACGGGCCAGCTGGCCAGCGCCGAGCGTCGCCTTGATGTGCTCGGGCGTGCCGAAGGCCGGCGCTCCGGACTTCATGTCGACATTGGAGGAGAAGGAGCCATAGACCACCGGCGCGCCGGGCCGCACGATCTGCGCCAGCGTCAAGCCGGCCAGGGCTTCGGCATGCTGCAGCGCCAGCGCGCCGGCCACCGTGATCGGCGCCATCGCCCCCGCCAGGCAGAACGGCGTGATGATCGAGACCTGGCCCGCCCTGGCGAAATCGATGATGCCTTGCGCCATCGGTATGTCGAGCTGGCGCGGCGAGTTGGTGTTGATGACGGTGTAGCACCAGGCATTCGACTGAAATTCGTCCCGCGACAGGCCGCGCGCCAGCCTGACCATCTCGAAACTGTCATCGACCTGCGGCGTGCCGCGCGCGAACACGAAGGGGAACTTGTCGGACAGCGTCAGCTGCGCGCGGTTGACGGCATAGTGACGGAAACGATTGTCGACGTCCTGCGGCTCGACGCAGGGCCCCAGCATGTGCAGCACGTCGAAATGCTGCACCATCTTGATGAACTCCTCGAAGGCCTCGAGCGTGCCGGGCCGCCGGCCCCGTACGAGGTCGGTGACGTTGGGCGCGCCGGAGCCGGCCAGGAACGTCATCGAACCCAGTTCGAGGGACAGGTCGCGGGCACGCGCGCCGGCATGGGCATGGATCGATCGCGGCGCGGAGGCCAGCGCCGCCGCCACCATGTCGCGCCCGATGCGCACCATGTCGGTGTCCGGATCGACCAGAGCGCCGGCGCGAGCGAAATAGTCGCGCGCCTGCGGCAGCAGCACCTTGATGCCGAGCTCTTCCAGCACCCGCAGCGCCGTGTCGTGGATCGCCGCGACCTGGTCATCCGAAAAGATCGGCTGCGGCAGGAACGGGTTCTTCAGCGACCGGTAATTCGGCCGGCGGCTGCTTTCGCTGCCGGCCTCGCCTGTCCGTCCACGCCGGCGTTCGCGCCTGCTGTCTCGTGCCGCGTCATCGACCATCGAAAATCCTCCTCATTGCCGCATCGCCTTGCCCGAGGGATCATAGGGCGAGGCCGCGATGACCCGCGCCGGCCGCTCGACGCCGACAATGTGCACCGAAAGCGTCGTCCCCTCCTCGGCAAAACCGTCGTCAACCAACGCCAACGCGACGCTCTTGCCGATCGTGTAGCCAAAGCCGCCCGAGGTGACGAAGCCGACGCGGCGGCCGTCGCGCCACACCGGCTCGAAGCCGCTGGCGTCGGCATCGACGGCGTCGATCTCCAGCGTCACGATCCGCTGCGAGGTGCCCGCCTCGCGCTCCCTCAGCGCCGCGTCGCTGCCGACGAAATCGCCCTTGTCGAAAGCGATGAAGCGGTCGAGTCCGGTCTGCCTGGGCGTGTAGCCTTGCGTGAATTCGCGTGACCAGATGCCGAAGCTTTTCTCCAGCCGCAATGCATTGAGCGCGTAGTAGCCGACCTCCACCAGGCCAAGGTCCTCGCCGGCGGCCAGCAGCGTCTGGCGCAGCGTCGCGTGCATGGCCACTGGGCAGCTGATCTCGAAGCCGAGTTCGCCAGCAATGGAAAGGCGGGCAACCCGTGCACGCACCATGCCGATGTCGAACGCGCCGCAGGCCATGAACGGCAGCGCTGCCGCCGACACATCCTGATGCGTGGTGCGTTCCAGAATCTTGCGCGCATTCGGCCCCGTCAGCAGGAAGCCGCTCATGGCGTCCGAAATGTCGGTGACCGTAACGTCCTCTCGCGCCTGGCTCTCGAACCAGCGCATGTGGAATTCGCGCAGGTAGTAAGAGCCCATCAGCCAATAGTCACCACCGCCCCAGTTGATCACGGTGAGGTCGCCCTTCAAGCGCCCGTCCGGCCCGAGCATCGGCGCCAGCCGCGCCTGCCCGGGCTTTGGCAACCTGCACGCCAGCAGCCGGTCGAGCCACGCCTGCGCGCCAGCTCCCGAAATCTCGTACCGCGAGTAGGCCGAGATATCGATGAGACCCGCCGCACGCCGCACCTGCAGCGCCTCGTCGCCGACAATGTCGAAGGCGTTGGAACGTTTGAGCGTGGTGTTCTCGCGAAACCCCATCGGCGCGAAATAGGCCGGGATTTCCAGCCCCCATGAGGCCGTCCATTCGCAGCCCGCGGCAGCCATGCCGTCATAGGCGCCCGGGCGTTTCAGAGGCCGGCCGGCTGGCAGCCGCTCATTGGGAAAGGTCATGACGAAACGGCGCGAATAGAACTGGCGCGTCGTCTGCTTGAGATATTCGCGGTTGGCGGCGAAGGCGCCGTAGCGGGCAATGTCCATGCCGAAAATGTCGGCCTGCGGCTCGCCGAAAATCATCCATTCGGCCAGCGATTTGCCGACGCCACCGCCCTGGCTGAAGCCGGCCATGACGCCGCAGGCGACCCAGTAGTTCTTCAAGCCGCGCACCGGTCCGACGATCGGATTGCCGTCCGGCGTGAAGGTAAAGGCGCCATTGACCCATTTGCGGATGCCGGCCGTTGCAAGGCACGGGAAGCGCTCATGCGCCTTGGCGAGTTCCGGGCTGATACGGTCTATGTCTTCCGGGATCAGTTCGATGCCGTAGTCCCATGGCGCGCCATCCATGTTCCAGTGCTTCGGATTCTGCTCGTAAACGCCGAGCAGCACGCCCTTGCGCTCCTGGCGCAGGTAGGAGAAGCCGTCGAGGTCGACGGCGATGCCGATTTCCCTGTCGAGCGCCGCGATCTCGGGAATATCCTCGGTGACGAAATAATGGTGCTCCATCGGCGTCACCGGCAGGTCGACACCGGCCATGCGGCCGAGCTGCTTTGCCCACAAGCCGCCGGCATTGACGACATGCTCGGCGACGATTGTGCCCTGCTCGGTGACGACGTCCCAATGCCCATCGGCGCGAGACTTCAGCTCGACCACACGGTTGCGCAGGATGACGTCGGCACCGCGCTTCCTGGCGGCGCCCGCATAGGCATGCGTCGTGCCATAGGGATCGAGATGGCCCTCGTTGGAATCGTGCAGGCCGCCGAGCACGCCGGCGACATCGACGATCGGGCAGATCTCCCTGATCTCTTCCGGCGTCACCAGCCGCGCGGTTTCGATGCCCACAGACTGGAACACCGCCCAGGCCGACTTCAGCCATTCCCAGCGGGCGGGATCGCTGGCGATGTTGACGCCGCCGGTCATGTGCAGGCCGATTTCCTGGCCGGATTCGGCCTCGATCTCGCGGTAGAGGTTGATGGTGTAATCCTGCAGCGCCGCGACGTTGGGATCGGCGTTGAGCGCATGGAAACCGGCCGCGGCGTGCCAGGTAGAGCCCGCGGTCAGCTCGGCACGCTCGATCAGCGCCACATCCGGCCAGCCGAACCGCGTCAGATGGTAGAGCACCGAAGCGCCGACCACCCCACCTCCGATGACCACTGCGCGATAATGCGGCTTCAAGGCCTTCCCTCCGATCTGTCCGAAGCCGGCACCATATACGCACTGGACATAAGTGTCTAGTACGCTGAATGCGCCCGATGCAGATCAAGCCTCTCGCGCTATCCCGCCTTTCATCGGTGCATGAAACGCCGGCAGGGATGCGCCGCCCGCTGTCACGCCAGCATCATGTTCACCCCTTAGATCGCTTCCGGGGAGGCGCGCGCGGCATCATCGATGTGGCACCTCTTTCCGTTTTCGTCGTTCAGCCGCTCCGGCATGCTTCGTCACAAAGAGGATTGTCCATGAAACACCCGCACCGAACCGCGTCGCTCGCCGTCGCGCTGGCCTTGTTCACCGCCCTCACGCCGGCGCTCGCCGATACCACCGCGACCGTCGGCGGCACCAGCTTCGTCAACAAGGGCATGGTCGGCGTCGGCCGCATCCCGGCCGCGCAGCGCGACAAGTTCGGCGAGACGTTCGGCTCGGGCTCGGGCATGGCGATCGACACGTCAGGCTGGACGCATGACGCGGCCGGCTACAAGGGTTCGCTCTGGTTGCTGCCGGATCGCGGCTACAACGTCGCCGGCACGACCGACTATCGTGCGCGTGTCAACACTGTCGGCATCGAGTTCTCACCTATCGCGCCGGGCGCGGCACCCGCCGCCGGCCAGGAGCAGACCGCCGTCAAGGCAACGCTTGCCGACACGATGCTGCTCACCGACGACAAGGGCGCCGACACCACCGGCCTCGATCCGCTGTCGGATGTGCGCCCGGCCGCCGGCGACATGCCGATGCTGCCTGTCGCTACCAACGGCAAGCTCGCCCTCGACAACGAGGCGATCGTGCGGCTTCCCGATGGCTCGATGTTCATCTCCGACGAATATGGCCCGAACATCTACCGCTTCTCGGCGCAAGGCCGCCTGATGTCCGCGACTCAGCCGCCCGCCGCCCTCGTGCCGATGCGCAAGGGCGCGCCGAATTTCTCCTCGGACAATCCAGGTCCGGGCGCTGCCGATCCTGATCCGAAGGATCCCGAGACCGGCCGCCAGAACAATCAGGGCCTGGAGGGCATGGCGATGACGCCGGACGGCAAGTTCCTGATCGCGGTGCTGCAGTCGGCGCCCCGGCAGGATGGTGGCGATTCCCCTTCGACGCGGCAGAACACACGGGCACTGGTCTATGACGCCTCCGACCAGGGCCGCCTCAAGCTCGCCCACGAATATGTCGTGCCGCTGCCGGTGTTCAAGGATGCCAAGGGCAAGACCAAGGTCGCCGCGCAAAGCGAGATCGTGGCATTGTCGGACACGGCGTTCCTGATGCTGGCCCGCGACAGCGGCAACGGCCAGGGGCTGGCAAAAGGTGACGCCTCGCTCTACCGCCGGATCAATGTCGTCGATGTCTCCGCTGCGACCGATATCGCCGGCGGCGGCTTCGATGCCGCCGACAAGCCGGTGGCGCCCAAGGGCGTGCTCGATCCGTCGGTGACACCGGCCAAGCTGACGCCGTTCATCGACATCAACGACGCTGCCGAGCTCGGCCGTTTCGGCCTGCACAATGGCGGGGCGAAGGACCACAACGAGCTTTCCGAGAAATGGGAAGCAATGTCGCTTGCCAGCGTGCTCGATCCGAAGCTGCCCGACGACTATTTCCTGTTCGTCGCCAATGACAACGACTTCCTGACCCAGGACGGCTTCCAGGTCGGCGCATCCTACAAGGCCGACGATGGCGCCGATGTCGACACCATGTTCCTGATCTATCAGGTCACAATTCCGGGTCTCGCAAAGAAGTAATGCCGCATGCGGGCGGGCGCGCCGAGCGCGTCCGCCCGCAGATCGTAAAGACCCGACTCAACATCTCCGCCTCGCTTGGCGGCACGGGCTCGACCACGCCGGCTATGGAATCCAATCCGACGTGCCGTGCGGTCGCGCGTGTCGTTTGCGGCGCGGACGCGGGCCGGGCGGCAAGCCGTCCTGGACTTGCCAGTTCCAGCCGACGCTGTATCTGTTCAGGCGGCAGTGTCCAGACCGGCCATCTCTTCACCGGCTGGACCACGGCCTGGACGCTTCACATCGACCTGTCCGGTTCAATCTGCAATCATCGCAACCGGGTTCAAACAGGTCTTCACCGAGTTGCCAGCCATGGACGAAAAAATGCCCTCACGCCGGCGCACCGGCGACCTGACCAGCGGCCCGATCCCGCGGACGCTCCTGCTGTTCGCCTTGCCGGTGCTCGGCGCCAACGTGCTGCAATCCCTCAATGGGTCGATCAACGCCGTCTGGGTTGGCCGCTTTCTCGGTGAATCGGCGCTGACCGCCACGTCAAACGCCAACCTCGTCCTGTTCCTGATCCTTGGCACCGTGTTCGGCATCGGCATGGCGGCCACCATCCTGGTGGCGCAGTCGGTCGGCGCGCGTGACCTGCCCGAGGCGCGCCGCATCGTCGGCACAAGCGCCACGTTCTTCTTCCTCATATCGGTGGTCTTCGCGGTATGCGGCTGGATCTGGGTCGACGCCATTTTGCGCACGCTCGGCACTCCCGCCGACGCGCTTCCGCTGGCGCGTTCCTATCTGCGCATCATCTTCATCGCCGTGCCGATGATGAACCTTCTGTCCTTCGTCATGACCGTGCTGCGTGGGGCCGGCGATTCGCGCACGCCCTTCATCTTCATGGCGCTGGCGGTCGTTCTCGACATTGTGCTCAATCCCCTGCTCATCCGCGGTATCGGCCCGTTTCCCGAACTCGGCATCGCCGGATCGGCGACCTCGACGCTGATCGGCCAGACGGTGAGCGTGATCGCCATCCTTGTCGTGCTCTACGCCCGCAAGCATCCGCTGCGGCTGGCCGGCGCCAACCTCGCCCTGCTGCGGCCCGACCCCACCCTATTGCGCATCGTCGTCTTCAAGGGCGTGCCGATGGGCTTGCAGATGATCGTCATCTCGGCGGCCGCGCTGACCGTGATGGGCATCGTCAATTCATACGGGTCGCAGGTCGCCGCGGCGTATGGCATCGCCGCGCAGCTGTGGACTTACATCCAGATGCCGGCGCTCGCCATCGGCGCCGCGGTCTCCTCCATGGCGGCGCAGAATGTCGGCGCCGGCCGCTGGGACCGGATCGGCCGCGTCGCTGCCTCCGGCGTCGGCTTCAACCTCGTCCTGACCGGCGCCCTGGTCGCGCTGCTTTGGGTTTTCGACCGCTCGATCCTCAGCCTGTTCCTGAGCAGCGACAGCGCGGCGATCGACATTGCCGCCCACATCAACAATGTCGCGTCCTGGTCGTTCATCCTGTTCGGCGTCACCATCGTTCTGTTCGCGACGGTGCGCGCCACCGGTGCCGTGATGCCGCCATTGGTCATCCTGGTGATCTCGGTGTTGGTCGTGCGCACCGGCTTTGCCTATTTCATGCGCGGTGTGATCGGCGAGGAGGCGCTGTGGTGGAGTTTCCCGGCGGGTTCGATCACCTCGCTGGTTCTGGCCGCGGCCTATTACCGCTTTGGTGGCTGGCGCACCGTCCATATGATCGAGAACAGGCCGGCAGCGGGCGAGCCGCCGGACACCGGGCTTGGCATACCGCGCCAGCGCGCCAACATGGCGCCTGAGACGCCGAACGGCTGAGACCGGGCGCCGCGTGGTCTTACCGGCTGTGCTTCACCCCGAAGGCCAGCGCCACCAGCGCAAACACGATGATGATGCCGGCGAAGGCAAGGCTCGCGGCGACGGAACCGGCATAGGTAGAGACGATGCCGATGCCGATCACGGGCAAGGCGTTGCCGACAAAGCAGCAGATGAAGAAGCTGGAGACGACTTTCGCCCGGCGATCCTTCGGCGCGATCTCGTTCACTACCTGCAGGCCGCCCCGGTAGCCAAGCGCCGCCACGACGCCGCAGCAGGCGGTGGCCACGATCATCAGCGCCATCGAGGCCGATATCTGTGCCGCGACCACCAGCAGGACGCTCGGGATCATCAAGCCCAGCGCGGCCAGCATGGCCCTGTTGCTCTGCACGCGCATCAGCACCACGATGCTGGCCGCCGCGACGATCGCTAGTTCGAAGAACAGCGCACCGGCAACAGCGTGGTTGGCCTCATGAAGCTGCTGCGCCAGGATGCTTGGCGCCACTGCAGCGTAGAAGCCGACCAACGCCATGGCACCAAAGCCGGTAACCGCCGGCGCAACAAAGCGCGCGCGGATTTCCTGCGGCACGGAGAATTGCGGCCGTATGGAAATGCGCCTGAGGCTGCCTGGCTTCGCCACGGTTTCGCGGGTGCGCCAGACCAGGATCGTCACCACTGCAAGCGCCAAGAGATAGGTGACGAAGACGAGGCGCAAAGGCCAAGGCTCATATTGAGCCAACAGTCCCGAGACAAGCGCGCCAAAGCCGAGGCCGAGGAAATTGGTGCTGGTGGCGATCACGCTGGCGCGCGACCTGTCGGCACGGGAGAGAAGTTCAGCAATCCAGGCGGTTCCGGACCCCGCGCCGATACCGATGCCGAGCCCGCTCAGGATGCGCGCTATATCCAGCGAAAGAACATTCTCGGAGAACAGGAAGACGATCGCGCTGACGATGGCAACGATCATCGCCGCGAGAGCGGCGGGCCGGCGTCCGACAACATCCGACACGCCGCCGAACAGCAGCAAGGCTCCTAGGTTTCCCACGACATAGACCGCGTAGATCAACATCAGCGTGATCTGTGAAAAGCCGAATTGCTGCTTGTAGAGGATATAGAGCGGCGTCAGCACCGTGCTGCCGGCAAACAGCACGGCGATCATCGCGGCAACGGTCGGGATGGCAAGAGCGTCGCCGCGAGTTGCCTCTTGCTTATGCGCCAAATCGGGAAAGCCCATGCCAACCTCGTTCCGGTTTGGGGGATCGCGACCCTAACGCGTTTTCATCCGCGGCGTTCCGGCCGGTTGGCGGGCTCCTGACACAACGGGCCGGAAAGCCTGGAGAGGAAAGCACGAACCGAAAAGGACGGACCGGAGCCATTGATCCCGGTCCAATCACGAAGCGGATTTGTGCCGTATATCCGGTGCAACCAGGTCCATTTGCAGGCAAAGCTGGGCGCGATCTTCGGCGCGAGGAAGGCAAGAGCCGGGAGCAGAAAGGTCAACAACCGGCCAATGCCTGTCAGCACCATCGGCGGCCTGGCGCGAAAGTTCCCCTGCCATGGTTGAGGATTTGTCGCATGCCGTTTATCGAACCGGCCAGATGAGCTAACAATTTGCTGTCTTTCGACAATTCCTTTTAGGCAGGGCGGTGATCATGGGCAAAGGCAGGGTCGAGGCATTCACCGACGGCGTGGTGGCCATCATCATCACCATCATGGTGCTGGACCTGAAAGTGCCGGAAGGCGAGGATTTCTCCACCCTGGTGCCACAACTGCCGATCTTCCTCTGCTACGTGCTCTCCTTCGTCAATGTCGGCATCTACTGGAACAACCTGCATAATATGTTCCACACCGTGCAGCGCGTCGATGGTGGCGTGCTGTGGGCAAACCTGCATCTGCTGTTCTGGTTATCCCTGATGCCGGTAACGACGGCTTTCATGGGCGAGAACCATTTCGCCACGGTTCCGGTCGCGGTTTACGGTTTCGACCTTGCAATGTGTGCCGCCGCTTACGGCATCCTGGTCATTACCCTGCATCGGCTGCACGGGCCGGACACCGCCTTCGCCAAGGCGATCGGCCGGGACCGCAAGGGAAGGCTTTCCCTCGCCGTCTACCTCGCGGCGATCGCGCTTACCTTCCTCAACCGGTGGATCGGTGTGGCGCTCTACGTCGCTATCGCCCTGGTGTGGCTTGTACCGGACACGCGTTTTTCGCGCGTTCTCGAAAAATAACACGCAGGCTCATCGCTCGGCGCGATGCCGGACGGAAAACCGCTTCGCACTTTTCCTGGAATGCTTAGCCGCGAATTGCTTAGCCGCGCATCTCTTTCAGTTTTTCCGCCACCGCGGCGGCCAGATCGGCATAGCGCTCCTCCAGCCGTTCCGCGGCCTTGATGATCGAGAAATCATGGCCGAACTTTTCCAGCGCCATGCGCAGTTTCTCGACGAAATCGGCCTGCTTTTCCAGCGCTGAAAACAACGTCTTCACCTGGGCTTCGGTGATGTCGGGGTTGGCCAGCATCTGCGGTACCTCGCGCCCCATCAGTTCGCCGGTGGCGGTCTGCTCCTTCAGAATTGCGACCCAGTCCGTCAATCGAAAATCTCCATTTGCCGGGGCAGCATGCGCAGCCTCGGCCGGCATGGTCAACCCGAACCCTTCTCTCCCGTCGGGGAACGCGCCGCGGTTTGGGGGCAAGGACATGCATGAAAACACCACTTTCAGTGTGCGCCACGGGGCCTTGAGCGCCGCTGCCCGAAGGGCTTGCGCAAGCCCGTCGCGGCGCTAAGTTCGGCGCTATCGAAGAAGGAAGCCATCGCCGATGATCCCCGACACCGAGATTCAGACCGCCCTGCCCGCCCTTGAGCCAGGCAGGACCGCTATCATCACCGGCGCCGCCAGCGGAATTGGTCTCGCGGCCGCCAAGCGGCTGGCGCTGATGGGAATGAAGATCGTGCTCGCCGATATTGGTGGCGCGCGCCTTGACGATGCTTCCCGGGCCATCTCCGCGATCGCCGGCAATGACGCTGTGCTTGCGGTCGCCGCCGATGTTTCGAACGCCGATGAGGTCGATCGTCTAGCCGACCGGGCATTCGGCGCCTTCGGCGACATCTCGCTGCTGATGAACAATGCCGGTGTCGGCGACAACCCCGGAAAGCCCTGGGAAAACCGCGACGCCTGGAAACGGCTGCTCGATATCAATTTCTGGGGCGTCGTGCATGGCGTCGAAGCGTTCGCCCCGCGCATGCTGGCCTCAGGCAGGCCGGGCCTCATCGTCAACACAGGCTCCAAGCAAGGCATCACCACACCACCCGGCAACCTCGCCTACAATGTCTCCAAGGCCGGGGTTAAGACATTCACCGAAGGCCTGGCGCATGCGCTGCGTAACGAGCCCGGTGCCCGTCTGTCGGCCCATCTGCTCATCCCCGGCTTCACCTATACCGGCCTCACCATAGGGGCGACGGAAAAGCCCGCCGGCGCCTGGACAGGCGAACAGGTCGTTGATTTCATGCTGGAATCGCTGGTCCGGGGCGACTTCTACATCCTGTGTCCCGACAACGAGACGGCGCGGCCGCTGGACGAGAAGCGCATGGCATGGGCGGCCGGAGACATCATCGAAAACCGCCCCGCTTTGTCACGCTGGCATCCAAACTACAAGGACGCGTTCGCGGCCTTCATGAAAGACTAAGCTCGAGTCTTTAGGCCGCGCGCTTTTTCGGAGTTCGTTTTTGCGCCACGGCCTTCTTTGCGGCCATGGCGGCGATCTTCTGATCGTGCCGGCGCGCCGCCTGCTCGCACTTGTCGCGGATTTCCTCGACCTCGGATTCCGTCAGGTGCTCGATGCCGATGAAGCGGTTGCGGCCCTCGCTGACCCGGATCAGTTCATCGAGTTTGGCCTGGATCGCCGCGCCGTCCCGATTCTGGGTGTTTTGGATGAGAAACACCATCAGGAAGGTGACGATGGTCGTGCCGGTGTTGATCACCAACTGCCAGGTGTCCGAGAAATTGAACAACGGCCCACTCGCCGCCCAGATGACTACGACCAGGCAGCAGACGGCAAATGTCGGTGACAGGCCGGTTATGTGGGCGACCCGGTTGGCGATCCTGGTGAAGAGCTTTTCCATCTGTGGAGGTCCCTCAATGGCTGCCGCGATGAGAAACAACCGGCGACCGTTCGGGTTCCCGCAGACAATAAATACAACCGCTGCAATTGAATGCACGCAATGCGCGCATACGGTGAAAAACAGACCTTACCGGTTCAATGTCATGGTAACCGTGCAGGCAAAAGTCCCTGTTCCGTCCGCTTCACGGCGGTTTACCTCCAGCCCCTTCCGCCGCGCCACCCCCGCATGGCGGAAGGGGTTTCAGTCCGTGGCGCGGAGCGTGATTTCCCGAAAGCGCCGACCGGCATACAAACAGACGATCACTTCAGGCTCAAACGGCATCGTTTTCCCAGCGATCGAGGAAGGCCTCGATCGGCATTGCCTGGATGTCGGGAACCGCCTTGGCGAGTTTCTCGACCGGCCAGTCCCACCAGGCGAGAGCTTCGATCCGCGCCGCGATTTCAGGAGCGAAGCGCGGCCTGAGCGGCTTCGCCGGCACGCCGGCCACGATCGTGTAGGACGGCACGTCGTGAGTCACCACCGCATTGGCGCCGATGACGGCCCCATTGCCGATGGTGATATCAGGCATGACCACCGCTCCATGGCCGATCCAGACATCGTGGCCGATGGCCACGGCCTTCGCCTGCCGCCGCTCGCGAAATGCGGCATCGACGCCCAACCAGCGAAAATACTCGTTTGGCCGATAGCTGACCTTGTGCTGGGTCAGCCGTTCGATCGGATGCTCCAGCGCATTGATGCGGCTGTTGGCGGCGATCGAGCAGAATTTGCCGATGCTCGTGTAGATCGCCTCCGCATGGCGCTCGAAATAGGAAAAATCCCCCACGCTCACCTCGCGCAGCACCACCCGCTCGCCGATCGAGGTATAGCGGCCAAGCTTGCACGCCTTCAGCTCCGCGGTCGGGTGGATGCGCGGCTCGGGATCTTTCAGGACGAGGTTTTCGGAACGGTCCATGGGCGCGGCTTTACGTCAGAGCAATTGTTCCCGCAAGCGGGACCAATTATCCGTCAAGCCGGTTCCGGGAAAGAGTTCCGATCAGCCTATTTCGGCTTGCCCTTGGTCCACACCACGTTCTGGCCGTAGAGCGGCACCGTCGTGACCGACATCTTCGCGGAGCCGTTCTGCACCTGGCGCGAGTGCGACAGATAGATCAAGGTCTCGTTGGTCTTGTCGTAGATGCGGTTCACCACCTGCTTCTTCCAGATCAGGCTGAGGCCTTGTTTGAACACCTCCTCGCCGCTCTCGCCCATATCGATATCGCCGATGGTGATCGGGCCGGTCTGGCGGCACGAGATCGAGGAATCGCTGGGATCCTCGAACCAGTTGCCCTTGTGCAGCCTATCGACGATGCTTCGGTCGAAATAGGCGACATGGCAGGTCACCCCATCAACCTTGGGGTCCTTGATCGCGTCAATCATAATGTCATTGCCGACCCAGTCGACGCCAACCTTGCCGACTTCCTCGGCAATGGCGCCCCCAGCACCAAGGACAAGGCATGCGGCCAGAGCGCCGCCGATCAGTTTTGGCCCAATCGGTCTTTGCAAGGAAGCCTCCTGCGGTTCGAGTAGCCGGTCTCAGGTGGGGCGAGGTGGGCTGCTTTGCAAGCAGCAACCTCAACACCATATGCGGTTGCGGCAACGCGGCACTTTGCCTGGGCAAGGTCGAACCGCTAAGACTGTCGCACCGGCGCACTGAGCCGGCGCGATGATTTCTGCAGGCGGACTTTTCTGATGATGCGTTCTATCCTGATCGGCATTCTCGTCCTGATGGCGGCCGGCATAGGTTGGCTGACCTTCGACTGGTATCGCGGCCACTATGGCGGCGAACCGTTCGGAGCCCCGTTCACCCTGGTCGACCAGAAAGGCGCGCCGATCACCGAGGCCGCCTTCAGGGGACAGCCGAGCGTCGTCTTCTTCGGCTTCACCCACTGCCCCGAGGTCTGCCCGACCACGCTGTTCGAACTCTCCGGCTGGCTGAAGACGCTCGGTGACGACGGCAAGAACTTGCACGCATATTTCGTCTCGATCGATCCGGCGCGCGACACGCCGCAGGTGATGAACGCCTATGTCAGCAATTTCTCCGACCGTATCACCGGTATCACCGGTGACCCGGACAAGGTCCATGCCATGGCCAAGTCCTTCGGCATCTACTGGAAGAAGGTCGACACCGGCGACGGCGACTACACGATGGACCACACGGCCTCGGTGCTGCTGTTGAATGGCAAGGGAGACTTCGCCGGAACCATCGCCTATGGGGAAAGTGCCGACACCGCCGTTGAGAAGCTGAAGCGTCTTGCCGCCAAGGGCTAGGCTTGATCCCGAAGCGAAGGACCGCGTAAGCGAAAAGCGGAACCCGTTTTCGGACAAGATCAAGCTCAAAGAAGAAACCCAGTCTACATGACTCAGACGCGACTCCATTTCACCACCGGGAAGATCGAGGCTGAACGCATTTTCGCGGCGCTCGAAATGGCCTTCGAGGACGAAGGCCTGCCGATCGCCGTGCTGGAGGTCGACGAAGACCAGGACATCCACGAAGTCTCGCTCTACGCCGACGGCGACGTCGACGCGGTCGAGGCGCGGGTGAAGGACGTTCTGGCCGGCCTCACTCTGTCAAAACCGGTCGAGCGCGAAAAGCTGCCCGACATCGATTGGGTGGCGCGTTCGCTGGAAGGCCTGAAGCCGGTGCGCGCCGGCCGTTTCTTCGTCCACGGCGCGCATGACCGCAGGAAACGCCGCAGCGGCGAACTCGCCATCGAGATCGAGGCAGGCCTTGCCTTCGGCACCGGCCATCACGGCACAACCGCGGGATGCCTCGAAATGCTGGAGAAAGTGGTGCGGCGCGAGCACCCGCGCAACGCGCTCGACCTTGGCACGGGCAGCGCGGTGCTGGCGATCGCCGTCGCCAAGCTGGCGCATATTTCGGTGCTCGCCACCGACATCGATCCGGTGGCGGTGAAGGTCGCCGCCGCCAATGCGCGGCTGAACCACGTCAAGGGGCTCGTCGAAACGGTGACCGCACCGGGCTTTCACCACCCGATCTTCGGCAAGCGTGCACCCTTCGATCTCATCGTCGCCAACATATTGGCACGGCCGCTGATGCGGCTGGCGCCGCAAATGGCCGGGCACATCGCGCTCGGCGGCTCGATCGTGCTGTCAGGCATTCTCGATCGCCAGCGCGACGCCGTCATCTCGGCCTATGTCGGCCAGAACTTCCGCCACGTGCGCACCCTGCACCGCGAAGGCTGGGTGACGATCCACCTTAAGCATTGAGGCCGGCAGGATAGTTGGCCTGCCGTCGACGCCCCAGCGGCCTCACGTCCAACAGCACCATCCGTGCGATCGCGAGCATGGTTGGAAAGCGTGTTTCAGCGGCATCGACCTTCGTGCTGCCACTGGACCAAGCCCGATCGGTTGTCAGCCTGGCGACGCTGTAGCAGTTTGCGCCAGCCGGAAATCGATTCCGATTTCCAGGTCCATAGGCTACGGTCGAACTGACATCAGGAGGCCCATCATGTTCCAGACCTTCGATTCCGCGGGCGATCCGGCGGTCGGCAAGCCGCGCGTGACGCTGCTGCGCCAATGGCTGGCGGCCAATGGCCTGGACGGCTTCATCGTTCCACGCGCCGACGAGCATCAGGGCGAATATGTCGCCGACCGTTCGGCGCGGCTAAAATGGCTGACCGGCTTCAGCGGCTCGGCCGGCGTCGCCATCGTCCTGCGCGACCGCGCCTTCGTCTTTATCGACGGGCGCTACACGCTGCAGGTGCGCAACGAGGTGGACCTCGACATCTTTTCGATCGAAAGCCTCGTCGACAATCCGCCCGCCGTCTGGCTCCGGGACAATATCGGCAAGGGCGCGCGGCTGGGCTTCGATCCATGGCTGCACACGATCAGCGAGGTCAAGGCGCTGCAGGCCTCGGCCGACAAGACGGGCGCCGTGCTGGTGCCACTCGACAGGAACCCGATCGACATCATCTGGAACGACCAGCCCGCCGCGCCTGTGACCCCGGTCGAGCTTCACCCGATCGGCTTTGCCGGCGAGCTCGCCAAGGACAAGCTGGCGCGGCTGGCCACAGCAATCGGCAAGGAGGGCGCCACCCATGCGGTGCTGACCGACCCCTCCTCCATCGCCTGGGCCTTCAATATCCGTGGCGGTGACGTGCCGCACACGCCGCTGGCGCTCGGCTTCGCCATCCTTGCCGCCGATGGATCGCACCAGCTGTTCATGGACAAGCGCAAATTCTCGCGCCAGGTCGCGGCCTATCTCACGCAGCTCGCTGATCCGCATGAGCCCGGCGAATTCGAAGCGGCGATCGTGGCCCTCGCCAAGGGCGGCGCCAAGATCGCGCTCGACCCGGTGCTCGCGGCCGACAGGCTGCGCATGCTGGTCGAGGACAATGGCGGCACGGTGATCGCCGCGCCCGACCCGGCCCGCATCCCGCGCGCCACCAAGAACCAGGCCGAGATCAACGGCTCGCGCGCCGCCCATCGTCGCGACGGTGCCGCGGTGGCCAAGCTCTTGTGCTGGCTGGAGCGCCAGAAACCCGGCTCCCTCGACGAGATCGCCGTTGTCACCAGGCTGGAAGAGACGCGCCGGCAGACCGGCGAGGAGACCCAGATGCCGCTGCGCGACGTCTCCTTCGACACCATTTCCGGCGCCGGCCCCAACGGCGCCATCATGCATTACCGCGTGTCACGCGCCACCAGCCGCAGGCTTGAGGCCGGCGAGCTGTTCCTGCTCGATTCCGGCGCGCAATATCAGGACGGCACCACCGACATCACCCGCACCGTGCCGATCGGCCAGCCAACCGAGGAGATGCGCGAACGCTTCACCCTGGTGCTGAAAGGCATGATCGGCATTTCGACGCTGCGCTTTCCCGCCGGCACGCGTGGCTCGGAAATCGACGCCGTCGCGCGCATGGCGCTGTGGAAGCACGGCTGCGACTTCGCCCATGGCACCGGCCATGGCGTCGGCTCATATCTGGCCGTGCATGAGGGTCCGCAGCGCATTGCGCGCACCGGCACCGAAAAGCTACTCGAGGGCATGATGCTGTCCAACGAGCCCGGTTACTACAAGGAAGGCTCCTACGGCATCCGCATCGAGAACCTGATCCTGGTGACGCCGGCCGAACAGATCGAGGGCGGCGACATTGCCATGCATGGCTTCGAGACGCTGACGCTGGCGCCGATCGATGTAAGGCTGGTGCGGTCGGACCTGCTGACGCGCGAGGAACTGCACTGGCTGGACACCTACCACGCCCGCGTGCTGGCGGAGATCGGACCGATGCTCGACGGCGAAACGCTGGCCTGGCTGCAAAAGGCGACCGCGCCGCTGCCGCATGACGCCAAGATTTGAGGCGGCCGATATTCAGCTTGGAAGGCTGGCGCTGCCCCTCATCCGCCTGCCGGCACCTTCTCCCCGTGTAGTGACGGGGAGAAGGGAGCTGTCGCAACCTTCGCCGCAGCGAGGAAAACTGGCGAAATCGTCGATGACAGCGTCTTTCCCCCCGTCCCTATACGTGGAGAAATGCCCGGCAGGGCAATGAGGGGGCGGCGCCTACGTCGGAAGCATCGCGAGGCAGAGCTCTTATCCGATGAACTGCCGCGCCAGGATCAGCACCGCGGCACCCGCCAGAAACATCGCCATCAGCCCGCCACGCAGCGAAACCGTCGCCGTGACGACCAGCGCCGCCCATTCCGCCGGTCCGGCGTTCAACAGCTCCGGCGCCACCAGCGTCGTCAGCACCGCCGCCGGCACCGCATTGAGGCCGGCTTCCACGCGCGGATGAATGTTTTCGAAGCGGGAGATGACCAGATGCCCGCCGATGCGCGTGAGATAGGTCGCGATTGCGCCGGCGATGATGATCCAGAATGTCGTGCTCATGGCCGCTCTCCCACGCCGCTATGGTGCGGTGGCAGGATGACGGCGAGCAGCACGCCGGCGACGGCGCCGATCGAGACGTGCCAGGGTGAGCCGACCGTCTTGTAGGCGATGATCGAGGCGCAGCCGCTGGCGACGACCACCGGCAGCCATAGCGGCCGCTTGCGAA
Organism: Mesorhizobium sp. B4-1-4; assembly: GCF_006439395.2. NCBI lineage: Bacteria > Pseudomonadati > Pseudomonadota > Alphaproteobacteria > Hyphomicrobiales > Phyllobacteriaceae > Mesorhizobium > Mesorhizobium sp. B4-1-4. Next base: position 2,469,466 of record NZ_CP083950.1, read on the forward strand.
AACCCATCACGAGGCCAAGAAAATAGATCGGCAGCAGGAAATCGATGCCCAGCGCATGCGTGTCGGGAATGAGCTTGCCGAACACCGCGCCGAGCGCGCTTTCGGTGATCCAGAACAGATAGACCGGCAGGCCGAGCCCCAGATACCAGGCAAAGCCGACGGTCTGCCCCGATTGCGCCCGCGCTTCGGCAACCGCGTATTGCGGATCGGTGAGGATGAAATAGCCGAGCGCCTGCTGGATGACAGGCCAGTGCGCGATGCGCCGGCCGATCCCGGCGGAATAGAGCACGTGGCGGAAGTTGACGGCGAAGATCGAAAGCACGATCAGCCATGGCGCGACATGCTGGCCGAACAGCTGGATGCCCACCATCTGGCTGGCGCCGCCGAACACCAATGCGCTCATCAGGAAGGCTTCGAAAACCGAGAAGCCCTGGTCGACGGCAAGCGCCCCGAACAGCACGGCAAAGGGCGCCGAGGCCATCACGACCGGCATGGACAGCCGCACTCCCTGCCAGAACTCGCTCTTGCCGCCGCTTTCGGAAATAGCGTCCGTCGCCATCGATCACTCCTGATGCATGTCGCCCAAAGTGCGTGGCGGTTTTGGGACAACGGCATGCACAACAACAAGGGGAGTGGCGGTATGTAGGTGGCATGCCCCGCCTTGTCACACGAATTCGCTTGAGCCGAACGATCAGCGGAAATGATCGCCGGATCGCGGTGTCGACTCTTCAATCGTCCGCGATTTTACCCTCGATCGCCCTGCCCCAGTCGAGCAGCGGCTTGGCCCGCAAAGTGAAATCGACGAGTTCCTCGACCAGTTCTGGTCCGTGGATACCAGCCGGATCGATGACGTGGCGAACAACAAAATGCCGGTTGCGGATGGCGGCAACGAGATCTTTGTCCTCGACATGCTCGAAGCCACGCGGCGTGCGTTTCATGCCGCCGTCGGCATCGAGCTCGAGGCCATTCTTGTTCAACGCCTTCACCATGGCGCGAAACCTCTCGGGCCACGTCTCGATGGCCCGGCGCATCGACAACAGCAGCGCCGCTTCCGGCTGCCACCAGGCGACACCGGCAAAGCAACCCTCCAGCCCGATATGGACGTAGAACACGCCTTGCTCCATCTTGCTGCCGTCGGGCGACAGGATCGCCGACAGATGCCGGTTGTAGGGCCGCTTGTCCTTGGCGAAGCGCACGTCGCGGTTGATACGGAACAGCGATTTCTTGCGATCCCCGCGCAGACCGAGCCCGGCTGCCAGGAAACGCTGCGTCAGCGCTTCGACGAGATCGCCCAGGGGATCGCGCAATTCCTTTTCGAACAGCTCGCGGTTCTCCAGGAACCACTCCCGGCTCTGGTGGAAATCGAGCGCCTTCAGGAACGGAATGGCCTTTGGGCCAAATCCTTTGAACTTACTGTCCATCACGCCTTGCCGACCCGCTGCAGCCAGGTGTCCTCGTCGATGACTTTGACACCGAGTTCACTGGCAAGCTTGAGCTTGGAGCCGGCACCCGGTCCCGCCACCACCAGATCGGTCTTGGCCGAGACCGAACCAGCCACCTTGGCGCCGAGCCGTTCGGCCATCGCCTTGGCTTCGGAGCGCGTCATCTTCTCCAACGAACCGGTGAACACGATCGTCTTGCCGGCGACCTCGCTGTCGGCCGAAATCGTGACGATATACGGTTTCGGCTTGACCTGCTCGAGCAGCTTGTCGAGCACGTCGTCATTGCGCTCATTGCCGAAGAAATTGCGCAGCGCATCGATCACCGTATCGCCGATGCCGTTGATCGATGGGAAGACTGTGTGCGGGTCCTCCGCCGCCGCCGTCTCCTTGCCGACGCGGATCAACTCCTCGATCGTCGAGAATGTCCGGGCAAGCACGGCCGCCGTCGTCTCGCCGATGTGGCGGATGCCGAGCGCAAAAATGAAACGATCGAGTTCCGGTTCGCGGCGCGCGTCTATGGCCGCGAACAGCTTGTCGAGACCTTCATAATTGCGGTCCTCGACGCCGCGCACATTCTTGCGCGTCTTGCCGGACGCGGCCTCGCGCTGCCTGGCCTGCTCCTCGCGCCGCTCGGCCAGCGCCCTGGTGACGGCCGGACGGCGATCCCGGAGCGTGAAGATATCGGCGGCTGTCTTGACCAGTCCAGAATTGAAGAACAGGTCGATGTTTTCAGCGCCCAGGCCTTCTATGTCCATGGCGCCGCGCGACACGAAGTGGCGCAGCCCTTCCACGGCCTGCGCTGGGCAGATCAGCTCGCCGGTGCAGCGACGGCGCGAATCCTCCTTGCCGGTCTTCTCGTTGATCTCGCGTGTCGCCGGCGAGCCGCAAACCGGACAGGTATGCGGAAACTCGTAAGGCACCGCATCGGCCGGGCGCTTGTCGATGACGACGCTGACGATCTGCGGAATGACATCCCCGGCCCGCTGGATCACCACCGTATCACCGATGCGTACGTCGATGCCGTCGCGGATCGGCAGGCCATTGCTGTCAAAGCCCTTGATGTAATCCTCATTGTGCAGCGTGACATTCTCGACCACGACACCGCCGACGGTCACAGGTGACAGCCGTGCGACCGGCGCCAGCGTGCCGGTGCGGCCGACCTGGATGTCGATCTTCTCCACCGTCGTCATCGCCTGCTCGGCCGGGAATTTGTGCGCGACGGCCCAGCGCGGCTCACCGGTGACGAAACCCCAGCGGCGCTGCAATTCGAGTTGGTCGACCTTGTAGACGACGCCGTCTATGTCATAGCCCAACGACGAGCGTTGCTCCTCGATCCGGTGATAATGCGCGACCAGTTCCTCGACCGACTTCGCCCGCACCATCAGCGGACTGATCTTGAACCCCCAATCGGCGAATTTCTGGACCGAATCATACTGGGTCGGGGCTGGATCTTCCGTGGTGTAGCCCCATGCATAGGCGAAGAATTTGAGGTTGCGGCTGGCGGTGACGGAAGGATCCTTCTGGCGCAGCGAGCCGGCGGCCGTGTTGCGCGGATTGACATAATCCTGGCCGCCCGCCGCGGCCGAGCGTGCCTTCAGCGCCTCGAATTCGGCATAGGTCATATAGACCTCGCCGCGGATCTCGATGATTTCAGGCCAGCCCGACCCTTTCAACCGCGCTGGAATGTCGGCGATGGTCCTGAGGTTGGCGGTGATGTCCTCGCCCACGGCACCGTCGCCGCGCGTCGCGCCCTGTACGAAGACGCCCTTTTCGTAGCGCAGCGAAGCCGACAGCCCGTCGATCTTCGGCTCGGCGGTGAAGGCGATATCGAGGTCCTTGTCGCGGTCGAAGAACCGCCGGCCGCGCACGATGAAATCGGCGACGTCCTCGTCGGTGTAGGCCTTGGCGAGGCTGAGCATCGGCACGGCGTGGCGCACCTTGGCGAAGCCCTCCGCCGGCGGCGCGCCGACCCTGCGCGACGGCGAATCCTCGCGTATCAGACCGGGAAAACGCTCCTCGATGGCGAGGTTGCGTCGCGTCAGGGCGTCATATTCCGCATCCGTGATGACAGGCGCATCCTCGGTATGGTAGCGCCGGTCGTGCTCGGCGATCTCCGCCGCAAGGCGCTTCAGCTCGGCTTCCGCCTCGCTTTCATCAAGCGAATCGACTGGTTTTTCCGACATGGAAAGCTTCCTTGGACAATGGCACGTCACAATAAATCAGGATTTCGGGAAAATCATTCCTGAACAGCAGGATGGAGCCATATCCTGACTCGATCCATGACACCGGAGATTCTCATGCCGCGTTGGTGTTTTCGCGCAGCAGCCGCTCGGCGGCCGCGCGCGCCTCGTCGGTGATGGTGGCACCGGCCAGCATACGCGCGATCTCTTCCTGCCGCGCCGTCCGGTCCATCTCGGCGATGCCGGTCGCCACGCGGTCGGTGCTGCCCGATTTGGAGATCAGGAAATGCGTCGCCGCGCGCGCCGCCACCTGCGGCGCGTGGGTGACCGACAGCACCTGCACGCGCTTCGACAGGCGCGCCAGCCTCTGGCCGATCGCGTCGGCCACGGCGCCACCAACGCCGGTGTCGATTTCGTCGAAAACCAGCGTCGGCGCCGAGCCGCGGTCGGCCAGCGCCACCTTCAGCGCCAACAGGAAGCGGGAGAGCTCGCCGCCGGAGGCGACCTTCATCATCGGCCCGGGCCGCGTGCCGGGATTAGTGCGCACCCAGAACTCGATCTGGTCGATGCCCTCTTCCATGCGGCTCTCGGCCTCACTCTTCATCTCGACGATGAAGGCGGCGCGTTCGAGCTTCAGCGCTGGCAGTTCGGCCATCACCGCCTTGGTCAGCCCGACGGCCGCCGCATGGCGAAGCGAAGAAAGCTGCGCGGCGGCAATGTCATAGGCCTCGCGTGCGGCGGCGGCCTGCTTCTCCAGCCCGTGCAGCCGCTCCTCGCCGGCATCGAGATCGGCAAGATCGGCAACCATCGTGTCGCGCAATTGCGCCAGGTCGTCGACAGCGACGCTATGCTTGCGCGAGGCGGCGCGCAGCGAGAACAGTCGCTCCTCGGCTTTCTCCAGTCTTTGCGGGTCATATTCGGTGGCGCGGAGCGCGGCCTCGACCCCCGACTGTGCCGCGTCAAGCGACAGCATGGCTTCGTCCAGCGACTTGACCACGTCTTCGAGCAGGCCGGGTGCTTCCGTCGCTTTGCGCTGCAGCCGTCTCAGCAGGCTGGCGAGCTGCGGCAGGGGTGAGGACGGGCCCGACAGCACATCCTGCGCATCATGGATTTCGGAAGCGATCTTCTCGGCGCGCATCATATGGGCGCGCAGGTCGGCAAGTTCCGTCTCCTCGCCGGGCTGCGGATCGAGCCTGGTCAGTTCCGCGACCGCGGCGCGCAGATAGTCGGCCTCGCGCGCCGCTGCCGCCACCTTGGCGCGGTGGCGCGAAAGCTCCTGCTCGCCGGCGCGCCAGTGCCGCCAGGCCTCGCCGGTCGAGCGAACGACGCCGAGATGGCCGCCGAAAGCGTCGAGCACGTCACGGTGTGCGCCGGGATCGACCAGGGCGCGCTCATCGTGCTGGCCGTGGATCTCGACCAGCGCGCGGCCGACATCGCGCATCAGCGTCACGCTGGATGGCTGATCGTTGACGAACACGCGCGTGCGGCCGTCCGCCGTTTGCACACGGCGCAATATGACGTCGCCATCATCCTCTATGGCGTTTTCGGCAAGCAGCGCGCGAACCGGATGGTTGCGCGGCACATCGAAGACGGCGATGACCTGGCCCTGTGCCACGCCATGACGCACCAGCGAGGCGTCGCCGCGCGCGCCGAGCGCCAGCGACAAGGCATCGAGCAGGATGGATTTGCCGGCGCCGGTTTCGCCCGTCAGCACGGAAAGGCCCGGCTGGAAGTCGATATCCAGCTTCTCGATCAGGACGATATCGCGGATCGACAGTCTGGAAAGCATCAGAACCCGGACCTATTGCATGCCGCCCAAAAGTGGACCCGGTTTTGGGATAACGACATGCACGAAAGCAAAAGACTTAAAGCGCGTCGCATGGATCCGTGCAAGCACGACGCGCTTCAAAGCGGCACGCGACCGATTGGAGTCGCAGCGCCGCACTATCTTTTTGTTTGCGCATCGGATCAATCCGAAAAAGCGCGCTATGCACGCTTCGGTCCGAGGTACAGCGGTCAGGCGCCGGTGATCAGCTTCCCGGCCTTGGATATCCACGACCCGGCATTCTCGCGCGGCGCCAGCCCATTGCTCTGCAGGAGCTTGTAGGAATCCTTATACCATGGGCTGTCAGGGTAGTTGGTGCCGAGCACCGCGGCGGCGGTCTGGGCCTCCGAGGTCAGCCCCATTGCGTAGTAGCTTTCGGTGAGGCGGGCCAGCGCTTCTTCCACATGACGCGTGTTGGAATAGTTCTCCACCACGGTGCGGAAGCGCTTGACGGCGGCGATGTATTCGCGGCGCTCCAGATAGTAGCGGCCGATCTGCATTTCCTTGCCGGCGAGCTGGTCGTTGGCAAAGCGGATCTTCTGCTTGGCGTCCTCGACATACTCGGAGTTCGGCCAGCGCGTCACCAGATCCTGCATCGTCTGCACGGTCTGGCGCGCTTCCTTCTGATCCTGCGTCACATCCTTGATCTGGCGATAGTAGCTCAGGCCGATGATGTACTGCGCATAGGGGGCGTCATCGGTGGAAGGATAAAGCGCCAGATAGCGTTTAGCTGACGAGATCGCTTCATCGTAACTGCCCTTGCGATAATCGGCGAACGCGCCCATCACCATCGATTTGCGGGCCCATTCCGAATAGGGATGCTGGCGGTCGACGGCGTCGAACTTCTTGCTCGCCTCGTCCAGCCGCCCGGCATTCAGATTGGCGAGGCCTTGATTGTAGAGAACGTCCCCAGGCTCGGTATGGTCGACATAGGTCGAAAGGTCGATATCTTTCTCCGACGACATGCAAGCCGACAGAAAGAGCGATGGAACAACCACCGAAAGCGCCAGGAAAACAGACCACTGCGGCGCTTTCGATTGACCGACTCGCTTGAAGAACATGATTGGATTGCGCCCTTTCGGCGTTATTTCAATGCCCGTTGCATGCAGTTCTCCCAAAACTGGTCCCCACTTTTGAGCGACATGCACTAATCGACGGCAGCAGCCATAGACCATAACCGCCTTGCCGGGCAACGCTATGTCTAGCCAATCGCACATTTTTGTGGCGGTCGGTCGGAGCCTCGGCATCCCTGCGATTTCACCAGCCGATGGTGCATTCCTGCAACACCGGCCATCTCCAAGCGAATCGAAAAAACTAAGGGATTCAGATCATCCAGGGCGCATAGAGCGGCGCATTGACGGCGCTCATCTCGGCCGCGCGGCCACGCTCGCGGCGTGTCGTCTCGACGATCTCGAAAGCCGTGCGGTCCGACAGCAGGCGCCGCAGCGCCGCGGCGTTCAGCCTGTGGCCGCCGCGATAGGAGCGGAAACAGCCGATGAAGCGGGCGCCGCCCAGCGCCAGGTCGCCCATGGCGTCCAGCGTCTTGTGGCGCACGAATTCGTTGGGGTAGCGCAGGCCGCCCATGTTGATGACGCGGTTGTCGTCACCAATCACCAGAGAATTCTCCAGCGACGATCCCAGCGCGTAGCCGGCGGCCCACAGCCGCTCGACATCCTTCATGAAGCCGAAGGTGCGGGCCCGCGCGATGTCACGGCGGAAGATGTCGGCATTGATGTCGGAAGCAAAGAGCTGACGCCCGATCGCGGGACTTTCGAAATCGATCTCGACCTCGAAGCGGGTGCCGTCATAGGGTCTGAACTCCGCCCAGGAAGCACCGTTCTCGATGCGGACCGGCTTGACGACCCTGATGTAGCGCCGCTTGACCGGCAATTTTTCGATGCCCGCCTGGTCGATGGCTTCCACGAAGGCCATGGCGCTGCCGTCGAGAATGGGAACTTCGTGGCCATCGATCTCAATGACGACATTGTCGATGCCGACCCCGAACAGCGCGGCCATGATGTGCTCTACAGTGGCGATGTGCTCGCCCGAAGGATCGCCGAGCATGGTGCAAAGGTCCGTGGCACCGATCTCGGAAAACAGGGCACGGAACTCGCGGCCCTGCCCTTCCTCATTGATAAGCTGGAACACGATGCCGGTGTCGGCATCCGCGGGCAGGAAACTGATGGAAACTTCTTTGCCGCTGTGAACGCCGGCGCCTGTAAGCGACGCGCGCGTCTTCACTGTCGTCTGATAGTCGTGCAAGACAATCCCCATAAGCCCGAAATGCCTAGGTCCGCTTCTCCAGCCCGAGGGCGCGGCTCTTGTGAAATCGGCAGGCAGGGCCACTTCCCCGAAATCCCGGCAGACCGACTATGGTAGGCGGCGAAGATAATGTCCCGGCAAGGAGACTCCAAATCACGGTTTCTTACTCTCTGTAACCGCGAACTGGAACATGTACGGTACCATAAGCTTTTGATTTTTCAGAACTTTAAACGTTAACAGGCAAGCAATTCCTTGCCTGCCTGTTAACACTTGTTACAGTCCGTTAACTACTCAGTTGGCCTGACGGCGCAGGAAGGCGGGAATCTCCAGCTGATCGTCGTCCTGAGTCGCCCTGGTCTGTGGCGTCAGGCGGCCCTGCTCATCCAGCTGGCCACGGCGCGGCGCGTAGAGCTGCGCGTCCTGGCTCGCCAGACGGCGCACTTCGGGCGCGGCCTGGCGCAGCTTCGGCTCGCGCGGTTGCGCCGGCTGCAGCCGTGCGGGCTCCTCCTCGCGGCGGGTCAGTCCATTGGTCAGACGCTTCAGCAGGCCCATTGGCCCGCTATTCTCATGGTGGTCTGCCGGACGGCTCTTGGCTTCGACCTCGGCCTTCACGACCGGCGGAAAGTCCTCGACGCGCGGCATGCGCTGCGGGGCCATTGCGACCGGCTGCTGGACCTCACGCAGCATTTCGCGCGGCTGCGGAGCCGGCTGGATCATCTGCTGGACGACCGGCTGCACCATCGGCTGCGGCTGCGCGGGCGGCGCCTGGAAGATCTTGCTCTGCGGGCGGAAATCGTCCGCATGGGCAACCGGTGCCGGGCGCGGCTGAGCCATGGCCGCGGCGTTTGCTTCGGCCAACTGGATCGCTTCCGCGACCGGATCGACGGCGCGCGGCTCGTAAGCGGCCTGCTGGACCGGCGCCGGGCGGCTTTCCACGGCGGCAACGGCTGGACGGGCGGCCGGCTTCTGCGGCGCGGCGCGGATCGAGATCGGCGCGGCGGCGATTTCAGCGGCCGATTTGTCGATGCCGGTGGCGACCACCGAGACGCGGATGACGCCTTCGAGTTCCTCGTCGAAGGTGGCGCCCAGGATGATGTTGGCGTCCTGGTCGACCTCCTCGCGGATGCGGGTTGCCGCTTCGTCGACTTCGAACAGGGTGAGGTCGCGGCCGCCGGTGATCGAGATCAGCAGGCCCTTGGCGCCCTTCATCGAGGTCTCGTCGAGCAGCGGATTGGCGATTGCCGCTTCCGCCGCTGCCATTGCGCGGCCCTCGCCCGAAGCCTCTCCGGTGCCCATCATCGCCTTGCCCATTTCGCGCATGACCGAGCGCACGTCGGCGAAGTCGAGGTTGATCAGGCCTTCCTTGACCATCAGGTCGGTGATGCAGGCGACGCCGGAATAGAGCACCTGGTCGGCCATGGCGAAGGCATCGGCGAAGGTGGTCTTGTCATTGGCCAGCCGGAACAGATTCTGGTTGGGGATGACGATCAACGTGTCGACGCATTTCTGCAGCTCTTCGATGCCCATGTCGGCCGTCTTCATGCGGCGCTGGCCTTCGAAGTGGAACGGCTTGGTCACGACGCCAACGGTGAGGATGCCCTTCTCGCGCGCGGCCCGCGCCACGACAGGAGCGGCACCGGTACCGGTACCACCGCCCATGCCGGCGGTGACGAAGCACATATGGGTGTTGGACAGGTGATCGATGATCTCGTCGATGCATTCTTCCGCCGCCGCGCGGCCGACTTCCGGCTGCGAACCCGCGCCGAGACCTTCGGTGACATGCGCGCCGAGCTGGATCAGCCGGTCGGCCTTCGACATGGTCAGCGCCTGGGCGTCGGTGTTGGCGACGACGAACTCGACACCGCGCAGTCCGGCAGTGATCATGTTGTTGACGGCGTTGCCGCCGCCGCCGCCGACACCGAACACGGTGATGCGTGGCTTAAGCTCGGTGATGTCCGGCTTCTGCAGATTGATGGTCATTGTCTCCGTCCTTTGCCTTTCACGCCGCTTCGCCGCCGCGGCCGCCTATGGGGCTGCCCCCGTCAATTAGAAACTGTCTCTCAACCACTGACTCATGCGATGCAGTTTTCCACCCGTTCCGGTCATCCTGAGACCGGAAATGCCTTTCGCCGGATGGCTCTCGAAACTCGCCATCTGCGGATAGATCAGAAGCCCGACGGCGGCCGAGAAAGCCGGCCCCTTCGCCGCCTCGGGCAGGCCCGCCACGCCGAGCGGCCGGCCGATGCGCACATTGCGTCCCAGGATACGGCGTGCCGCCTCCGGCAGGCCGGCCAGCTGACTGGCGCCGCCGGTGAGCACGACGCGCTTGCCGACCGCGTTGCCGTAGCCCGACTTGTTCAGCCGGTCGCGCAGGAGTTCGAGCGTCTCGTCGATGCGGGCCCGCACGATACGCGTCATCACCGAACGCGGGATCTGCAGCGGCACGTCGCCATCGTCGCCGATCGGCTGGATCGAAACCAGGTCGCGGTCATCGGCACTGCCCGGCAGCGCCGAACCGTGCATCACCTTGAGCCGCTCGGCGGCATCGAGCGAGGTCGAAAGTCCTTTGGCCATATCGAGCGTGACATGGTTGCCGCCGATGGCGATCGCGTCGCCGTGGATGAACCTGCCTTCCGAAAACACCGAGATCGTGGTCGTGCCGCCACCCATATCGATGCAGGCGGCACCCAGTTCCAGCTCATCATCGACAAGCGCCGCCAGCCCGCTGGCATAGGGCGTCGCCACCATGCGCTCGACCGACAGATGCGAGCGGTTGATGGAGAGCTCCAGGTTGCGCATCGGGGCTGCGTCACCCGTCAGCACATGCATGTCGACGCCAAGCGTGTCGCCGACCATGCCGCGCGGATCGCGAACGCCGCGCTCGGCGTCCAGCGAGAAGCCGACCGGCAGCGAATGGATCACCTCGCGCTCGGCCTTGAGCGCCTGCTTGGCGCCGGCGCCGAGCACGCGCTTGATGTCGGCTTCGTCGGCCTCATGGCCGCCGAGGTTGATGGTCGCCGAAAAGGCTTCGCTCTTCAGCCGGCCGGCGGTCATGTTGACGATCAGCGAATCGACCGTCAGCCCGGCCATCCGCTCGGCGGCGTCTACGGACAAGCGGATCGCATGCTCGGCGCGGTCGAGATCGACCACCACACCCGACTTCACGCCCTGCGATTTCTGATGGCCGATGCCGATGACCTGGATCCGGTGCGAGCGGCCGCGCAACAGCTTGCCGTCATCGTTCGGCTTGAGCTTCGCCACCATGCAGCAGACCTTGTTCGAGCCGACATCCAGCACCGTCAAGGTGCCGGACCGGCGCGACGAGGCATCGCCAGAACCGCCAAGCCAGCTCATATCTTCGTCTCCGGCTTGCGCTTGAGCGTTTTCGGTTTCTCGTTGAGCGCCGCCTCGCGCTGCGTCGCCGCCTCGGGCGTCAACTGCACAACCAGCCGGTCCGTGAGGCGCATGTCGACGGCGGCGATGTCGCGCGACAAAAGCCCGTTGTCATGGTCCATCTTCACGAGTTCCGCGAGTGCCTGGTCCTCGCCATCCTCCGGCAACTTGACGGTGATGCCGTTGTCCAGCTTCAGGTCCCAGCGCCGCTCACCGACACGGATGTAGCCCTTTATGCGGCTGGCGAGATCGGGATATTGCTCGACCTTGGCCAGGAAATCAGGCGCCTTGGCGGGCGCGCCAGTGCCGATCAGCAGCGGCAACAGCACCTGCTTGCCGCCTGAGAAGGGCGCGATGACGGCACCATTCTTCTCGATGACCGAAAGATCACTGCCCTGCTGCCAGAGCGCGAAGGCCTCGCGCTCCTCGACGCGCACTTCCAGCGTGTGCGGATAGACCTTGCGCACCGCGGCGACCTCGATCCAGGGCAGGCCGGAGATGCGCTCGCGCGCGGCCTCCGCGTCGAAGCCGATCAGCGACGTCCAGCCGTCAAGCTCGAGCCTGTCGAGAATGTCGATTTCCGAGGTCTGATGGTTGCCGACCACCTTGACCTGATCGACGGCAAAGCCGGTGCGGGCAGTGATGCTCTGGATGATACCGTCGGCATGACCGCCAAGATAGGCACCGTAGGCGCCGCTCGACGCGAGCAGCACGGCCGACATGATCGCGGAGGAGAAACGCGGCGCCTGGAATTCGCCATCACCAAGGCGGGCGAGCATGCGCACCGGGCGGCGAAGCATGCGTGGCAGCACGAAATGGCCCGATGACAACGGCAGGCCGAACAGCGACGGCACCGCCGCGCCCTTCCCCCTACCCTGTCCCCATTTCAACGCAGACACGAAGCGTCCTCCACCATCCAACTCAACAGTTCACCAAACGAATGCCCGGCCTGGGCGGCGATTTCAGGCACCAGAGATGTCGGCGTCATGCCCGGCTGGGTGTTGACCTCGAGCCATACAACTTCGCCATTTTCGGAGTGACGATCGTCATAACGGAAGTCCGACCGGGAAACGCCCCGACAGCCGACAGCTTGGTGAGCCTTGAGCGCCAGTGTCTGTATTTTTTGGTAAATATTCGGTGAAACTTTTGCGGGGCATTCGTGTTTTGATCCGCCGGCAACATATTTTGAATCGTAGTCGTAGAAGGAATGGCCCGTCGGGATGATCTCGCAGACGCCGAGCGCCACATCACCCATGACGGCGCAGGTCAGTTCGCGCCCATGGATGTAGCGCTCGACCATGACGGTATCGCCATATTTCCACTCGGACGATCCGACGATCTGCGGTGGATGCGACTGCCCTTCAGACACGATGACGACGCCGAAGCTCGATCCTTCATTGACCGGCTTGATCACGTAGGGCGGCTTCATCGGATGTTTGTTCTGGATGGCGAAGCGATTGGCAACCTTCGATTCGGCGACGGGAACGCCGACTGATTTGACGATCTTCTTCGCCTGCTCCTTGTTCATGGCGAGCGCCGAGGCGAGCACGCCGGAATGGGTGTAGGGAATACCGAGATATTCGAGGATACCCTGGATCGTGCCATCCTCGCCGAATGGACCATGCAACGCGTTGAAGGCGACATCCGGCCGAAGCTCGGCGAGCACGGAGCCGACGTCGCGCCCGACATCGACGCGGGTGACTTGGTAGCCTTCCTTCTCCAGCGCATCGGCACAGGCCTTTCCGGAGGACAGGGACACGGGCCGCTCGGACGAGAAACCTCCCAGCAGGACGGCCACATGCTTGCTCTTCATTCCCCGTCATCCCCTCTCACGGCGGACCAAAAACCAAAATTTCCGCAACATTGAGTCCGAGTCTCCCGGCAGGTTGCCCCCCAGACGGAAAACGCGGGTAACGCGTCGAACGACTCAAATCAGGAAACGCTTTGGAGCAGAGAATCAGAGAGTTGATTTACTGGCAAGTGCTTATGATTCCGAGAGATTCACTTTCTGAGAAAATGGACGTGAAAACCGTGTCGGTGAGTCCCCGAAGCAACGCTTTTTGCGCACTCTGGGAACGCGTTTGAAGTTCAACCATCACGTGAACTTCACCGGCAACTAAAGCGAATTGAGATTGAGGTCAGAGCAGTTGGCCGAGAAACTCCTGCACGGCATGTCCGGGCCGGAAATTGCCGATGCGCTGGATCTCCCAGTGCAGGCGGATGCCGGAATGTTCGAGCACGCGCGCCCGCACCGTCTCGCCGAGATATTCGAGGTCGTAACCGGTGGCGGTGCCGGTGTTGATCATGAAGTTGCAGTGCATGGGCGACATCTGCGCCCCGCCGATCAGCAGGCCGCGGCAGCCCGCCTTGTCGATCTCCTTCCAGGCCGAGGTGCCTTCGGGATTCTTGAAGGTCGACCCGCCGGTCTTCTCGCGGATCGGCTGCACGGTCTCGCGGTGGTTCTGCACGGCATCCATCGCCGCCTTGATCACCGCCTTGTCCTCGGCAAACCCTTCGAACACGGCCGAGGTGAAGATCAGCCCGGTCGGTGCGGCCGAATGGCGATAGGCATAACCCATGTCGGCATTGCTCAGCGTCTGGACATTGCCCTTGCGGTCGAGCGCGCGCACCTCGACAACCCGCTCGCGCGTCTCGACGCCATTGGCGCCAGCATTCATCCTGAGCGCGCCGCCAATGGCGCCTGGAATGCCGTGGTAGAAATGGAAGCCGCCAATGCCGGCCTCGAGCGCCACGGCGGCCACGCGCTTGTCGGGCGTCGCCGTGCCTGCCCTGATCCTGATCGGTGAAACAAGTTCGGCCTCACCAAACCCCTTAGCGGAAAGCCGGATGACAAAGCCGGGAATGCCGCCATCCCTGACCAGCAGGTTCGAGCCAATGCCGACGATGGTCAGCGGAATTTCCTCGGGAACCGCCCTGAGGAAGGCGGCGAGATCTTCTTCATCCGCCGGCTGGAACAGCGCCTCCGCCAGCCCTCCGGCACGGAACCAGGTGATCTTGTCCATCTCGGCATTCGGCGTGATACGGCCACGCAGGCCGGCAAGCCGGTCGCCAAGTCTGTCGATCAGGGCCTGGCCGTGCGTCATGAGGCGGCAAGCTCCTTGGGCAAGGCATAAGCCCATTGGGTGATATTGCCGGCGCCGAGGAAGACGACGAAATCGCCGGGCTTGGCGAGATCACGGATGATCGGCGCGATATCGGCCGGTCCTTCGATGTAGCGGGCGTCGCGATGGCCGCCGGCGCGGATGCGCGACACCAGCGCATCGGAAGTCACGCCCTCGATCGGCTCTTCGCCGGCCGCGTAGACAGGGGCGACCATCACCGTATCGGCGTCGTTGAAGCAGGCCGAAAACTCGTTGAACAGATCATGCAGCCGGGTGAAGCGGTGCGGCTGGGCAATGGCGATGACGCGTCCCTTGGTGGCGCTGCGCGCCGCCTTGAGCACGGCCGCGATCTCGACCGGATGATGGCCGTAATCGTCGAAAATGTCGACGCCGTTCCAGGAGCCGGTACGGGTGAAGCGGCGTTTGACGCCGGCGAAGGACGACAGGCCCTTCTTGATCGCCTCCCCGGACAGGCCTAGTTCGTGCGCCACTGCGATCGCGGCGGTGGCGTTCGAAACATTGTGGCGGCCTGGCATTGGAAGCCGCAGGTCCGCTATCGTCTTCTGGCCGCCGGTCTTGCGGTCGCGGATCACCACGTCGAACTCGGACGTGGCACCCGCCATGCGATGGTTGGTGAAGCGCACATCGGCCTGCGCGTTCTCGCCATAGGTGATGACGCGCCGATCCTCGATGCGTCCGACCAGCGCCTGCACTTCCGGGTGGTCGGTGCACATCACGCCGAAGCCGTAGAACGGCACGTTCTCGACAAACTGGCGGAATGCCTCGCGCACCTTGTCGAAACTGCCATAGTGGTCGAGATGCTCGGGATCGATGTTGGTGACGACAGCGATGTCGGCCGGCAGCTTGAGGAAGGTGCCGTCGCTCTCGTCGGCCTCGACCACCATCCATTCGCCGTCGCCCATGCGCGCATTGGTGCCATAGGCATTGATGATGCCGCCATTGATGACGGTCGGATCGAGCCCGCCGGCTTCGAACAGCGTCGCCACCATGGAGGTCGTCGTCGTCTTGCCGTGCGTGCCGCCGATGGCCACCGCCTGGCGGAAGCGCATCAGCTCGGCCAGCATCTCGGCGCGACGCACGATCGGCAGCAGCCTTTCACGCGCGGCCTTGAGCTCCGGATTGGATTTCTTGATCGCCGTCGAGACGACGATGACCTCGGCATCGCCGAGGTTTTCGGCCTTGTGGCCGACGAAGCATTCGATGCCCTTGTCGCGCAGGCGCTGCACGTTGGCGCTGTCGGCCTGATCGGACCCTTGCACCTTGTAGCCGAGATTGTGCAGCACCTCGGCGATGCCGCTCATGCCGATGCCGCCAATGCCGATGAAATGCACGAGGCCGATGGTCTGCGGCATTTTCATGCGTGCGTCCCCTTCCTGAAGTCCGAAACGGTTTTTCTGGACGCAATAGCCTCTGTGAGATCGGCGAGCAACCGTGCCGCATGCGGCCTGCCAGCCGATTTCGCCCCAGCCGCCATCGCCGCCAGCCGCTCGGGGGCGTCCATCAGTCCGCCAAGGAGGGTTGCAATGCGCTCGGGCGACAGCGAGGATTGTGGGTGCACCTCGCCGCCGCCGGCGGCGGCAAGGGCCGCCGCATTCGCCGCCTGGTCGTGGTCGAGCGCGTAGGGATAGGGCACCAGCAACGCCGGTCGTCCGATGACGGCGATCTCCGAGACGGTCGAGGCACCGGAACGTGAGATCACCAGATGCGCCCCCGCCATGCGTGCCGCCATGTCGGTGAAGAAGGGCGAAACCTCGGCGGCGACGCCAAGCGCGGCATAGGCCGCCTTCACCCGCCCCACGTCATCGGCACGCGCCTGCTGCGTGATCGCGAGCCGCTTGCGCTGTGCATCGGAAAGCAGTGCGATCGCCCCCGGCATGGCATCGGAAAAAAACTGGGCGCCCTGGCTGCCGCCGAACACCAGCAAGCGGAACGGCTCCTCCCCGGTCGATGCCGTATAAGGTGTCTTGGCCGCTTCCAGCACAGCCGGCCTGACCGGATTGCCTGTCGTCACCGTCTTGGCGCCGGCGGCACTCGCGTCCTGCGGCAGGAAACCGCCGGCTATGGCATCGACACGGCCGGCCAGCGCCCGGTTGGCGCGCCCCATCACCGCGTTCTGCTCATGGATCAAAGTCGGCACCTTGCGCCGTGTCGCCGCATAGAGCGGCGGCAGGGTCGGGTAGCCGCCGAAGCCGACGACGACATCCGGCTTGATCCTGCCGATAATGGTGGACGCCTGCCGTACGCCGCGCCAGATTTTCCAGAAGGCCCCGAGCAAGGCGAAAGGGTTCTTCGAACCCATCGTCGCCGACTGGATCGGATGGATGGCGGCGGCCGGGAAGCGGCTGGCAAATCGCTCGGCGCGCTCGTCCGTCGCCAGATGCACCGTCCAGCCGCGCTCGGCGAGCTCATGCGCCAGCGCCTCGGCCGGAAACAGATGTCCGCCGGTTCCGCCCGCCGAAAGAAGGATGACACCCCTCGCCATATCACTCCGCCGGCAGGGCGCGCTGTGGCAGCGTGAAGCCCATCTGCTTGCGTTTTTCAGGTCGCTTGCGCGTCAGCGCCAGCACCATGCCCATGGAGATGGCGATCGCGATCTGCGAGGAACCACCGTAGGAGATGAAGGGCAGCGTCATGCCCTTGGCAGGCACAAGCTGCAGGTTGACGCACATGTTGATGACGGCCTGCAGGCCGAACACAGTGACGAGGCCGCCGACCGCATAGCGGGTGAAGTCGTCATGTTCCTTGAGTGCCGTGTTGAGCCCGCGCAGCACGATGAAAGCGAAGATCGACATGATGAAGAAGCACATGATCAGCCCGAACTCCTCGCCCGCGACCGAGAACACGAAGTCGGCGTGGCTGTCGGGGATGACCCGCTTGACCGTGCCCTCGCCCGGCCCGACGCCGAACCAGCCGCCATTAATCAGCGCGTCGCGCCCCATATCGACCTGGAACGTGTCGCCCTCGCCGGTGAGGAACTTGTCGATGCGCAGGGCAACGTGCGGAAACACCGTATAGGCGGCGAAGACACCGCCGACGCCGGCGGCGCCCAGCATGATGATCCACAGCCAGGGCAGCCCCGCCATGAAGAACATGATGCCCCAGGTGCCGGTCGTCAGCATGGTCTGGCCGAGGTCCGGCTGCGCCACCAGCAGCGATACGACGAGCACCAGAAGCAGCATGGCGAACAGGTTGCCGGGAATGTCGGGCTGGCGCTTGTGTTCGGCGAACAGCCAGGCGCACATGATGACGAAGGCCGGCTTCAGGAATTCCGACGGCTGGATCGACAGGCCGGCGAGCGAAACCCAGCGCCGCGCGCCCTTCACTTCGACGCCGACATAGAGCACCGCGACCATCAGCACCAGCATGAGGCACAGCATGATCAGCGACATGCGCCGGATCTGCCTGGAATCGAGGAAGGATACCGCCAGCATCACGCCGAGCGCCGGCACGGTGAAGATGATCTGCCTGGTGGCGAAGTGGAAACTGTCGAGGCCGATGCGTTCGGCGACCGCCGGGCTCGCGGCGAAGGACAGCACGATGCCGAGCCCCATCAGCGATAGGAATGCCGCCAGGAACCAGCGATCGATCGTCCACCACCAGGTTGCGACGGGACTTTTATCGAGACGGCTCTGCATTATCGTGCCCCTCCGATGGGTTTGACGCCATCTATAGCGCTCGCAGCTTGCCTGAAGGCTTCGCCGCGAACTTCGAAATTCTTGAACTGGTCGAAACTGGCGCAGGCCGGCGACAACAGCACCACCGCCTCGCCGCCATCCTCCTTGGCCGCGTCATGCGCGGCGTGCTCGACCGCGGCGGCCAGCGTCCCCGATATCTCGTAGGGCACCGCCTCGCCCAGCGTCGCCGAAAAACCGGGCGCCGCCTCGCCGATCAGATAGGCCTTGGCGATGCGCGGAAAGAAGCCGCGCAGCGGTTCAATCCCCCCTTCCTTGGGCAGGCCGCCGGCGATCCAGTAGATGCGGTTGAAGCTGGACAGCGCGGGCGCGGCCGCATCGGCATTGGTCGCCTTGGAATCGTTGACGAACAGCACATGGTCCTTGCGGCCGACCTGCTCCATGCGGTGGGCGAGGCCCGGGAAACTCTCCAGCCCGGACTGGATCTCGCCGAGGTCGAGCCCGACCTTGAGACAGGCCGCGACCGCGGCAAGCGCGTTCTGCGCATTGTGCTGGCCCCGCAGCGAGCCGATACCTTCGAGGAAGGCGACCCGGCTGTAGCGGCCGTGCACGGCTTCCATCAGATTGGTGCCGTCGGCGAAATAGCCGTCGGTCAGCGGCAGCCGCTTGGAAATGCGGATGACCTGCCGGCCTGCCCGCTCCAACCGCTCGGCGATCTGCGCGCACCAGGAATCGTCAATGCCGATGATTGCCGTCTCGCTGCCCGCCACCAGCCGCTCCTTGATCGAGGCGTAGTGCTGCATGGTGCCGTGGCGGTCGAGATGGTCGGGCGTCAAATTGAGCAGGATACCGGCCGTCGGGTTGATCGAGGGGGCAAGGTCGATCTGGTAGGACGAGCACTCGACCACATAGTGGCGGTCAGGCTTCGGCGGATCGAGCGTCATCACCGCGCGGCCGATATTGCCGCCCATCTGCGTGTCGCGGCCGGAGGCCTTGAGGATATGCGCCGCCAGCGCGGTCGTCGTCGATTTGCCATTGGTCCCGGTGATGGCGATGAAAGGAGCCGTCGGCGCGCTGAGCATCCGCTCCCTGCAGAACAACTCGACGTCGCCAATGATCTCGACGCCGGCCCCGCGCGCCAGTTCCACCGTCCAGTGCGGCTTGGGATGCGTCAGCGGCACGCCGGGCGACAGCACGAAGGCCGAGAATTTCGCCCAGTCGGCGCCGCGCAGATCGCCGGTCGCGATGCCTGTGGCGGCGGCCTTGGCGACACTGTCGGGATTGTCGTCCCAGGCCAGCACATGCGCGCCGCCCTCGATCAGCGCGCGCGCCGTCGCCATCCCCGAACCACCCAGCCCGAAGAGCGAAACCTGCTTGCCTGCGAAGGATGCGGCGGGGATCAAGGTGTTGCCTATCTCAGCTTGAGGGTGGACAGGCCGACCAGCGCCAGGATGACGGCAATGATCCAGAAGCGGATCACCACCTGGCTTTCGGTCCAGCCGAGCTTTTCGAAATGATGGTGGATCGGCGCCATCAGGAAGACGCGCTTGCCCGTCATCTTGAAGTAGCCGACCTGAATGATGACGGACAGGATCTCGACCACGAACAGGCCGCCGACGATGACCAGCACGATCTCGTGCTTGGTGGCCACCGCGACCGTGCCGATCAGGCCGCCCATGGCCAGCGAGCCGGTGTCGCCCATGAAGATTGCCGCCGGCGGCGCGTTGAACCAGAGGAAGCCGAGGCCGGCGCCGATGACGGCGCCCAGCACGACCGCCAGTTCACCGGTGCCGGGAACGAAATGGATCTGCAGATATTCGGCGAACACCGCATTACCCGAGAGATAGGCGATGACGCCGAAGGATGCCGCCGCGATCATGATTGGCACGATCGCCAGACCGTCGAGGCCGTCGGTCAGGTTCACTGCATTGCCGGCGCCGACGATGACGAAGCAGGAGAACGGAATGAAGAACCAGCCGAGGTTGACGATGAATTCCTTGGCGAAGGGGAACGTCAGCGACGACGAGAACGGCGCCTGGCCGTTACGCATGATCACCCAGGCGGCGATGCCGGCGATGATGAATTCGAGCCCCAGCCGCGCCTTGCCGGAAAAGCCCAGATGCGACTGCTTGGTCACCTTCAGATAGTCGTCGTAGAACCCGATCGAGCCGAAGCCCAGCGTCACCAGCAGCACCACCCAGACATAGATGCTCGACAGGTTCGCCCACAGAAGCGACGAGCCGATGATGCCCGACAGGATCATCAGTCCGCCCATGGTCGGTGTGCCGGCCTTCTTGAAATGCGTTTGCGGCCCGTCGGCGCGGATCGGCTGGCCCTTGCCCTGGCGCAGCCGCAGCGAGTTGATGATGGTCGGCCCGAAGATGAAGACGATCAGCGCCGAGGTGATCAGCGCCCCTCCGGTGCGGAAGGTGATATAGCGGAAAACGTTGAAGACCGAGATCTTGTCCGCGAAATCGACCAGCAGTGTGAACATGCGCTTTTCGTCCCCGGCTTGATCTAGGTCAGTTTGCTGGTTGTCGTTTCAGCCGGGTATTTGCCCAGCAAGGCATCGACCAGTTTTGCAAAACCGATGCCCTTCGACGATTTGATCATCACCACGTCGCCCGGCTTCAGCGCGGCAAGCAGCACCGGCTTCAGCTCTTCGACACCCGCGCGGTATTCCGTCTTGATATCGTCCGGCAGCGCTTGCGCCAGCGCCCGCATTTCCGGACCGCCGAGAAAGACGGTTCGCGTGCCGGTGCCGACGATGAGATCGGCAAGAGCGGCATGCAGATTGGCCGAGTGGTCGCCGAGTTCGAGCATGTCGCCAAGCACGGCGATGCGCCGGCCCTCGCCCGTTACCGGCGTCGCGTTCAGCAGCGCCATGGCGGCCTCCATCGAGGCGGGATTGGCGTTGTAGCTCTCATCGATCAGGGTGATCGTGCCCTGTGGATGCCGCAGCACATGGCGCCTGCCGCGCCCGCGCTCGGCGGAGAGATCAGCCAACGCCGATGCCACTTTGTCGAGATCGGCGCCGACCAGATGCGCCGCGCCCAGCACCGCCAGCACGTTCTGCACCATGTGCCGGCCGGGTGCGCCGATGCGGGCCGTCACCTCGCGGCCGCCGATCCTGGCGGCGATGTCGGAATGGTCGGCATGGAGTTCGCATTTGGTGAGCCTGAAGCTCGAGCGCGCATTCTCGCCGAAGCCGTAGACATGCTCGACGCCGGCGGCATGCGCCATCTTGTCGAGGAGCTTGAAGCGCGCGTCGTCGCGATTGAGGACGGCGGCACCTTCGGGCTCCAGCCCTTCGAAAATTTCGGCCTTGGCCTGGGCGATCTCGTCCAGATTGCGGAAGAAACCCAGATGCGCGGCCGCGATCATGGTGACGATGGCGACATGCGGCCGCACCATCTTCACCAGCGGCCGGATCTCGTCGGGATGGTTCATGCCGATCTCGAACACGGCATAGTCGCAATCGGCGGGCATGCGCGCCAGCGTCAGCGGCACGCCCCAATGATTGTTGAAGGACTGCGCCGAGGCATGCACCTTGCCGACGGCCGACAGCACATGGCGCAGCGCTTCCTTGGTGGTGGTCTTGCCAGCCGAACCGGTCACCGCGATGATTTTGGCCTGCGAACGGGCACGTGCCGCGATCCCGAGCTTCTCCAGGGCGGCCAGCACATCCTCGACGACGATGATCGGTGCTGTCAGCCGGCCGAGAGACGGCAGCTTGCCCTCCGCCACCACCAGCACGCCAGCGCCGGCCTTGATGGCCGCGGTGACGAAGTCGTGGCCGTCCATCGCCTCGCCCTTGATGGCGAAGAAGGCGTCACCCGGCTGCAGGCTGCGGCTGTCGATCGAAATCCCCGATATGCCTTCGGGCATAGGACCGAGCGGCCGGCCGTCCATGGCGGCAACCAGCGCCTCGGAGGTCCACAGAAGACTCATGCGGCACGCTCCCGCAGGGCGGCGCGGACTTCCTCGTGATCGGAAAAATGCAGGGTCTCGGAGCCGATCGTCTGGCCTTCCTCATGGCCCTTGCCGGCCACGATCAGCGTGTCGCCGGCATGAAGCATGCCGACAGCCTCGTGGATCGCCTGGCGTCGGTCGCCGATCTCGATGGCGCCGGGTGCGGCGGCAAGAATGGCGGCGCGGATCGTCTCGGGCACTTCCGAGCGCGGATTGTCGTCGGTGACGATGACGACATCGGCAAGCCGGGTCGCGATCTCGCCCATGATCGGCCTTTTTCCCCGGTCACGGTCACCGCCGCAACCGAACACGACCATGACGCGGCCCGTCGTGAACGGCCTTACCGAGGCCAGCACGTTTTCCAGCGCATCGGGCTTGTGGGCATAGTCGACATAGACTGGTGCGCCGCTGGCAGTGGTTCCGACGAGGTCGAGGCGGCCAGGCGCGCCCTTCAGTTTTTCCAAGCCCATCAAGGCTTTGGCGATGGGTGTTCCGGTGGAAATGGCGAGCCCCGCCGAAACCAGTGCGTTCGCGATCTGGAAATCGCCAGCCAGCGGCAGGTCGATCTCGTGAATCACGCCGTCGGCCTCCACCTCGGCGCGTTGGCGGTGGCGCTCATGCTCGACCCGCTTCAGTTTCAGGAAATCGCCGTGGCGGCCAACCGTCAGCACCTGGAGCCCGGCGGCCCGCGCCGCCTGGATTGTCGGCGCCGACCACGGATCGTCGGCGAAAATGACCGCCGGCGCACCTTTCGGCAGCAGCGTGTCGAACAGGCGCAGTTTGGCGCGATGATAGTCCTCGACCGTCGGATGGTAATCCATGTGGTCGCGGCCAAGATTGGTGAAGCCGCCGGCCGCCAATTTCACGCCGTCGAGGCGGCGCTGGTCGAGCCCATGACTGGAGGCTTCCATCGAGGCATGGGTGACGCCGGCATCGGCCAATTCCCTCAGCAGTTGATGCAGGGCGACCGGGTCGGGTGTCGTCAGTGAGCCATACTCGTTGCGGCCGGGCGCCACCACGCCGGTGGTGCCGATCGAAGCGGCGGCATACCCCGCCTGCTCCCAGATCTGCCTGGTGAAGGCGGCGACCGAGGTCTTGCCGCTGGTGCCGGTGACGGCGACCATGGTCTGCGGCTGCTTGCCGAAATAGCTGGAGGCACTGAGCGCCAGTGCCAGGCGCGGATCGTCGACCACCAGCACCGGAACCGGCAGTCCGGCAACGGAACTGCCTTTGCTTGTCACGATCGCAAGCGCGCCGCGGCTTGCCGCGTCGGCAGCGTAGGCCGCACCGTCCGCTTTGGTGCCGGCGAGCGCAAAAAAGACGACGCCCGGTTTTACCTGGCGGGAATCGGACGAAATCCCGGTGACCTCCAGATCGGCGGAATCTGTTCCTTCGACTGGCAGGACACCGGCTAGATCTCTGAGCTTCATTGAGTTCCGTTCACCGCAATATTAAAGAGCGCGCAGTCGCCGGCGCGCCCCAAGAATCACTCATAGGAAACCAGCGTTGCACCATTTTCATGGCTGAAATCGGGTTTCACGCCAAGCATGGCCGCTGAACGCCTGATAATATTGCCGGCGATAACCCCCGCATTTGCGGCCGCAACGTCTGTCATGCCAGGCTTTTCCGGGTGCGGGGCGTCGGCAATCGTAAACACCAGGTATTGCGGATCGTCCATCGGGAAGGCGGCGACGAAGGTATTGAAATTCAAGTCTTTCGAGTAACGGCCGTTGATGACCTTCTCGGCCGTTCCGGTCTTGCCGCCAACGCGGTAGCCGGGAACTCTGGCGTTTCTGGCCGAACCCTTCTCGGCGTTGAGCGAATAGAGGTAGCGCATACCTTCGACCGTCTTTTCGCTAACCACTTTCTTCGCCGCCGCCATCGCCTCCTGCTGGCTGCGGACCAGGAATGTCGGCTGCATTAGGTAGCCGCCATTCATCAACGCCGCGCAGCCTACAGCCGCCTGCAGCGGCGTCGTCGACACGCCGTGGCCGAAGGCGATGGTGAACGAATTGACCTGCTTCCAGACCTTCGGTTCGGTCGGGCGGGCGACTTCCGGCAGTTCGGTCTGCATCCTTTCCAGGATGCCAAGGCGATGCAGGAATTCCCTGTGCGCCTCGATGCCGACCAACTCGGCCTCCCTGGCCGACCCGATGTTGGACGAATAGAGGAACACCTCCGGCAACGACAGCACACGGTTCTTGCCGTGAAAATCGTGGATGGCCTGATGCCCGACCCGGATTGGATGCGAAGCATCGAAGCGGCTCGCCATCGTCGCCTTGCCGGAATCAAGCGCCATGGCCGATGTGAAGCTCTTGAAGGTCGAGCCCATCTCATAGAGACCCGCCGACATCCGGTTCAGCCGGTCCTTTTCCTGCGCATTGTAAGGATTGTTCGGATCAAAATCCGGCACCGATGCCATGGCTATTACTTCGCCGGTCTTGACGTTCAGCACAACGGCGCCAGCGCCGACGGCGCGATAACGTTCCAGGCCGGCGGCGATCTCGTCGCGCACCACATGCTGGACCCGCAGATCGATCGAAAGCTTTACTGGCTTGAGATCCTTGGCCACCGCCAGGCCCGACGCCTGCAGGTCGCTCAGGCCCTGCTCATCTATATATTTCTCCATGCCGGAGATGCCCTGGTTGTCGATGTTGGTCAGGCCGACGACATAGGAAGAGGTCTCGCCGCTCGGATAGAAGCGGCGCTTTTCGGTACGGAAGCCGAAGCCGGGAATGCCAAGCTGCATGATGTCGGCCTGCTGCTTGGGCGTCAGCTGCCGCTGCAGCCAGACGAAGCCGGCACCGCTCTTGAGCTTGTGGTAGGTCTGCTCGTAATCGATCTCGGGCAGCACGGTCGACAGTTTTTCGATCGCCTCGTCGGCATCGACGATGCGGCGCGGCTCCGCGAACAGCGACGCTGTCTTGATGTCGGTCGCCAGCACTTCGCCATTGCGATCGACAATGTCGGGCCGCGAGGCTGTGATCCGGCTCTGCGGGCCGCCCCACAGGTCGGGCGTCTGGAAGCCGAGATAGACCAGCCGCCCAGAAATGATCGAGAAAATGCCGAAGAACACCGCCATCGTCATCACAATGCGCGCCTTGCCCTTGCCGCCGGTCGCCTTGCGGGCGCCGTCGACAACGATCGATCCATCTTCACCCGTCCTGGCGCGACGCTTCAGCAATTTGCCAATTCCGATCATTGGGCGATGCCTCCGGTCACGACGGGGTCCTTGCCGCCCGAGGGCGCCTTGTCGGAATTGTCGGCCATGGTGCCCTGGCGTCCGTTCAGGATGTCCTGAATGTCCAGGGCCTTCGCCGGTAGATCGCTCAAGCCCACGATCTGGCGCCCGCTGACCGGCTCGAGTGCGAGTTGCGACTTGTATAGTTCGGTCAGCTTCTGCAGCCGCGACGGTTGGGTGAGCAGGCTCCAGTCGGCCTTGAGCAGGTCGATCGTCTCCTCCTCGTAACGGATCTGGGTATGGATCTTCTGCACTGCCGCCAACTGGTCCTCGGCCTCGCGCTTGGTTTTGTAGGTCAGGGCCGCAGCCGAAACCATGACGGCGATCAGGACAATGTCGCTGGTACGGAACACGTGCTTACCTCTCCCCCGGTCGGTCGATACCGGGAAGTTTTGGAAGGCCGAAGATCGAAAAATCGCCGGCGCGCGCCGGAGCCTCGGTGCGGATCGCCGCACGCAGCCTGGCCGAGCGGGCGCGCGGATTGGCCGCGATCTCGGCGTCGCCGGGCGTCACGCCGGCGCC
Source organism: Mesorhizobium sp. B4-1-4 (assembly GCF_006439395.2). Classification (NCBI taxonomy): domain Bacteria; kingdom Pseudomonadati; phylum Pseudomonadota; class Alphaproteobacteria; order Hyphomicrobiales; family Phyllobacteriaceae; genus Mesorhizobium; species Mesorhizobium sp. B4-1-4. Next base: position 2,495,078 of record NZ_CP083950.1, read on the forward strand.
GGTCTTACGGAAGGTGGCACTGCGCGCCTGTGCCTCGGGCATGTGGCGCGAGCCGCTGGCGGCATCGGCGCGGTCGGCGATGAAGCGCTTGACGATGCGGTCTTCCAGCGAATGGAACGTCACCACGACAAGGCGTCCGCCCGGTTTCAACGCGCGTTCGGCCGCGAACAGGGCCTTGGCCAGTTCGCCAAGCTCGTCATTGACGAAGATGCGCAGCGCCTGGAAGACGCGGGTGGCGGGATGGATCTTGTCCTTCGGTGCGCGGCCGATATGTGTCTCGATGGCGTCAGCGAGTTCGAGCGTGCGTTCGAATGGGCGCTTTTCACGGCGTGCCTCGATCATGCGGGCGATGCGGCCGGCGTGACGCTCTTCGCCGAGGAAGCCGAAGATACGGGCGAGATCGCCCGGCTTGAAACTGTTGACAACATCGGCGGCGCTCAAGCCCGCCTGCGCCATGCGCATGTCGAGCGGCCCGTCGGTGCGGAAGGAAAATCCGCGTTCGGCCTGGTCGAGTTGCATGGAGGACACGCCAATGTCGAGCACGACGCCGTCGGCGCTTTCGATATGCTCGTCCAGCGTCGAGAACGGCGCCTGCACCAGCCTCAGTCGGCCGCCCGACTGCGCCTCGAGGTCGCGCCCGGCCGCGATCGCATCAGGATCGCGATCGATCGCCACCACGGAAGCGCCGGTCGCCAGGATGGCTTTGGTGTAGCCGCCGGCGCCGAACGTGCCGTCGATGATGATGTCGCCCTCCGCCGGCGCCAATGCCGCGAGCACTTCGCCAAGGAGGACCGGAATGTGGCGGGCCGATCCGCCAACGGCGTGAAGGTCATCGCCGTGGCCCGCCGTCATTCCGGCCGCTCCCCAGCCTTGGCCTCGTGAGCCTTCGTCCCCTGCCGAAGCTGCAAAAGCCTGGCCCGCGCCTGCGCCCCGTAGGCGGCAAGCCGTGCCGGCTCCCAGATCTGAAAGAAATTGCCACGGCCGACAAAGGCCACCTCCGCCGAGATGCCAGTGTGCTCGCGGATGAAATCGGTCATTGTGATACGGCCATCCTGATCGAGTTTCAGGAATGCTCCGTCGCCATGGCAGAAGAACGACATGTCGTCCGCCGTCTGCAGGAAGGGGTCTTCCTGAGCGATGCGCTGCTCGTAGCGATCGAGAAGATCGAGCCCGCCGACATCCATCGCCGGCAGGTCGAGACAGCGCAATGCGTAGAGTTCCGAATAGCCGCGCTTCTGCACGACAGCACGGAAATGCGCCGGAACGGACACCCGCCCCTTCGCATCGATCCTGCTCACCGTGTTCGACAGAAACCGGTCCATCACACGTCACAGCCGCTTGCGCCGCCGCACCCCTCTTCATCGTGTCGCACGCGCCGCCGCAGCGCGTTCCCTGCCCCGCACTCACCTCGTCCAAACAGGCAAAAACCGGCAAACGCGCAGCCGCCGCGGCTGCCCGATTGGCGTACGCTTTAACCTGACACGGAACGAAGGCTTGAGTGTTGGAATGGGATATCATGGGGCACTATGGGCGTCAACGGGAATAAGCTTCACAAACACGCGCGCCGCGACCAATCAAAGCAGCCGCTGCGGCACGTCTCGTTTTTATGATCCATTAAGCCTAACGAAGCGTTTAGAGCCGTCTGGCCCAACCGGACGCGCCTTGCCGCGAACGGCTGCCGGGCATAGCGTCGCTCGCGTCCGACCGGTCACCAAGAGGGGTTGAGAATCGATGCCAGAATCAACGAACACACGCGCCGCGGCACTTCCTCATCTGCGCAACAGCGGGCTCGCAAAGGGCGATCCGATTCCTCTGCCGCTGACCATGGCCGCCATCTACCACACGCCCGGCGACGCAACCGGTTATGACCAGTATGGCCGCTTCAGCAACCCGACATGGGCTGCCGTCGAGCACATGCTGTCTCATCTGGAAGGGGCGCCTTGCGTGGCCTTTCCCTCGGGGATGGCCGCGATTTGCTCGGTGTTTTTCGCGCTGCTCAAGGCTGGCGATCGTATTCTGCTGCCGTCGGACGGCTATCACACGACAAGGGCGCTGGTCGACCGTTTCCTGAAACCGTTTGGCGTCGATTACGATGTCCGCCCGACATCCACCTTCCTCGATGGAGGCTTCGACGGCTATCGACTTGCCTTCGTCGAAACCCCCGCCAATCCGGGGCTGGACATCTGCGACATAGCGGCCGTTGCCGCAGCGGCCCACAAAGCAGGTGCGCTGCTTGCGATCGACAACACCACGATGACGCCTTTTGGGCAACGACCGCTCGATCATGGCGCCGATATCGTGGTGGCCGCAGACACCAAGGCGCCCAATGGCCATTCCGACGTGCTGTTTGGCCATGTCGCCAGCCGTAATGCGGATATCATCACCGCCGTGACCGGCTGGCGCGAGGTGTCAGGTAGCATTCCCGGGCCGTTCGAAGCCTGGCTGGTGCATCGCGGCCTGGAGACGCTCGACGTACGCTTCGACCGCATGTGCTCCTCGGCGGAAGTGATCGCGCGACGGCTGCAGGGCCACAAAGCGATCAGCGGCCTGCGTTATCCCGGATTGGAAAGCGACCCGTCGCATAATCTTGCCCGCGCCCAGATGGAACGTTTCGGCTTTCTGATCTCGTTCGAACTCGCCTCGGAGGAGAAGGCCGAGGATTTCATCAACAATTGCTGGCTAATGCAGGCGGCGACATCTTTTGGCGGCGTCCATACCTCGGCCGAACGGCGCTTGAAGCGCGGCGATGCGGTGCCGCCAGGTTTCGTCCGCGTCTCCGTCGGCTGTGAACCGGTCGAGGAACTCTGGAAGGCGATCGAGGCCTCGCTGGACGAGATCAGCGGGTGAGCGGATCCGTCACGACCCGAGATCGTCGGCTTCGATCTTGCGATGGCCGTGCAGCACGCGAAGAATTTCGATCGCGTCGCCGCTGACACAATAGAGAGTGAGATAGTCACCGACGACCAAATGTCGGGTGCCAGGCGCAATATCATCGCGTGGCGCGCCTGAGAATGGATAGGCGGCCAATTGTTGCCACCGTGCTTCGATGCGATCGAGCAGCCGGTCGGCTGCAGCCTCGTTATCGCGCGCAATATGCAACCAGATCGTGATCAGATCGTCTTCAGCGCGTGCGTTCCGGAGAATCGCCAGCGAATTCATGCTGCACTGCTAGACCGCAAGCGTCTCCGTGCCTCGGCCTTGATTTCATCCATCGATGCAAATCGTCCCGGCCCGCTGTCGATCCCTTCCTGCACCAGCTTGCGCAGTTCCTCCACCGTGTAGCCGAAGAGGTCGCGACGATCCTTCCACTGCCTGAGCGCATCGCGGATTACTTCGCTTGCCGACGCATATTCGCCAGCAGCAACGACATCATCGACAGCTGCCGCCAGTTCCGGCGAAAGCGTAATGCTACGTTTGTCGACCTGACCCATGACTGGCTCCTTATTCCGTTCACAGGCATGGTACGATTTAATCGCACCATTTTCAAGGAAAGCCATCCTGTCCTGTTGGCGGAATGGCGAGGCGGCAAAACCTGAATCGCCAGGTGCGCCGGAGAGCGCAACCTGCTGATCTCAAAGGGTTTCTCGGGGAGAAACTGCCAGCCGGCCTGTAAGCCGGGTTCTGTATGGCCCTCGCCCCTTGCGGGACGAGAACGTGGCGGCCATTCATCTTGGACGCATATTGCCATGCGCCTCACGCAACCTACCCGGACGGTGAGCCGGAAACAGCCCTCGAGGGTTTCCCCCCGCACCGCCCCTATTCGGTCTTGCTCCCGGTGGGGTTTACCGTGCCGCTCCTGTTGCCAGTCGCGCGGTGGGCTCTTACCCCACCCTTTCACCCTTGCCACGATAAATCGTGGCGGTTTGCTTTCTGTGGCACTTTCCCTGGGGTCGCCCCCGCCGGCCATTAACCGGCACCGTGTCTCCATGGAGCCCGGACTTTCCTCACCCGCGGCCTTTCGGCGCTTGCGGGTGCGGCCGCCCAGCCAGCTGGCAGGGCGTATAAAGGGGTTCAGCCGGCAAAACGCAACCGAAAAAGCCGGTTGCGGCCAGTTCTTCTCATGCGGGCGCCCCAACAGCGGCCAACTGCACCTTGACCTTGCTGCAATAAGCCGCCGACACCGGGTTCATCCGGGTCGCGCCGTGGCCCGCATTGTATTTCAGGATCGTGCCGCAAGTGGTGCCGCCGCCGAGATCCCGCGCCATGGCGAGATACTTCATGCCGTATTTGATGTTGGTGTCGGGATCGAACAGCCCCTTGGCAGAGCCGTTATAGCCCATCATCCGCGCCGTTGCCGGCTTGATCTGCATCAGGCCGATCTCGCCGGCGCTGCCGACCATGTCCGGCCGGTAGTTGCTCTCGATCTTGATGACGGCTTGAGCCAGTGAAACAGGAACGCCGTAGCTCGCCGCATAGCGGGCAACGATCGCGGAATACTGGCCGCCACTGGCCACCGCCGCGGTCGACGCAGCGACATTCCTCAGTCCGATCGATGCCGTCGTCGTCATGTCGATGGTCTTGCGGCTAGGCTTGGCCTGCCTTTTGGCTGCGGATTTTTTCGCCTTGGACCAGCTTGCCTTTTCCACCTTCGCCGAAGCCTGCTTCGTCGCCGCCTTGGTGCTCTTGCTGCTTTTGGCCGAAATGACCTTGCCCTTGGCACTCACCGCGACGAGCCCCTGATCGGCCCGTGGGCTTACCGGCGCGGCGTTCGCCGCACTGAAGGCAAAAGTCATTACGCCGGCAGCAAGAGCTGCCGTTACAACGGTCAATTTCTGCATGGGATCCTGTTCTGTCTGGACCACGCGAAGATTTTCGCGCGGGATTGCTTGATCAATATCGGAACATCCGGGGGGATACGCGTCCGACAAACTGTACGAATTGCCCTTTGAAGCCTGAATTGGCGGCAATGAAGGCGGGGCAAGTCACTTTGAGTGACAGTTTGTAACCTAACGGCGAAAAGGATTACTTGGACGGCGCCTTGACCTAGGGTCAGTCCCGGATGGAAGCGAGCAGCCTTTCCAGCGTGCGCATGGTCGACCCGTCTGCCGTCCCATCGATCCGGCGCGGCCGAAAATGCCGCTGGAAAGCCTCGATGACGTTCTGTGTCTGATGGTCAAAAGTGCCTGATATCTCAACGCCGTAGCCATAGAGCGCCAGCATCGACTGCAGCGCCTCGACATCAGCCCCGCTGTCGCCGGGCTTCAGCGCCGCTCCGCGTCTTACAGGCGCGGCCGGCACCAGATGGCCGACACCGGCCTCGAACAGCACCGCCCAGGGAAACTTCTCACCCGGATCGATCTTGCGACCCGGCGCCACATCGGAATGCGCCAGCACCCGCTCGGCGGCGATCGCATGGCGGCTGATGATCCCCCGGCATAGGCCGATGACCGCGTCGATCTGACCCCGGGGAAAACCGGGATATCCCAGCGAGTGCCCTGGATTGACGATCTCGATGCCGACCGAGCAGGAGTTGATGTCGGTGCGTCCGAACCAGGAACTCTTGCCGGCGTGCCAGGCGCGGTCGCTTTCCCTGACCATCTGCACGATGTGGCCATTCTCATGGACGAGATAGTGCGAGGAAACCTCGCTCGCCGGGTCGCACAGCCAGGCTTCCGCGCCGGCACCTGTCGCCATGCCGGTATAGTGCAGCACGATCATGTCGGGCTTCAGCGTGTTGCGCCTTGGCCCGAAATTCGGCGATACCCTGACCTCGGCGCTAGGCTCGTCGGGCAGGAAGCCACTCATGCGTGCCGCAGGCCCCGCTCGATCATCTCATAGGCGGCGTTGATCGCCGCGACCCTGGTCGTGGCGATCTTGATGAATTCCTGCGGCAGGCCGCGCGCGATCAGCCGATCGGGATGGTTGTCGGAAACCAGCTTGCGATACCGCTTCCTGACTTCCTCGAACGGCTTGCCGCGCTCGATACCGAGCACAACATAGGGGTCGGCGGCGCCGAGATTGACGTGGCGGGCCAGGATCGACTCGTAATGCGCCTCGTCGATGCGGAAAATCTCGGCGATGCGGTGCAGGAACTGGCCTTCGCGCTCATGGATCAGCCCGTCGGCCTTGGCGATGTGGAACAGGCCGTCGAGTATGTCTTCCAGCATTGCGCAGTTCGAATGGCCGGAGCCGCAAAGTTGGGCCATACGTTCGGCATAGGTTTCGAAGCCGGCAACGTCTTGCTTGGCCAAGTCATAGAGCCGCGCAACGTTGCGCGTCTCCTTTGGCGGCACCTCGAATATCTCCTGGAAGGCCCGTACCTCATCCTGGGTGACGATGCCGTCGGCCTTGGCCATCTTTGCCGAAAGCGCGATCATCGCCACCGAGAAGGCAATGCGTCGGCGCAGGTCCGCATCCCCGGAGAAAACCGTGCGCACGGCTTCGACGACGTCGGCAACGCCCGACGAGGCTGACGACGATAGCCGTGTGATGAAGTCGCCGAGGCGGTCCCAAATCGACATGGCCGTTTCTTAAAGCGAACCGGTCCCCGCTATCAAGCCAATAACGGCCATGACCCTGCTTGTGAACGACGGGCATTTGCCGGTCCATGAGTGCCTGACGGAGAAAAGGCCGACGAGACGCCGGCCCTTCCTCCAAAACACTTTTACTGCCTAACGAACTACTGCGCGGGCGCAGGAGCAGGCGTTGCCGGAGCCGGCTCGGCGGGCTTGGTCGATTTATCGGCCGGAGCCGCAGGCTTCATGGGCTGCTCGGCAGGCGGCGGATTGGTGCTCTGGGTGGTGGTCTTGTCGGTGCCACTGTCGCTGCAGGCCGCAACGCCCAGCAAGGCCAGAGCGGACACAGAAGCAAGAATGAGCTTTTTCATGACATCTCTCCTTCAACACACGCTCACGTTGCGGTGAACGGTCGCAGGGGAAATGCATCACACGGCCATGAGTTTCGTAACGTTGCGTTTCCGCGTGTAACAGCAACGGCATGCGGGCGGCGTTGCTGTGGGCGTCGAGGCAGATTAACAACAGATAGGAACGAAAATGCCGGGGAGAGCCGCCATGGCCGGGAAATGGGATTTCTGGATCGATCGCGGCGGCACCTTCACCGATATCATCGGCCGCGACCCGCAGGGTGGGCTGCATCCGCGCAAGCTCCTTTCGGAGAACCCTGAAGCCTATGCCGATGCCGCCATCCAGGGCATCCGCGATCTGCTCGGGCTCGAAACGCGCGCTGTTATCCCATCGGGCTCGATCGGCGACATCAAGATGGGCACTACCGTGGCCACCAACGCGCTTCTGGAACGCAAGGGCGACCGCGTGCTCTTGCTCATTACAAAGGGGTTTCGCGATGCGCTCAGGATCGCCTACCAGGCGCGGCCCGACATTTTCGCCAAGGAGATCATCCTGCCCGAACAGCTCTACGAGCGCGTCCTCGAAATCGATGAGCGCGTGCTCGCCGATGGCTGCGTCGAACGGCTGCTCGACATCGCCGCCTGCCGTCCGGCGATCGAGCAGGCGAAGGCCGATGGCATCGATGCCGTGGCAATCGTCTTCATGCATGCCTGGAAATACCCCGATCACGAGAAGGCGGTGGCGAAGGTCTGCCGCAAGCTTGGCTTCAGCCAGGTCTCGGTCAGCCACGAAGTCTCGCCGCTGATCAAGCTGGTCGGCCGCGGCGACACCACCGTGGTCGACGCCTATCTGTCGCCCATCCTGTCGCGCTATGTGCAAAGGGTAGGCCAAGAGCTCGGCGCCCTCTCCCCCCTCGAGGGGGAGATGTCAGCAAAGCCGACAGAGGGGGTCATTCCAGAAGGCACCGCCAGAACGTCGCACCCAGTCGAACCGACCCCACCCGGCGGCTTGGTCGCCACCCTCCCCTCGGAGGGGAGGGAAGGCCCGCGCCTGATGTTCATGATGTCCTCCGGCGGCCTCACCGCCGCCGACATGTTCCAGGGCAAGGACGCCCTGCTGTCGGGGCCGGCCGGCGGCGTCGTCGGCATGGTCGAGACGGCGAAGCTCGCCGGCTTCGACAAGGTCATCGGCTTCGACATGGGCGGCACCTCCACCGACGTCGCCCACTATGATGGCGAGTACGAGCGCGCCTTCGACACCGAGGTGGCCGGCGTGCGCGTTCGCGCTCCGATGATGCGCATCCACACCGTCGCCGCCGGCGGCGGCTCGGTCCTGCACTACGAAGCCGGCCGTTTTCGCGCCGGACCGGACTCCGCGGGCGCCAATCCAGGCCCCGCCGCCTACCGGCGCGGCGGCCCGCTGGCCGTCACCGACGCCAACGTCATGCTCGGCAAGCTGCAGCCCGATTTCTTCCCGTCGATCTTCGGCCCCGGCCAGGACCAGCCGCTCGATCTGGAAACGGTGCGCGCGAAATTCGAGGCACTTGCCGCCGAAATCGCCGACGGCCGTTCGCCGGAAGCGGTTGCCGAGGGTTTCATCACCATCGCCGTCGAAAACATGGCCAATGCCATCAAGAAGATTTCGGTGCAGCGCGGCTACGATGTCACCGAATATCTCCTGAACTGCTTCGGCGGCGCCGGTGGCCAGCACGCCTGCCTGGTTGCCGACGCGCTTGGCATGGAAGCGGTGCTGATCCACCCCTTCTCCGGCCTGCTTTCGGCCTACGGCATCGGCCTGGCGTCGGTCTTTGCCTCACGCCAGCAGGCACTGCTCGAACCTCTTGCCGAAGACTCCAGACCGGAGATCGGCAACCTCATCATCGTCCTGAAAAATTCCGTCATCGCCGAACTCGCGGCGCAAGGCATCGCCGAGGATGCGGTTGCCACTAGGCCCGTGCTGCACATCCGCTATGACGGCACCGATACGACGCTGCCGGTGAATTTCGAAAGCGGCTCGATTTTCCAGGCCAAGCGCGATTTCGAAATCGCCCACAAGGCGCAATTCGGCTTCGTCTATGACGATAAGCCGATGATCGTCGAGACGGTCGGCGTCGAAGGCACCGAAATCGCCGAAAACAGCGCCGAAGCCCATGCACCCGCCGGACCTGCGAAGGATAAGATCGGCGCTTCCCAAACCCGGCGCATCTATACGGAAGGCCGATGGCATGAAGCTGGCGTCCACCGTCGCGAAAATCTGCGCCCGTCGGATCGGGTGGCAGGCCCCGCCCTGATCATCGAACCGAACCAGACCATCGTCGTTGAACCGGGCTGGCAGGCTGAAATCACCAACCTCAATCACGTCGTGATCCGCCGCACCGAACGGAAAGCGCGCGCCGCTGCCCTCGGCACCGAAGCCGATCCGGTGATGCTGGAAGTTTTCAACAATTTGTTCATGTCCATCGCCGAGCAGATGGGCGTGACGCTGCAGAACACCGCATACTCCGTCAACATCAAGGAAAGGCTGGATTTTTCCTGTGCCGTCTTCGACCACACCGGGGCGCTGGTCGCCAACGCGCCGCATATGCCGGTGCACCTCGGCTCGATGGATCGCTCGGTCGAAACCATCATCCGGCTGAACTCCGGCGACATCCGTCCTGGCGATGTCTTTGCCCTGAACGCCCCCTATAATGGCGGCACACATCTTCCCGACATCACCGTGGTGACGCCGGTCTTTGACGACGCCCAAAGGAGTATCCTTTTCTGGGCGGCCTCGCGCGGTCATCACGCCGATATCGGCGGCACCGCTCCCGGCTCGATGACACCGCTTGCCATAACGGTCGACGAGGAAGGTGTGCTGTTCGACAATTTCCGCATCGTTGACCGCGGAAAATTCCGCGAGAAGGAATTGCAGACGCTGCTGACCGACCACCGTTACCCGGCCCGCAACCCACACCAGAACATTGCCGACCTGAAGGCGCAGATCGCCGCCAACGAGAAAGGCGTCGCCGAACTGCGCAAGATGGTCGCGCATTTCGGCCTCGATGTCGTCGAGGCCTATATGGGCCACGTCCAGGATAACGCCGCCGAAAGCGTGCGGCGGGTGATCGAGCGGCTGCCCGATACGTCGCAATATGAATACCCGACCGACACCGGCCAGGTCATCAAGGTGAAGATATCGGTCGACCGAGAGAAGCGTGAGGCGGCCGTCGACTTCACCGGCACGTCGCCAGTGATGAAGAACAACTTCAATGCGCCCGAACCGGTCGCCCGTGCCGCTGTGCTCTACGCCTTCCGCGTCATGGTCGAGGACATGATCCCGATGAATGCCGGGTGCCTCAGGCCGATCAACATCGTCATTCCCGATGGCTGCATGCTGAAGCCCGCCTATCCTGCCGCCGTTGTCGCCGGCAATGTCGAGACCTCGCAACATGTCACCAATGCGCTGTTCGGCGCCATGGGCGCGATGGCCAATGCGCAAGGCACGATGAACAACTTGACCTTCGGCAACAAGAAATACCAGTACTACGAGACCATCTGCTCCGGCTCGCCGGCCGGGCACATGAACTCTGGGCGCGGCTTCGCCGGCACCTCCGGCGTCCACACCCACATGACCAATTCGCGCCTCACCGATCCTGAGGTTCTGGAATTGCGTTTTCCGGTGGTGTTGGAGGATTTCCATATCCGCGAAGATTCCGGCGGCAAAGGCAAATGGAACGCCGGCGACGGCACCAGACGCACGATCCGCTTCCTCGAGACGATGGAATGCGCGATCCTGTCATCACACCGCAACCGTCCGCCGCAGGGCCTGGACGGTGGCGGCGACGGCGAGGTCGGCTCGACCAAGGTCCGTCGCAAGGACGGCGCAATCGACGTGCTCAAAGCCTGCGACCAGACCGTGCTCGACGCGGGCGACGCCGTCATCCTGACGACGCCGACGCCGGGCGGGTTCGGAAAGCTGTAAAGAAGGCGTCAACAGACTGTCACCGGCCTGTCATGACCCTGCGCTACCCGCTTGCGCCAAAGCAAATGGGGAATCACTTTGCCATGACGGACGTTTCCGCAGATCTGGTTTTTCGGCGCGGCAAGGAAGTTGGAAAAGCCGTCTACCAGAACCGCCCGCTTTCGAAAGCCGGCATCTCCGAACGGCTGTTCGCCTTCCTCTTCTCCGGCCTCGTCTATCCGCAGATCTGGGAAGACCCGGATGTCGATATGGAGGCCATGCAGCTTGGCGAAGGCCACCGCGTCGTTACCATCGCCTCGGGCGGCTGCAACATCCTGGCTTACCTCACGCGCTCGCCAGCAAGGGTCGACGCGGTCGACCTCAACGCCGCGCACATCGCGCTGAACCGCATGAAGCTGGAGGCGGTGCGCCGCCTGCCCTCGCAGGGCGACCTGTTCCGCTTCTTCGGCGCGGCCGACACAAGCCATAATTCGGAAGCCTACGACCGTTTCATCGCGCCGCATCTCGATCCGGTCAGCCGCCATTACTGGGAGCGCCGCAACTGGCGCGGTATCAGGCGCATCGCCGTCTTCGACCGCAATTTCTACCAGACCGGCCTGCTCGGCCTGTTCATCGCCATGGGCCACCGCACGGCGAAGTTCTTCGGCGTCAACCCGGCCCGCATGATGGAAGCCAGGAATATCGGCGAACAGCGCCGCTTCTTCAACGAGGAACTGGCTCCGGTCTTCGACAAGAAGCTTCTGAAATGGGCGACCTCGCGCAAGGCCTCGCTTTTCGGCCTCGGCATTCCGCCGGCGCAGTACGATTCCCTGATCACATCAGGCGACGGCACCATGGCCAGCGTGCTGAAGGCCCGGCTGGAAAAGCTCGCCTGCGATTTCCCTCTGGAAAACAACTACTTCGCCTGGCAGGCGTTCGCCCGGCGCTATCCGAATCCCGGTGAAGCCGCCCTGCCCGCCTATCTGGAAAAGCAGAACTACGAGACTATTCGCGGCAATATCGACCGCGTCGCCATCCACCACGCCAATCTGATCGAGTTCCTCGCCGCCAAGGATGCCGGCGCGGTCGACCGCTTCATCCTGCTCGACGCACAGGACTGGATGACCGATGATCAGCTCAATGCGCTGTGGTCGGAGATCACCCGCACGGCTTCCGCCGGCGCCCGCGTCATCTTTCGCACCGCCGCCGAGCCCACCCTGCTTCCGGACCGCGTCTCCACCTCGCTGCTCGACCAGTGGGACTACCAGAGCGAGGCGTCACGTGAATTCTCGGCCCGCGACCGCTCGGCCATCTATGGCGGCTTCCACCTCTATGTGAAGCGCGCGGCATGAGCGCGACGGAGCTGCCGGCCAGCCACGCCGAACTGATGGACGGCGTCTACCGCTGGCAGCGCCACATCTATAATCTGACCCGCAAATACTACCTGCTCGGCCGCGACAGGCTTGTCGACGGGCTCGATGTGCCGGCAGGCGGCACGGTGCTGGAACTTGGCTGCGGCACCGGCCGCAACATCATCCTCGCCGCCCGCCGCTATCCCGATGCGCATTTCTTTGGTCTCGATATTTCGGCCGAAATGCTGGAGACGGCCAGCGCCGCAATTGCCCGCGAGGGCCTGTCCGCGCGCGTCAAGCTGGCAAAGGGCGACGCCACGGATTTCAACGCCGGCGCGCTGTTCGGCCGGGCCGCCTTCGACCGTGTCTTCGTTTCGTACTCGCTGTCGATGATTCCCGGCTGGGAAAAAACGGTGTCGGCCGCGCTCGCCGCCCTTTCGCCCGGCGGCTCGCTGCACATCGTCGATTTCGGCCAACAGGAGGGCCTTCCAGGCTGGTTCCGTTCGCTGCTGCGCGGCTGGCTGAGAAAATTCCACGTCGCGCCACGTGAATCACTGCGGGACGTCCTTGAATCGGAATCGCAGCGAACCGGCGCAACCTTCCATTTCAGAACGCTTTATCGCGGCTATGCCTGGCTTGCGATTGTCAAGCTCGGCCACTGACATCAGGTAAATTGCCGAGCGGGATGCCATCACCGTTGGTAGCCGGCCCTGATACCCCACCCCGGCGCTTCCAAGGATGCGACCGGGCCGCCGTCCGAAACAGATTGCAATCTGACCCAAGGAGTGGTACATTATCTCCGCTTGGGAGAAATGCGGAGTGATCGTCAGATTTCGAGACGAATGGCTGCGGGCGTTCTTCGTGGAAGATATCCCTTCCCGCAACATTCCGCCCGATCTGGAAAGCCGGCTATTCCGTAAACTCCAGATGATCGATGACGCGATGACTGATCAGGATTTGGGTGTGCCGCCTAGCAATCATTTCGAGAAGTTGCGTGGCAATCTCGATGGCTTTCATTCAATCCGCGTCAACAAACAGTGGCGGCTGATCTTCCGGTGGGATGGCGGTCGCGGTGAGGCGGCGGATATCTATCTCGACGACCATAGCTATAAGTGAGGTGACATATGTTGATGACCACGCGCAAGCCAGCAACGGTTGGTGAAATCCTCACGGAAGAATTCATGCAACCGCTCGGCCTGACACAGGCGGCTTTGGCCGAGGCGATGGGTGTTCAGCGCAAGCATGTCAACGAATTGTGCAATGACCGCCGCAACGTGACCGCAGCGACCGCGCTCATTCTGGCTCGGGTGTTTGGCAACAGCCCGGACTTCTGGCTGAACGTGCAGCGCCGTAGCGATCTCTGGCAAGTCATGAATTCGCCTGTCGAGCGAGCGCGCGTCGATCGCGCCAAGCCTTTGGCGACAGCAGCGCAGATGACACGACAATCGGGCGCGGTTTAATGCAGCGCCTTCACTAGCGCTCCTACCACCGCCCGCGGACGGTAGTTGAGCTTGGCCGGCGTCAAGCCGAGCCGCACCACCACCAACTGCTCCGATGGGATGATGGCGACTGTCTGCCCGTCATGCCCTTCCATCCAGTAGGTGTCCTTGGGGAGGCCGGCGGCGACGCCCGCACCTGGGTTTTCCTCATCGCCGGGCGCCTCGATCCACAGCTGGCCCTTGCCGTAGACTTTCGAGCCAGGCGCCGGCTCGCGCATCCAGTCGACGAACCCGGCCGGCAGAACCTGGTTGCCGTTCCACACCCCGCCTTGCAGCAGGAACTGGCCGAAGCGGGCCCAGTCATGCGCCGTGGCATAGAGGTAGGACGAGCCTACGAAAGTGCCCTGCTCGTCAGTTTCGAGCACCGCGCTGTGCATGCCGAGCGGCTGGAACAGCGCCGTGCGAGGCCATGTCAGTGCCTTGGCCTTGTCGGCGATCGCATCCTGCCATAGCCGCGACAGCATCACCGCCGTGCCGCTCGAATAGGAGAACGCCTTGCCCACATCGCCCGCCAGCGGCTTTGATTCAGCAAAGCCCGCCATGTCGGGTTCGAGATAAAGCATGCGCGTGACGTCGGCGACGTCGCCATAGTCCTCGTTGAACTCCAGCCCGCTCGACATCGCCATCATGTCGGCGAGGCTGATCGCGGCACGGCCATCCGCCTTCCACGGTCCGAACAGGCTCTTGTTCTCGACTGCCATCTTGCCGTCCTTGACCAGCGTGCCGACGATGGCGGCGTTCACCGTCTTGGTCATCGACCAGCCGAGCAGCGGCGTCTTGGCTGAAAAGCCCTCGCCATAGCGTTCGGCGACGACACGGCCGTTCTTGACCACCACGATCGCGCGCATGCCGGTGCCGGCCATCGCGGCATCGCCGATGATCTTCGAGACTTCGGGGTTCTGTGAGGCATCGACCCGCTCGCCCTCGGGCCACAGCGCGTCCTGATCGGTTGGGGATGGCTCGGTGTGGATTGCCGTGCGCCGCGCCTTACCGACATCGCCATCGGGAACCGAAGCGCAGCCCAGCCCTTCGCGCGAGACGGCGACGCTTTTACCGAGGAAGCCGAGCAGTCCGGCGGAGACCGTGCCCCGGTTCTTGTCGACCGAGACCCGCATCAGCCGCAGCAGCGGGTGTCCGGGCGCTTGAACGTCGACGGCAAGCACCTCCTTGGCATCGCGCCCGGCAATGAAGACGTTGGAGCAGACGATCTTGGCCGAATAGCCGGAGCCGACACGGATGAGTTCGGGAGGCGCGATATAGAGCCACGCAAACAGCGCGAGAACCGCCAGCACGATCAGGCCAAGCAGCCATCTCACGAACTTGACCACGATCCGCATGTGTTGCCTCCCCGGCGTTCGCCCGGCTCTTATGTCATCGATTTGCCGTCATTGCTTCCGCAAAATCGGGTCTCTTGTCGAGCGCCGTCAACGGATTATCAACCATGATCGGCGATCACAGGGAGCGTGTCGCCCGAACTTCGCAACGGTTCTGGGGCAGGGACATGCAAAAAAGGAGATACCAGGCGATGCTGTGGGGCGATCGCCTGGAGGGGGCTCGACCAGTCGGCGGCCGTCAATGCACAGACCCATCAGCGACCGGCTGATTCCGGCTCGGGAGTTGTGATGCGCCGTCTTGCGGCTCTTCTCGTGCTGACGCTGCTTGGCGCCTGCTCGACTGTCGACGATCTGTCGCCATCCGCGTCGAGCGGTTCGACGGTAGCGGTGCGCGCGCCGCGCTTCGCCGATTCCAAGCCGCATGAATGGGACAGCGGCGCACCCTGGAACTATTCCGTCCACGGCACCGACGTCTCCAAATATCAGACCTCGGTCGACTGGCCCGCGGCCAGGGCCAGCGGCATTTCGTTCGCCTTCATCAAGGCGACCGAAGGCGGCGACCGCTTCGACGACTATTTCAGCGAGCACTGGGCGCACACAAAGGCCGCCGGTGTTCCGCGCGCGGCCTATCATTTCTTCTATTTCTGCACGCCGGCGGCCCAGCAGGCGCGCTGGTTCATCCAGAATGTCCCCGTCGATCGGTCCGCCATGCCGCCGGTCCTCGACATGGAATGGAACCCGAACTCGCCGACCTGCAGGCTGCGCCCGGACGCGGCCACGGTGCGCGCGGAGATGACTACCTTTCTCGAGATCGTCGAGCGGCATTACGGCAAGAAGCCGATCATCTACACGTCGGTCGACTTCTTTGACGACAACGAGTTGTCGACCTTCCGCGGCTATCCCTACTGGCTGCGCTCCGTCGCAGGCCATCCGCGCGAGAAGTATGGCGGCCACCCCTTCACCTTCTGGCAATACACCGGAACCGGCATCGTTCCGGGCATGACCGGCAAATCCGACATCAACGTCTTCAACGGCAGCGAAGCCGCCTGGAACAAGTGGCTGCGGCAGAACGCCCGCTGACACCGGTTCAACGGCGCAACCGCCGTCAACAAGGGCCCGCGGCAGGCATCGTTGACACCTGTTCAGCGGCAGCGGAAGCGACTTTAACAAGCGGATACGGCAGGAGAACCGTTGACACCGGGCCTGCCGCCTGCTTTTCGACACTGCCGGCGGCCAAGAGTACAACCGCCGGTATTCCAAGACGACGCGCATCCGCACGGACGCGCCGGGTCGCCTGGAGCCCTGAATGTCGAAAGGAAGCTGATGCGACTGCGTTTCCAAGCCCTCGCGGCGCTATTGCTGTGCGCCACGGCCTTGCCGGCAATGGCGCAGGAATGCGGCGGCGACTTCGAAACCTGGAAGCAGGGTGTGGCGGCCGAAGCCAAGGCGGCTGGTGTCGGCGCTGTCGGCCTCGACGCGCTGGAGGACGCCGCCTTCGACCAGAGGGCGCTGGCGCGAGACCGTGCCCAGGGTGTCTTCACCCAGACCTTCATCGAATTCTCCAACCGCATGATCTCGGCCTACCGGTTGAAGCAAGGTGCGGCGAACATGAAGAAATACGCCGATATCTTTGCTCGCGCCGACCAGCAGTTCGGCGTTCAGGCGCCTGTCATCACCGCCTTCTGGGCACTGGAAACCGATTTCGGCGCCGTGCAGGGCGATTTCCACACGCTGAGCGCGCTGGTGACGCTGTCGCATGATTGCCGCCGCCCGCAGTTGTTCCGGCAGCAGCTGGTGCCGCTTCTGGAGTTGATCGATCGCGGTGTGCTGCCGGCCGACGTCAAGGGCGCGTGGGCAGGCGAAATCGGCCAGACGCAGATCCTGCCTTCGGACTATCTTGCCCGTGGCGTTGATGGCGACGGTGACGGCAAGATCGACCTGCGCAACAGCGTGCCCGACGTGATCATGACCACGGGCAACAAGGTGCTGTCGCGCGGCTGGAAGCGCGACGAACCCTGGATCCAGGAAGTCCGTGTTCCCGACGACATGCCCTGGGACCAGACCGGGCGCACCAACAAATTGCCGCTGACGCAGTGGGCGCAGTGGGGCGTCACCAATCCCGACGGCTCGCCGCTGGTCGACAAGGGCCTCAAGGCCGGACTGGCGCTGCCCATGGGCCGCAAGGGTCCCGCCTTCCTCACCTATGACAATTTCGACGTCTATCTCGAATGGAACCAGTCCTTCACCTATGCGCTGACGGCAGCCAACCTCGCCGCACGGCTGGCGGGCGCGCCGCCGATCGATCCGCGCAATCCCGAGCCGGGCCTCAACAACGAGCAGATGAAGGCGTTGCAGACCAAGCTCGAAGCCAGGGGCTACGATGTCGGCACGGTCGACGGCATTCTGGGCACCAACACGCGCGAAGCAATCCGCAAGGAGCAGACGCGGCTGGGTCTGCCCGTTGACGGCTGGCCGACGCCGGAGCTGCTGGGGAAATTATAAGGCAGTAGGCAGTAGAAGCTACTCGAAACCGGTGACCGCCACCCCTATTGCCAACTGCCTATTCCCTAGTCCGCCATCGTCTCCAAACTTGCAAACCCTTCCGGCGCATCGCCCTCGTCGAAGGGTGTCGCCACCTCGACGAAGGTGTCGGGATAAAAGCCGTTGAAGCGGGTCCTCAGCGACAGCGAATAGGCGCCGATGTGGCCGATCTCGATCCAGTCGCCGGTGTCGACCGTTTCAGGCAGCCAGAACGGCCTGGACAGGATGTCGACGGAATCGCAGGTCGCGCCGCAGACCTTGAACGGCACGATGTTCTTTTCGGCTCCATTGCGGGTCCGGATCGCCGGATCGGGAATGAAGCGCGCCGGCAGCGTGATCTTGCCGGTCCAGGAATCCGACAGCGACGCCCAAATGCCGTCATTGATGTAGAGCCGCTTGCCCTTGCGCAGGAGCACGCGCACGATCAGCGACAGGCAGCGCGCCACGATCACCCTGCCCGGCTCCGCCACCAGCGGCATCTGGTCGAACTGGTATTCCTTCATGTCGCCGGACAGCCGCGACATGATCTGGCCGAGAGACGGCATCTCGATCTGCTTGCGGTTGGGGTCATGCCCGTATTCAGCCGGAAAGCCGCCGCCGACATCGAGCCCGGCGAGGTCGAAGGTCAGCCGGTTGCGCACCCAGTCGGCCGAGGCCAGCGCCCGCTCATAGGTGTCGGGGTCCTCGATCTGACTGCCGACATGGAAACACAGGCCGACCTTGTAGCCGGTGCGGTTCAGCCGCTCGGCGAGTTCCACGGCATAAGCTGGCCCGGCGCCGAACTTCTTCGACAGCTCGTAGGCCGCATGGCCCTTGGTCTGCACCCGCACGAAAACACTGATCGCGCCGGGGTCGATGTCGAGCGCCCGCACCACCCGTGTCAGCTTGGTGATCTCGTCCTCATGGTCGAGCGAAATGACGCGGATGCCGTATTTCTCCAGCGCCAGCTTGATGTCCGACTGCGCCTTGACCGGATGCATGTAGAGCATCTCGGCATCGGGAGAGACGGCGCGCACGGCGGCGAACTCGCCGGGCGAAGCGACGTCGAAAGCGGTGACGCCGGCATCGACCAGCGTCTTCAGCACGATCTGCTCGCCATTTGTCTTGACCGCATAGGCGGTCTTGCCGGGGAACATGCCCATGAACTGCCTGGCATCGGCCTTGAGCACCTGCGGGCGGAAGCAATAGACAGGATCGTCGGGGCGAAGCGCCAGAGCCGCTTCGCGTGCATTCTCGAATCGCTGCATTGACGAATCCTCGACTTCGGCTGTGCACAATTAATCCAAGCTAGCGGCTAATGAAAACAATTCTGTGTCTCGTGCGCTTGGCGCCGTGGCGCTAGATCTTTTTGGCGGCGATGTTTGCCATTGATCAGGTTTCGGGTGGCGCTTGTCGCCGAACCCGATATGGCTTCTGCCTGGCTGACTGGCTCTCAGGCCGTCTTGGGGAGGACCGATTCACATGGCGATAGCCGCGACTTCAGCGCCGCGCGGGCCGATGGCCCTCAAGGACTGGGGGCAATTGCTGCTGCTCGGTGCGATCTGGGGCGGCTCCTTCTTTTTCGCTCGCATCGCGGTGGCGGAACTTCATCCGCTGGTGCTGGTGCTGTTTCGCGTCGCCATCGCGGCAATCGCGCTGCAGCTCTATCTCGGCCTGCGCGGCCCCTCCTTCCGCCTCGCCCTTCCCCATGCCGGCATGTTCTTCCTCCTGGCCTTCACCAACAACGTCGTGCCCTTCTCGCTGATCTTCGCCGGCCAGACAGAGCTTGGCGCCGGTGTCGCCTCCGTGCTCAACGCAACGACGCCGTTCTGGACGCTGATCCTTGCCAACGCGATGACATCGGACGAAAAGCTCTCCTGGAACAAACTGGCCGGCATTGGTCTCGGCGTCGCGGGCACCGCGATCATGATCGGTCCCGGCCTGCTTGCTGGGCTTGGCGGCCCGGTCTGGGCCAAATTCGCCCTGATCGGCGCATCACTGTCCTATGCCGTCGCGCTGATGGTCGCCCGCCGTTTCAAGGGCGTGCCCTCGCCGGTCCTTGCTGCCGGGCAGATGACCGCTTCGACCATCATCATGATCCCGATCGTGCTCTTCACCCACGGGCCGGCCGGCCTGTTCTCGGCCTCGCCCCCGGTCTGGGCGGCGGTGCTGGCGCTGGCGCTCTTGTCCACCGCCTTCGCTTATATCCTCTATTTCAATCTCGTCGCCTCGGCCGGCGCCACCAACGCCTCGCTGGTGACGCTGGTCGTTCCGGCCAGCGCCATGCTGCTCGGATTCCTGTTTCTGGGCGAACGGCTGGAACTGTTCGAAATCGGGGGCGTGGTGCTGATCGCACTCGGCCTGATCACCATCGACGGGCGGGTGTTTGGAAGACGGTAGCGCTGCCACGACACAATGGCGACACGCCGCCGCCATAATTTATTCACAGGTCTCCAGCGGGTTTTTGCCTAGAGGTTTCAACATCTAACGGCAAAAACGAGTCGCAAACCTTGCATTCATGTCGCAATGCAGCACATTTTCCGCTTGCCTGTGGCACAAATGAACCTAGACTCCGGGCATAGCTCTTTAAGAGGAGGCTATGTCATGGGACTTACGAGGCCAATCAACGCATTGATGATTTGTGCTGCGTTTGCTTTCATCGGCGCCCTAATTATGGGCGTCCTTCCCTGAACCCGCCAAGCCGGGGAAGACCAGCACCAGATAGTTCAAACAATTCAAAAGGCCGGGTTTTACCCGGCCTTTTGCTGTTCAGCAGTGCCTCATGCCGCGGCCGAGCCGGCCACCTCCGCCTCGTGCGAGCGGATGCCGATCATGTGGCAGATGGCAAAGACAAGGTCGGCGCGGTTCATCGTGTAGAAATGGAAGTCGCCCACCCCGCGCTCGACCAGATCCAGCACCTGTTCGGCCGCCACCGCCGATGCCACCAGCGCATGCGTCTGCGGGTCGTTCTGCAGGCCGTCGAAGCGCTCGGCCAGCCATGCCGGCACCAGCGCGCCGCAACGCGCAGAGAAATTGGCGACCTGGGTGAAATTGTGCACCGGCAGGATTCCGGGCACGATCGGGATGTAGATGCCGGCGCGGCGGGCGCGCTCGACATAACGCTCGTAGAGATCGTTGTCGAAGAAGAACTGGGTGATCGCCCGCGTCGCGCCATTGTCGGCCTTGCGCTTCAGCATGTCGATGTCGGTGGCGAAATCGGGGCTTTCCGGATGCTTCTCGGGATAGGCCGAAACCGAGATGTCGAAATCCCCGGCACCCCTGAGCGCCCCCACCAGTTCGGCGCCATTGGCGTAGCCGTCCGGATGCGGGCGGTAGGCCGTGCCGACGCCGGCGGCCGGATCGCCGCGCAAGGCGACGAAGCGTTTCACGCCCATATCGGCGAATTCCTGGATCACCCCGTCGACCTGATGGCGGGCGGCGTCGACGCAGGTCATGTGCGCCGCCGGCGTCAAGCTGGTCTCCTTCAGGATGCGGTCGATCGTGCGCGCCGTTCGCTCGCGCGTCGAGCCGCCGGCGCCATAGGTCACCGAGACGAATTTCGGCTTCAGCGGCTCCAGCCTTGTCACCGTGTCCCAGAGCCTCGCCTCCATCTCGTCGGTCTTCGGCGGGAAGAATTCGAACGAAACCCGGACCTTGTCGCCAATGTCGGGCCGGCGGGAAAAACGGAACTGGTTCATTACGCGATTTCCCCTATCGAGCTCACTCTGGTCTGCTGGCTGGCGTTGGCGGGATCGGCGATCAGCAGGCGCCGGTCGCGGCCAAGCCAGAGCTTGACGGTGAGCCTGGCTTCGTTGCCGCCGCGCGGTTCGAACTCCTGGGCATCCTCGAGGTCAAGGCCGGCCTCGGCGAACCACTCGCCGATCTGCCGGTCGGAAAAGCCGAGGCGCATATGCGCGTGCTCGTCACGCAGGAATTCCAGCGCGTGCGGCGCGAAGTCGACGATGACCAGCCGGCCGGCCGGGCGCAGAAGCCGCGCCGCCTCATGGATAGCGCGGGCCGGATCGTCGAGATAGTGCAGCACCTGGTGGATGGTGACGAGATCGAAGGCATCACGCTCGACCGGCGGCGAGAAGATATCGCCCTGCCGCACCTGCGCATTCGAAACGCCGGCTTTGTCGAGATTGGCGCGCGCCACGGTCAGCATCTCGCGCGACATGTCGATGCCGACACCGCGCCGGTAGAGCGGCGAGAAGATTTCGAGCAGCCGGCCTGTGCCGGTGCCCAGGTCCAGCATCGACTGGAACGGC
This sequence comes from Mesorhizobium sp. B4-1-4, assembly GCF_006439395.2. Lineage (NCBI taxonomy): Bacteria > Pseudomonadati > Pseudomonadota > Alphaproteobacteria > Hyphomicrobiales > Phyllobacteriaceae > Mesorhizobium > Mesorhizobium sp. B4-1-4. The sequence goes on from NZ_CP083950.1 coordinate 2,516,793, forward strand.
CGCTTGCCGACCAGTTTCAGCATCGCGGCCTCGACGGCACGGTCCGGCACATGCAGCGAGCGGATATGGTCCCAACTCGCGGCATTCACCGAAAAATACTCCGCCGCCCGGTCCTGCCGCTTGCGCTTGACCGAGGACAGGCGCTCGAGATCGCGCTCGACCTGCGGGTCGGCGCCGCGAATGCTGGAAACCAGGCTCAGCACGAAATCGCGCGCGGAATCGGCATCCGACAGACGGAAGAAGGCCCACGATCCCTCCTGGTAGCGGCCGATCAACCCGGCTTCCAGCAACAGTTTCAGGTGCCGCGAGACACGCGGCTGCGACTGGCCGAGAATTTCGGTAAGATCGGAAACGGTGAGGTCGCCGCGCGACAGCAGCGCCAGTATGCGCAGGCGGCTCGATTCGGCCGCCGCTTTCAACGTATCCACCATCGTATCGAGCGAGACATGCATCAGCGTATTCTCTTTGAAAAAGATATAAACATATGTTTATGTCGATTTTTGAGGCCTTGCAAGAGCTATGTCGCTTCCGGACAAGAAAATGCCGCTTGCGTGATTTCCGGGTGCATGTCGTCCAAAAATGTGTTGCGGTCCTTGGATCATGACTTGCATCAACACAGAGATCGACAGAATGACCGGGCCGCGTGAGATGTTCGAGTCGCGCGAAGGCGAGATCAGGCTGGAGCAGGATCCGGCAACGATGCCCGCGGATGGCGGCGTCGTTTTCATTGGCCGCATCGCCTCGCCATGGACGACACGGGAAAGCTGCCCGAAAAACATGCGCGCGGCGCGCGAGACCGGACAACCCGCGGTGCTGACCATCGATGCGGCCTACCGAGATGGCCTGCGCGGACTGGAACGAGCCAGCCATGTCATTGTCTTGTCCTGGCTGCATCACGCGCCGCGGAATCTGATCGTGCAGAAACCCCGCCATGCGTCTGATGCGAAAGGCGTATTCGGCCTGCGATCCCCTGCCCGGCCGAACCCGATCGGCCTGCATGTGGCCAGGCTCGTCGGGCTGGACATCGGCACCGGGCGCGTCGACCTCGACGCCATCGACGTGCTCGACGGCACGCCGGTCATTGACATCAAGCCTTACTTCGCCTCGACCGATGCCATGGCAGAGGCGACGATCGAAGGACGTGATGAACGATGACAGCGCCGACCGGCCGCCGCCGCGCCATCGCCAAGGCGCTGACCGCGCTCCTGCCGCTGGCGCCTTATGCCGACATGGAGAAGATCCGCGCCGACGCCGGCTCGGTGCACATGAAGACCTTGCCGCCGACGATCGCCGTCTGGCTGGCGACCATTGCCCATATCCGCCACAGCCATACCGACTACGAAAAGCTGCTGACGGAGGGCTACGACCGCGACTCAGCCCGTTTCTTCGTCATCGAGCAGACCAACATCATGCTTACGCGCTGGCGCGCGACCCGCTTGCTCGACGCCGACGAGGAGGATGAGTAGGGCTTGGTCCCCTGTTGCCGCGTCGGCACGACGATTACATTGTAAGGCTGGCCGTCCGCCTGGCCGACCCAGGCCCAGGACAGGTTTCCCCTGTAAACCCAGATCCTGATAGAGGACGAACAGCGCCGGATGGCTGGCCCTATGCCTTCCGACTGGGGCCGCTAGCCGCTAGGCTGGTGGTCCGCCTTGTGCGAGAGGAGGCCTCGATGAGCCAGACAACGAAGATGCGGGATACACGGCGACTGCCCGCTGTCTCCGATCGGCATATCGACCCGCATGCCTATCCCGACGGCGTCGCCTTCCTCGATGGCCAGTACCTGCCGATGTCGCAAGCCAAGGTGTCGGTACTGGACTGGGGATTTCTGCATTCCGACGCCACCTACGACACGGTGCATGTCTGGAACGGCGATTTCTTCCGTCTGGACCAACATCTCGACCGCTTCTTCGCAGGGCTGGAAAAACTGCGCATGACCATCCCCTTCGACCGGGATGGCGTGGCCGAAATCCTGCACGATTGCGTCGCGCTGTCTGGTCATCGCGCTGCCTATGTCGAAATGCTGTGCACGCGTGGCGCCTCGCCGACCTTCAGCCGCGACCCGCGCCAGGCGGTCAACCGCTTCATGGCCTTCGCCGTTCCGTTCGGCTCGGTCGCCAATGCCGAGCAGTTGCAGCGCGGCCTGCGCGTGGCCATAAGCGACAAGGTGCGCATCCCGCCGGCCTCGATCGACCCGGCGATCAAGAACTATCACTGGCTCGACCTGGTGCGCGGCCTCTACGACGCCTATGACCGTGGCGCCGAGACCGCTCTCATTCTCGACTTCAACGGCAATATCGCCGAAGGCCCGGGCTTCAACGTGTTCTGCGTCAAGGACGGCAAACTGTCGACGCCGGCGGTCGGCGTGCTGCCCGGCATCACCCGCCGCACCGTCTTTGATCTCTGCGGCGAGGAAGGGCTCATCGCAGAGGCCACCGATGTCGGCGTCGCCGCGCTCAAGGCGGCCGACGAGGTCTTCATCACCTCGACCGCCGGCGGCATCATGCCGGTGACGGAGATCGACGGCGCGGCGGTCGCCGGCGGCAAGGTCGGGCCGGTCACCAGCCGGCTGATGACGCTCTATTGGCAAAAGCACGACGATCCAGCATGGTCGAGCCCGGTGCGCTATCCCTGATCAACCGGGAAGCCTGGTCAAAAAGATTTCGCCTCGCCTCTGGAAAATCGCGGAATAGGCCGTATATGCCCGAAAGCGGAGAAGCCTCCGCTTTCACCAAAAATCACGCCCGCACGGGCAAGGATTCCACATCATGAAAAACAAGGTTTGGTTCATCACCGGATCGTCGAAGGGCTTTGGGCGCGTCTGGGCCGAAGCCGCGTTGGCGCGTGGCGACCGCGTCGCCGCAACCGCCCGTGACGTCGGCACGCTCGCCGATCTCGTAGCAAAATATGGCGACAACATTGCCGCGATAAAGCTCGACGTTACCGACAAGAAAGCCGTCGATGCGGCAATTGCCGACGCGCACAAGCGCTTTGGCCGGCTCGACGTCGTCATCAACAATGCCGGCTACGGTCATTTTGGCGCCATCGAGGAAGTGAGCGAACAGGAAGCCCGCGACCAGATCGAAACCAATGTGTTCGGCGCGCTCTGGGTCACCCAGGCCGCGCTGCCGATCATGCGGGCGCAGCGGTCCGGCCACATTATCCAGATCTCGTCCATCGGCGGCGTCAATGCCTTTGCCTCGCTCGGCCTCTACCATGCCTCGAAATGGGCGTTGGAAGCCTTCAGCCAGTCGCTGAGCCTCGAGGTCGCGGAATTTGGCATCCACGTGACGCTGGTCGAACCGGGCGGCTTCTCCACCGACTGGGCCGGAGCTTCGGCCAAGGTCTCCAAAGCGATCGAGGCCTATGCGCCCGCTCGCGCCGCCATGGCGGAACGCCGGAGCCGCGCCGTCGCCGGCGATCCCGAGGCCACCGGACCGGCGATGCTGGCGATTGTCGATGCCGCCGAACCGCCACTGCGTGTGTTCTTCGGCGACGGCGGCCTGCCGATGATCCGCCAGGAATACGCCAACCGCATCGCCACCTGGGAGAAGTGGGACCACGTCTCCGTCATGGCGCAAGGCGCCAACAAGAACCGCAAGAGCTAAAGCCCGGGGTCTTGCTATGCCGCCCATGGGCGGCATAGCCCTACCCTCGGCCGACAGGAAACGCGGGCGCTACGCGCGATAAATCCACTGCTCGGGCACCCGCACAGAAATCTCCTCACCGGCCCTGATCGTTCCCGGCTTCTCGACCCAGGCGACCACGCCGCGCAGCCGTTTGGCCGCTTTCGGGAACAACAGCGCGCCGGCTTCAACGTCAGCCATCCCGACGTTTTCAGCGATCGATCGCCCGGCGATGCGGCACGGTCCGTTCTGGGCATCGACCTTCAGGGTCACGCCACCCTTGAAGAACAGCAGCGTGCCGGCCGGCAGCATCGACAGATGCGGCACGCCTTCGATCACCAGATTGGCGCCGATCCACTCCGGCTTGATTTCGGCGAGCCCCATCCGTTCGGCGACGATGGCCAGTTCATCCGTGGCGACGATCGACAGTTGCCGTTCGTTGCGCATTTCGGTGCCGCGCGGATACCAGGGTTCGCGCCCGCCCGAGCGTCGCGTTGGCCCGGCGTGGAAATCGCCTGAAATGCCGTCGAAGCCCAACCGCAATTCCTCCGCCGGACGCGTCTGGAAATGATCCGCCGGCGCGAGATAGAGCGCCGCCGCGCGAGCAGAAAGCTTCTTCGCCGGGATGATTTCGACCGGCTTCTCGGCCTCGGGGAAAAGATCCAGCATGGTGTTCCGTCCTTTCGTCATCCGGGAATTATCCGGACACCCCTCCATGCGTCCAGTCGAAAGTGCTGATCGTCGGATCAACGTCACCGATGCGATTGCGATCACGAGTTTCTTACCTACCGTCGATCGCAGGCGGGATTGCCGCCATGCCGTGCCGGCCCCATGGTGACGCGCGGACAGGTCTGCGGAGGTTACCATGCGTCCCGGAACGGTAATCGTGCTGCTTTGGCTGATCTGGGTGGTGTCATGGGCGGCTGCCGCCTTCTGGGCGGATCCGGTGGCCAAACGTGCCGACCTTGGGTCGGAGATGCGCTACCGGATGGTGATGGTGTTTGGCGCGGTCCTGTTCCTGCTTCCGGCACACAATTATTATGGGCGCCTGCGACTGTGGGTTCCCGATCTTGCCGTGGCCTGGATATGTGTTGTGCTGATCGCTGTCGGCTTCGGCTTCTCGTGGTGGGCAAGGCTGCATCTTGGCCGTCTCTGGTCGGGCAATGTCACCGCCAAGGCAGGGCACCGTGTCGTCGACAGCGGCCCCTACAGCCTCGTTCGCCATCCGATCTACACAGGATTGCTTCTGGCGATTCTTGCCACCATGGCGGCAAAAGGAACTGTCTGGGGCATTGCCGGCGCGCTCCTGCTCATCATCGGCATCGTCATGAAGGCGAAGCTCGAAGAGCGTTTCCTGCGCGGCGAACTCGGAACCGCCTATGACGACTATGCCAGGCGTGTGCCGATGCTGGTGCCGTTCGCTCCCGCCTGACGCGCGGCCGGAGCCCCCCGCAGGTCAGAGCATCCTCAGCAACGCGCCGCCTATCGAATACCCCGCGCCAAAAGCGCAGATCAGGCCGAAATCGCCGGGCTTCATGTCGGCATGGTTTTCCGACAGCGCGACGATGGCGCCGGCGCCCGCCGTGTTGCCGAGCCGCTCCAGCACCATCGGCGCGCGGTCGTGGCCGACCTCGTGGCCGAACGCCAGTTTCAGGATCATCGCGTTCATGCGCGCATTGGCCTGGTGCAGCCAGAAGCGACGGACGGCCTGCGGCGTCAGCCCATGTTCAGCCAGGAATTCGACGATGAATTTGTGCCCGGCGACGGTGACTTCCTTGAACACCTTGTTGCCGACCTGCTTGATGAGGTTGCCCTCCAGGTCGATCATGTAGGGATCATCCTGGGCGGTGCGGGTGTGGTAGCCCAGATTGGTGCGGATGTTGTTCGACATCTGCGTCCAGATGCGGGTGTCGAGCACCTCGAAGCGTTCCGGCCGCTTTTCGCCCAAAGCGAGCCCCTCCACCACCATTGCCACCGAAGCGTCGCCGAAGATGAAATGCGTCTGCCGGTCGCGGAAATTGAGATGGCCGGTGATGATTTCGGGCGTGGTGACTAGAATACGCTTGTGCGCGCCCGAGCGCACCAGATTGACCGCCATGTGCAATGCCGCCGCCGCCGACGAACAGCCAAGCCCCATGTCGAAGCCGGCCCCTTTGGTGCCCAACGCCTCCTGCATTTCAATGGCGATGGCCGGATATGGCCTTTGCTGATGCGAGGACGAGCAGATCACCAGATCTATCTCCGACGGGTCGATGCCGGCATGGGCGATCGCCTTCCTGGCCGAAGCGATGCCGAACTCGGCCTGCAGCGACAGGACGTCATCCGGCCGCGCCGGAATGCACGGTGCCATGCGGGTCGGGTCGAGAATGCCTTCGCGTTCGATCACATGGCGGCTGCGCACGCCCGAAGCGTGGACGATGAAATCGGCGTCCGACTTCTGCAGCAGCGTCCCGCCCGTGGCCTGGCGCCGCTCGTTCTCGGTGTCGACCCAGCTGTTGAAGCTTTCGACCAGCTCTTCATTGGTGATGACAGGTTGAGGAATTTCAGCGCCGATGCCGCTGATGATGACGCGATGCATATTTCAGTCCGTCCCATCCGCAGGCGTTGCGGCTTCATGTGAGCGCCGAAACGCTTCGGCGCAACACTTTTCTCACTTCGCCGGTTTACGCCGGCTTAAACCAAAGATTTACGCCCACGTAAACCTGACTTTCACCAGGCGGACGCTTGAGAACAGGAGCGGCGCGTAGTTCTCGTATCTGAGCAGCGGAAGCGCAGGAGGCCGCCGTTTGCAGGCGAGCGTCATCCGAATCTCGAAATACCCTATCCGGCCCGCTTGGCGACAATGAAGATGCGGGGGAAACGCAGCAGCACCTTGCCATTCGCGGTCTTGGGATAGGCCTTGGCGATCCTGGCCGTGTAGCTGTCGAGGAACAGCTTGCGCTCGTGCCCGTCAAGCGGATCGAGGAACGGCTTCAGCCCGGTTGCCTTCACCCAGTCGACGATCGCCTCGGCATCGGCCAGCGGATGGTTGTAGATGGTATGCCAGATATCGACCCTGTCGCTGAGCGGTGACAACAGGTCGTAATAGAACGACACCGAAGGCAGCGGCGCGCGCGCCGCCCCCTTCATCTTGGCGGCAAACGGCATTTCGGCGGCGGTCTCACGCATCAGGCGGTGGGAGTCCTCGCCCATATTGTCGGGCATCTGTACGGCAAGCGCGCCACCGGGAGCAAGAAAACCCATCAGCCGCTGGAACACCGCAGGATGTTCCGGCAGCCACTGGAACACCGCATTGGCGAAGATCACATTGACCGGCTCGGCCGGTTGCCATGTGGAGGCGTCCGCCAGATCGAAACTGACGCCGGGCAGGCGCGCCCTCGCCTTTTCGATCATGTCGGGGGAGGTATCGAAGCCGCTGACCTCGGCATCCGGCCAGCGCTGGACCAGGAGCTCGGTCGAATTGCCCGGCCCGCAGCCGATGTCGACGACGCGGCGCGGAAAATCGACCGGCACCTGGGCCGCGAGATCACGCGCCGGCCGGGTGCGTTCGTCCTCGAATTTCAGATATTGGGCGGCGGACCAGTCGGCCATCTGAGCTCCTATATCGCCTTGAGAATTCGCCGCCCAGTGCCCCCTTACCGCGTCAGCCGCTTGTGCGTCATGCGGTGCGGGGCTGCCGCTTCGGCGCCGAGGCGGCGCAGCTTGTCCTTCTCGTACTCCTCGAAGTTGCCCTCGAACCACTCGACATGCGCGTCACCCTCGAAGGCGAGCATATGGGTGGCCATGCGGTCGAGGAACATGCGGTCGTGGCTGATGATGACGGCACAGCCGGCATAGGCTTCCAACGCGTCTTCCAGCGCGCTCAGCGTCTCGGTGTCGAGATCGTTGGTCGGCTCGTCGAGCAGCAGCACATTGCCGCCGGTCTTGAGCATCTTTGCCAGGTGCACGCGGTTGCGCTGGCCGCCCGAGAGGTTGCCGACCTTCTGCTGCTGGTCGCCGCCGCGGAAGTTGAAGGACGAGCAGTAGGCGCGGCTGTTGACCTCGTGCTTGCCGAGCTTGATGACTTCGGCGCCGCCGGAGATTTCTTCCCACACCGTCTTGTTCGGATCGAGCGCGTCACGGCTCTGGTCGACATAGCCGAGCTTGACCGTCTCGCCGATGCGGACCGAGCCCGCATCCGGCTTCTCCTGGCCGGTGAACGTCTTGAACAGCGTCGTCTTGCCGGCGCCGTTCGGGCCGATGACGCCGACGATGCCGCCCGGCGGCAGCCTGAATGACAGGTTTTCGATCAGAAGCTCGTCGCCGAAGCCCTTGCTGAGGTTCTCGACCTCGATGACGACATTGCCCAGCCGCTCGCTCGACGGGATGACGATCTGCGTGTCGGTCGGCTTGCGGTTCTGCGACTGCTCGACCAGTTCCTCATAGGCCTTGATACGCGCCTTCGACTTGGTCTGGCGCGCCTTTGGCGAGGACTGGATCCATTCGCGTTCGCGCCAGATCGACTTCTGTCGGGCGTCGTCCTCGCGGCCTTCCTGGATCAGGCGCTTGGCCTTGGCGTCTAGATATCTGGTGTAGTTGCCCTCGTACGGAATGCCGCGACCACGATCGAGTTCGAGAATCCAGCCGGTGACATTGTCGAGGAAGTAGCGATCGTGGGTGATGATCAGCACCGAGCCCGGATAGTCGCGCAGGTGCTTTTCCAGCCACGCCGTGGTCTCGGCGTCGAGATGGTTGGTCGGCTCGTCAAGCAGCAGCAGATCGGGCTGCTGCAGCAGCAGCCGGCAGAGCGCCACGCGGCGACGCTCGCCTCCCGACAGGTTGGTCACCTCGGACTCGCCCGGCGGGCACTGCAGCGCGTCCATCGCCATCTCGACCTGCTGCTCGAGATCCCAAAGGTTCAGCCGATCCATCTCGTCCTGGAGCTTTGCCGACTCGTCCGCCGTCTCGTCGGAATAGTTCATCATCAGCTCGTTGTAGCGCTCGATGATGGCTGTCTTCCTGGCGACGCCGTCCATGACGTTTTCCATCACGGTCTTGCTGTTGTCGAGCTGCGGTTCCTGCGCCAGGTAGCCCACGGTCGCGCCCTCGGCCAGCCACGCCTCGCCCTGGAACTCCTTGTCGAGCCCGGCCATGATGCGCAGGATGGTCGACTTACCCGAGCCGTTCGGCCCGAGAATGCCGATCTTGGCGTCCGGATAGAAAGACAGATAAACGTTATCGAGCACCTTCTTGGTGCCATAGGCCTTCGACAGGCCGGACATGTGATAGATGAACTGGCGTGCCACGCGCGCTTTCCCTGAAACTGACTGAATTGTCGATCTGAATGGAGGTTGGCCGCTATGTAGGCGATGCGGCGGCGAACGGCAATCGCTTTTGCGGGCCAGGCACACGGGGAAGTGCCCGCCGAGAGACGACGTTTCTGCCGGACACGCCCCTGCTGAAGGCTTCGATTACCCTTCCGCATCTGTCCGCGACTGGCACGCCGGCTTACCGGAAGCGGCGGTCCAGCGCTTACTGGAAGCCGATCGGATCGACCGTGCCCACTGGGCAGCCGGCCTTGTTGGTGGGAACCGATGCCAGCAGCAGGTCCTTCAGCGAACTGGAGGGACCGATCGGGCCGGCGAGGCCGAGCGTCAGTTCGCCGATCAGCCGCCGGCCGCTCGACGGATCGATGACGCAGGAAACGCGCACCCGATCCCCTGCCCCCGAGCCGAAGGCCTGGTCGAAGGCGCTGCGGATCTGGTCGGCCGTCAGTTTGCCGCCGATGTTCTTGGTAAAGAGATCGCGCACAGGCGAGCTGTTCACTTCGCGCATCAGGCTGAGTGCGTCGGAAAAATACTCCTGCTGGCTCTTGCCGTAGCAGGTGCCGTGTTTGATCCATTCATGCCGCTCGAGCTTCGAAGCGGTGCCCGGCATCACCTTGTCGAGCTCCGCGCGGGTACCGGCGTCAAGGTTGACCGGCGGCAGGTCCTGCCAGTGGGCAGGATTGTCGTTGGCCTTGTCGCCGGCCGAAACCTGGCAATAGAAATTGCCGTTCGGCTGTGGCCACAGGCCGTGCAAGGTGAAATTGGTGGCGTCGAATTCGCTCGGATTCTGCGCCTTGCATTCGGCCTTGTTCGACTTGGTCTCGCAAAAGGCCGGCTGCCAGCTCAGCGCGAAGACATATTCGGGTTTTCCCGAAGCCGCCGGCTTGTCTTGCCTACCAGGAGCCGCCGGAACCGTCGCGGCGCTGCTGCCCGAGAGATGGCCACAACTGACCTTCACCCAGCGACGCTCCGGGTCGGCGCCGGGCACCTGGATCAGATAGTGCGTCGGCGCATCCTTGTTGCCGGCAAGCAGTTGGTAGCCCTTTCCGGCATCGGTCGAGACATTGCCCGGGTTCTTGCCGTTCTTGATGGCCTGCGTTGCCGGACAGACGGCGTCGGCGACGAAAGTGCCGCTCAGCTTGACGTCGGCACGCGCTGCACTGGCCAGCGATGCCGCCAACAATGCCAATCCGAAAACAACACCAATGCGCATAAGAATCCCCGCTGAAGCAAATGGGTGACAGACTGCCGCTGTCTCCATGTCAGAATTGCGATATTTTGCTGACCAAACGCAAGAAACATCGTTGGGCAAAAAGCGGTTGGTGTGGATTGACGCAAAACCGGCGGCAGGCGCACACAGGTCAGACGCCATGAGGCGAACCGGGGGTGGAAACCAGCCTGCATGCCATTCAACCAGCAACGCCTGGTCCGCTCGCCGACCGGCGCCGAGCTCAACCTCTTCGTCAGGCAGGCCGATGGCCGGCCGCGCGCGGTCGTCCAGATCAATCATGGTCTTGCCGAGCATGCCGCGCGCTATGCCCGCTTTGCCGATTTCCTTGGCTCGCGCGGATTCCACGTCTATGCCCATGATCATCGCGGCCATGGCCGTACCAAGGCGCCGGACGCGCCGCTCGGCAGATTCGCCGACAGGAATGGACCGGCCAAGGTGATCGCCGATGTCGATGCCGTCCACGATCTGATCGCCGGGGAACGCCCAGGCCTGCCGGTCATCCTCTTCGGCCACTCGATGGGCGCGTCCGTGGCGCTGAATTTCCTTTTGGGCCATTCATCCCGCATCCATGCCGCCGCGATCTGGAACGGCAATTTTTCGCAAGACCTGCTTGGACAGCTGGCGCTCGGCATCCTTGCCTGGGAGCGGATGCGGCTGGGCTCGGACGTTCCGTCGCGGCTGCTGCCGAAACTCACCTTCCAGGCCTGGGGCAAGGCGGTGCCCAATCATCGCACACCGTTCGACTGGCTGTCGCGCGACGAGGCGGAGGTGGCGAGATACATCGCCGATCCGCTGTGCGGCTGGGATGCCTCTATCTCGATGTGGCGCGACGTGGTCTCGATGGCGCTCAATGGCGGCAAGGATGCCGGCTTCGTTGGTGTCCGGCGCGACCTTCCCGTCGCCATCGTCGGCGGCGAGAAAGACCCCGCCTCGGACTATGGCAAGGGCATCACCCATCTCGCCAACCGCATGCGCAAGATGGGTTTTTCGAATCTCGTATCAAAGGTTTACGCCGACACTCGCCACGAAAGCCTGAACGAGGTGAACCGCGACATCGTCATGGACGATTTCGCGGCCTGGGCGGATAGCGCCCTGAAAGCGTGACCGAGCCAGTTCGTTGGCCCATTGCAAGGGTCGTGACAGCCGCCGTCGGGCTTGATAGAGGCTCTGCTTTCGCAGCAATCACGGTGATTGCGGCAACCACGGTGATTTATGGCTGAGCCCCCGCTGAAAGGCGTCCGCGTCGTCGAACTCGCCCGCATCCTCGCCGGGCCCTGGGCCGGGCAATTGCTTGCCGATCTCGGCGCCGATGTCATCAAGGTGGAAAGCCCCAATGGCGGCGACGACACCCGCAAATGGGGCCCGCCCTTTGTCATGAGCCATGACGGCGAGAATCTGTCGGCCGCGTATTATCATTCCTGCAATCGCGGCAAGCGCTCCATCGCCATCGACTTCTCGACGCCCGGCGGCGCCGAGACCGTGCGCCGGCTGGTCGCGACGTCGGATGTGCTGATCGAAAACTTCAAGCTCGGCGGCTTGAAGAAGTACGGGCTCGATTATGACAGCCTGCGCAAGATCAACCCGCGCCTGGTCTACTGCTCCATCACCGGCTTCGGCCAGGATGGACCCTATGCGCCCCGCGCCGGCTACGATTTTATCATCCAGGCCATGGCCGGCATGATGTCGATCACCGGCGAGGCCGGCCGCGAGCCGCAAAAGGCCGGCGTCGCCATATCGGATCTCTTCACCGGTCTTTATTCGGTCGTCGCCATCCAGGCAGCCCTGCGCCATGCCGAGCAGACCGGCGAGGGCCAGCACATCGACATGGCGCTCTTCGACACTCAGATCTCGGCGCTCGGCAACCAGAACCTCAACTATCTCGTCTCCGGCAAGTCGCCGGTGCAGATGGGCAATGCGCATATGAACATCGCCCCTTACGAAGTGCTTCCGGTCAGGGACGGCCACATCATCCTTGCCGTCGGCAATGACGGCCAGTTCGCCAAATTCTGCGCCGCCGTCGGACTGGACGATTTGCCTGCCAATCCCGACTTCGCCACCAACCCCGCCCGCGTCGCCAACCGCGTGAAGCTGCGCGAGCGCATCGTCGAGGCGCTGAAGTCTCTCGACCGCGATCCGCTGCTGGCAAAGCTCGAAGCGGCAAGCGTGCCGGCGAGCCCGATCAACACGATCGGCCAGATGTTCGCCGACCCGCAGACGATTGCGCGCGGCATGCGGCTCGACCTCGACGACGGCCATGGCAACCTGCTGCCCTCGGTACGCGCCCCGATGGTGATGTCCGGCACGCCGCTGGTCTATGAGCGCCCCTCGCCGCGCCTGGGCGAACACACAAAAGAAATCCTTGCCGAACTGGAGAGGTCTGAAAAATGAAGACCGGCGGACAACTGATCGTCGACGCGCTCGAAGCCAACGGCACCGACCGCATCTATTGCGTGCCTGGCGAATCCTACCTCGCGGTTCTCGACGCGCTGCATGATTCCACGATCCGCACCATCGTCTGCCGCCAGGAAGGCGGCGCGGCGATGATGGCCGACTGCCACGGGCGCCTGACCGGCAAGCCCGGCGTCTGCTTCGTCACCCGCGGCCCCGGCGCCACCAATGCGTCGGCCGGCATCCACATCGCCATGCAGGATTCCATACCGCTCATCCTGTTCATCGGCCAGGTCGCCAGCCACGCCAAGGAGCGCGAGGCGTTCCAGGAAGTCGATTACAAGAGGTTCTTCGGCGACATCGCGAAATGGGTGGTCGAGATCGACGACGCGTCACGCATCCCGGAGTTCGTCACCCGCGCCTTCGCGGTGGCGACATCGGGCCGTCCCGGCCCGGTGGTGATCTCGCTGCCGGAAGACATGCTGACCAGCGTCGTCGAGGCGCCTGCCGTCTTGCCGCACACGCCGGTCGACACCCGTCCGGGCGAAGCAGAACTCGATGCGCTGGAAACGCTGTTGGCCAAGTCCATCAGGCCCTTCGTTATCCTTGGCGGCACGCGCTGGGACACGGAGGCCGTGGCACGGATGCGCGCCATCGCCGAGGCGTGGTCGCTGCCGGTCGGCTGTTCCTTCCGCCGCCAGATGCTGTTCGACCATCTGCATCCGAACTATGCCGGCGATGTCGGCATCGGTATCAACCCGAAGCTTGCCACCGCCATCAAGCAGGCCGATCTTGTGCTGCTGATCGGCGGTCGTATGGGCGAGATGCCCTCATCCGACTACACATTGCTGAAGAGCCCCTACCCGGACCAGACGCTGGTGCATGTCCATGCGGACGCCGGCGAACTTGGCCGCGTCTACCGGCCGACGCTGGCCATCAACGCCTCGCCATCCGCCTTTGTCGAAGCCTTCGCCAGCCGCAAGCCGGCCTCCGACCCGGCATGGGCGGCCGAGACGCCAAGACTGCACGCCGCCTATCTCGACTGGTCGACACCGCCGGAAAGCGGTCCCGGCCCGGTTCAGATGGGGCCGATCATGAATTATCTCGAAAAAATGCTGCCGGACGACGCTATCCTCACCAACGGCGCCGGCAACTATGCCACCTGGGTGCATCGCTTCCACCGCTTCCGCCGCTTCGCCACGCAGGCGGCGCCGACGTCCGGCTCGATGGGCTATGGCACGCCTGCCGCGGTCGCCGCCAAGGAGCTGTTTCCGGAACGCACCGTGGTCGCGTTTGCCGGCGATGGCTGCTTCCTGATGAACGGGCAGGAATTCGCCACCGCCGTGCAGTACGACCTGCCGATTATCGTCGTGGTCGTCAACAATGGCATTTACGGCACCATTCGCATGCATCAGGAGCGCGAATATCCTGGCCGCGTGGTTGCGACCGACCTCAAGAACCCCGACTTCGCGTCGCTGGCCCGAGCCTATGGCGGCCATGGGGAGACGGTGGAGAAGACGTCCGATTTCGCAGCCGCCTTCGAGCGTGCGCGCGCCAGCGGCAAGCCGTCGGTCGTCGAAATCCGGCTCGATCCGGAGGCGATCACACCGACCCGGACGATGACCCAGATCCGCGACAAGAGCTGAAGCGAAGGCAGCCTGCTGCCTTTCGCCGGCCGTGCTGAGCTAAGGACTCGTTTGGCGAAAGGGGCGGTGCGCCGCCCCTTCCGACCGCGCTACATCGCCTTCTCGATCTGACCGCGGATCTCGCCGTCCTTGTTGGCGGCGGTGTGGACGTTAACGTAGTATTTGCCGGCCTCAAGGTCAGCCGCTTGCGCATCTGTGAGCGTCGCCGATCCCTTGATCGGGCTCTTGAGCTTGCCCTTGAACGGGATTACCGGCGCGGCATTCTCGCCCATCCCCGCGGGGCCGTGAATGTGCGCGGCCGTCGCCGGTCCGCTGAGACCGGAATATTTGACGTTCCAGCTTAGCTTCTTCTTGGTGGTGTCGAAGGTCAAGGTGGCAGTCCCCTTGCCCTTGGTGGTGACGGGAGGGCTCTGCTGGCCGCCATCGAGCGTTGCCTTGTACTTCACCATTTCGGCCATGGCCGGCGATGCGAATAGAAAGGCGGTCGAAATGGCCAGCGCGGAAAGCACCGGCATGAAGGATTGTCTGCGCATTTTCCTAGGACCTCCGTTGGATGTTCATCCTCGCGGCTCTCCACGCGTGGATGCACCAGCACAACGGTCGGGTGGCCCAAAGTATCCCTCGGGGCACATTTTTTTGATGTCTGATCAAAAAGGGGCGGTCACCCGCCCTTTCAAGACGCGCGGAAGGACAACGCTCAGACGGCGGCCAGAGCCTGAGCAAGGTCGGCGATCAGGTCATCCGGGTGCTCGACGCCGATCGACAGCCTGACCGTGGTCTCCAGAACGCCGATGCGCTGGCGCACGTCGAAGGGAATGCCCGAATGGGTCATGGCGGCTGGATGGCTGGCCAGCGATTCCGTGCCGCCGAGGCTTACCGCCAGCTTGAAGATCTGCAGCCCGTTGAGAAAGGCGAAGGCCGCCTTCTGTCCGCCCCTGATGTCGAAGGAGAAGGTCGAACCGGCGCCGCTGCATTGCGCCCGATAGACGCGGACGGCAGGCGTGTCCTCGCCGAGGAACGGCAGATAATGCACCTTCTCCACCTTGGGATGCTCTTGCAGGAATCCGGCAATCAGGCGGGCATTGTCGTTCGCCCGTTCCATGCGGATCGACAGCGTCTCCAGCGAGCGGCCGAGCATCCAGCAGGAATGTGGATCAAGCTGCGTGCCGATCGCGCCACGCAGAGCTTTGATCGGCTTCGTGACCGCCTTGCCGCCCATGACGGCGCCCGCGATCAGGTCGGAATGGCCGCCGACATATTTGGTCAGCGAATAGACGGAAACATCGGCGCCGTGCTCGATAGGCCGCTGGAAGACTGGACCGAGCAGCGTGTTGTCGCAGGCTATGATCGGCGTCGATCCTTGCCTTGCGCCGATCTCGTCGGCGACCTTCCGCATCAGCGCGATATCGACCAGGCTATTGGTCGGGTTCGACGGCGTCTCGACCAGAATAACCGACACACGGCCCTTCGCGGTCGCCGCATCGGCCGCCACGCGCACCGCCGCCTCGTCGACGCCATCCGCGAAGCCGACCGCGCCGATGCCGAAGCCGGCAAGCGTGCGCGTCAAAAGCGTCTCGGTGCCGCCATAGAGCGGCTGCGAATGCAGGATCACGTCGCCGGGGCGGGCATAGGCAAGCAGCGTCGTCGCGATCGCCGACATGCCGGAAGAAAACAGGATGCAGGCATCCGTCCCCTCATAGACGGCGAGCCGGTCCTCGACGATCTCGCTGTTGGGATGATTGAAGCGCGAATAGACAAGGCCCGACGCCGTGCCGCTCGGCGGCTCCTTTCGGCCGGACGTGTAGTCGAAGAAATCACGCCCCTCCTCCGCCGATTTGAACACGAAGGTCGACGTCAGGAACACCGGCGGCTTGACCGCGCCCTCCGACAGCTGCGGATCGAAGCCATAGCTCAGCATCAGCGTTTCGGGATGAAGCTTGTGGTTGCCGATATGGGTTTTCGAAGGACGCGGCGCGGTCATGATGTTCCCTGTTTTTTCGAGACGTGTGGCGGCAATTTATGCGATCCCCACCACGCAGTCCTTGCTATTTTTGGACCCCCATGGCTGCACTATCGCAATGAATCGCCTGGAGACACCAAAAGTGCGGCAGAAAATAGCTGATGATTTCGACCGCAAGATCCTGCATGAACTGCGCGCCGATGCGCGTATCACGAACAACGAGTTGGCGGAGCGCATCGGCCTGTCGCCGTCGCCTTGTCTCAGGCGCGTGCGGCGGCTGGAGGAAGCCGGAATTATCAAGGGCTACACGACGCTGGTCGATCCGGCTGCCTTTGGCTGGACCATGGTCGCCATCGCCACCATAAGGCTCGGCCGCCAGAACGAGGACGAGATCGTCATGTTCGAGGAAGCGATCCGCGGGTGGGACGAAGTGCTGGAATGCCACCTCGTCACCGGCTCACGCGACTATGTGCTCAAGGTTGTGACCGGCGGCCTCGACCAGTATGAGCGCTTCATCAAGGAAAAGATCGCGCGGCTGAAATGCGTCGCCTCGATCGAGACCAGTTTTGTCATGAACACCATAAAGGAACGGCGCCTCTGACCCTTGGTCGGAGGCGCCGCTCTGAAGATCGATCGTAGCGGGGCTACGCTTACTTCACAGCCTTGTCGGTGATGGCGGTGGTGTAGGCGCCGGTCGGTTCCTTGGTGATGATCTTCTGGTCGAGCAGGGCCTTGGCGGTGCGCTCGTAAGCCGCCGGGATCAGCTTGCCGTCGGCATTGTCGATCAGCTTGGCCACTTCCTTCATCATGAACTTCTGGTGGTTCTCGTCTTGACCGCCATTGTCCACGACGATGCCGGCCGCCTCGTCGGTATTCTCGGTCGCGTATTTCCAGCCCTTCATCGAGGCGCGCACGAAACGCACCATCTTGTCGGCGAAGGCTGGATCCTTGAGCTTGTCCTCAAGCGTGTAGAGCCCGTCCTCCAACAAGTCGTTGCCCATGGCCGAATAGTTGAAGACGATCAGGTCCTCGGGCTTGTAGCCGGCATCCAGCACCTGGCCGTATTCGTTGTAGGTCATCACCGAGATGCAGTCCGCCTGCTTCTGGATCAGCGGCTGCACGTCGAAGCTCTGCTTCAGCACGGTCACGCCGTCGGGGCCGCCATCGGTCTTGAGGCCGATCTTGTTCATCCAGGCGTAGAACGGATATTCGTTGCCGAAGAACCAGACGCCGAGCGTGTGGCCCTTGAAATCGGCCTCGGTCTTGATCGGCCCGTTCTTCGGGCAGACCAGTTCCATGCCCGCCTTCTTGAACGGCTGGGCGATGTTGACCAGCATCACGCCCTTGTCGCGGGCCGCGAGCGCCCCGCCCATCCAGTCGACGATGACATCGGCCCCGCCGCCGGCGATCACCTGTTCGGGCGCGATATCAGGGCCGCCCGGCTTGATGTCGACGTCGAGGCCTTCAGCGTCATAGAAGCCCTTGGCCTTGGCGACATAATAGCCGGCGAACTGGGCCTGCGTGACCCATTTCAACTGCAACGTCACCTTGTCGGCGGCGATTGCCTGGAACGCGGCCAGCGAAAGCGCGCCGGCCAGAAGTGGAATAAGAAGTCTTTTCATTTTTTTTACCCTCTGAAGTTGGTGCCCTGAACCCACCGCCCCTATCCACCACGGACAGAGGGATGCCAAAACGTGACGGCCCTTTCGACAAGGGCGACCACGCCATAAAAGACCGAACCCGCAAGTGCTGCAACTGCGATTTCAGCCCACACCATATCGATGTTCATCCGCCCGACCTCGGTCGAGATGCGGAAGCCCATGCCGACGACGGGCGTGCCGAAGAACTCGGCGACGATGGCGCCGATCAGCGCCAGCGTCGAGTTGATCTTCAGCGCGTTGAAGATGAAGGGAGCGGCGGCCGGCAGCCTGAGCTTGATCAGCGTCGGCCAGTAGCCCGACGCATAGGTGCGCATCAGGTCGCGCTCCATATGGCCCGACGCCGCAAGCCCGGCGACCGTGTTCACCAGCATCGGGAAGAAGGTCATGATGATAACGACCGCCGCCTTGGACTGCCAGTCGAAGCCGAACCACATGACCATGATCGGCGCCACGCCGATGATGGGCAGCGCGGAAACCATATTGCCGATCGGCAGCAGGCCACGCCGCAGGAACGGCACCCGGTCGGCTAGGATCGCGGTGATGAAACCGGCGCCGCTACCGACGACGTAACCGAAAAGCACCGCCTTGAAGACGGTCTGCCGGACATCGGCACCGAGTATCGGCAGCGAGTTGACAATGCGCACGCCGACGGCGCTCGGCGGCGGCAGCAGGATGAAGGGAATGCCGGCGCCCCGGGTCACCGCCTCCCAGATGATCAGGATCCAGGCGCCGAAAAATGGCGGAATGATGAGGCGCAGCAGGTTCCGGGACCAACCTGTCGTCGGACGAAGCCCGGACAGCACCGCCACGCAACGCCATCCGAGCAGCCAGGCCGCGATGAGCAGCAGGAAATACGGGGCCAGTGCCGTGCCTTCGAAACCGGCAATGCCCGAGATCAGCAGCCAGGCGACGAGATGGGCGCCGACGAACAGCACCACGGCCTCGCCCAGCGATGGCAACCTGACCATCGAGATCAGCGCCGCCACGATCGCCAGGCCGAGCATCAAACCCTTCGTCCCGAGATAGGGATAATTGATACTGGCAGCCGTATCCGCGAGTGCTGCCGCCTCGGGCTTCGACATCGCGCCAAGCGTGACCGCGATCAGACACAGCACGATCGCCAGCACGGCTTGCCAGGAGGGTTTCAACCAGCTCATGCCGGCCTCCCGCCCATGGCGCGGTCGACGAGGCGGCCGGCGATGCCGACCACCATGACCAGAAGCGCCGCCACGATCGAACCCGCGACCAGCGCCGACCAGATGTCGATGGACTGGCTGTAATAAGCGCCGGCGAGCAGTTTGGCGCCGATGCCGGCGACAGCACCGGTCGGCAGTTCGCCGACGATAGCGCCGACCAGGCTTGCCGCCACCGCCACCTTCATCGAGGTGAACAGGAACGGCACAGAGGCCGGGACCCGCAACTTCCAGAAGGTCTGGGCGCGGCTGGCATTATAGGTGTGCATCAGGTCGAGATGCATGATCTCCGGCGAGCGCAGCCCCTTCACCATGCCGACCGTCACCGGGAAGAACGACAGGTAAGTCGAGATCAGCGCCTTCGGGACAAGGCCGGTGATGCCGACCGCCGCCAGCACGACGATGATCATCGGCGCCACCGCCAGGATCGGGATGGTCTGCGAGGCGATGATCCAAGGCATAAGGCTACGGTCGAGCGTCGTCACATGCACGATGCCGACGGCGATGACGATGCCGAGCGCCGTGCCGAAGGCAAAGCCGAGCAGTGTCGAGGACAGCGTCACCCAGGCGTTATAGATCAGGCTGCGGTTCGAGTTGACAGGCCGCAGGAAGGTGTTCTGGAAGAAGTTCACCGCCACCTGATGCGGCGCCGGCAGCGTCGGCTTGGGCTGCGACAGCGTTTTGCCGATGAATTCGACGGCGCCCGGCGTCACGTTGGCCCGGCTGTCGATATCGCGCTGAAACGGCGCATTGAGGATGACGGCGAAAACGTACCAGAGCACGACGACGCCGGCCAGGATCGAGGTCACCGGAACGAGCTTGTCGCGGAAGCTATCCATGGCGATGTCCTCCTCTCAGCGGTACTGCGCTACGCAGCGCGCTCTTCGTCATACTAGGGCGGAGCAGGCGCGAAGCCGCCTGCGCAGACCCTAGGATCCATGCCGTGACGTCGATCGAGGGGTGTGAGCGGTCGAAAATGTTCGCCTTCCGAGGCGCGACGGAAGGTGCCCCGTTCTGCGCCGATGCGGAACGCGGAGGGAACGGCATGGATCCTAGGGTCTGCGCCGCGTCGCTTCGCTCCTTGCTCCGCCCTAGGATGACGAAATCGCCATGGACGGCTCGCGTCACGCAGGCGGCTTCGCGCCTGCTCCGCCCCAGGATGACGAAGGCGTGGTTGCCGACTTGCTGGTCAGGGCGCTCAATCATCATAGCTGTGCCCTGCCCTCAAGCCGTCGCGCACCCGCGCCGCGATCGCCAGGAACTCCGGGCTCTCGCGGATGTCCAGCGGCCGCTGCTTCGGCAGCGTCGATTCGATGATGTCGCTGACGCGGCCTGGACGGGGCGACATGACAACGATGCGCGTCGACAGATACACGGCCTCCGGAATGGAATGGGTGACGAAGCAGATGGTCTTGTTCGTCCGCTCCCACAGCTGCAATAGCTGCTCGTTGAGATGGTCGCGCACGATCTCGTCCAGCGCGCCGAACGGCTCGTCCATCAACAGCAGGTCGGCGTCAAAGGCCAGCGCACGAGCGATCGAGGCGCGCTGCTGCATGCCGCCGGAAAGCTGCCAGGGATATTTCTTCTCGAAGCCCGAAAGGTTGACGAGATCGAGCGTGCGCTTGATCCGTTCCACCTGCTCCGCCCTGGACAGGCCCATGATCTCCAGCGGCAGCGCGACATTGCGCTCGATGGTGCGCCACGGAAACAGTGCGGCGGCCTGGAAGACATAACCGTAGGCGCGCTTCTCGCGCGCCTGTTCTGCCGTCATGCCGTTGACCGATATCGTCCCGAACGTCGGCTTCTCCAGGTCGGCAATGACGCGCAGCAGGGTGGTCTTGCCGCAACCCGACGGGCCGATGAAAGAGACGAACTCACCCTTGCCGATGGTGAGATCGATATTGGACAGCGCCTGCACCGGCCCGTCATTGGTCTGGAAAGTGAGGCCAAGTTTGCTTGCCGCGACGACGGCTGGCGAAATCCCTGTCATCGGTGGGTGCCTGCCTTGTCCGGCCCCTGCGGCGCCGGCCGGATTCCGATTGCTTTTATCGCGATGTTGTTTTCCACTCGCCCAGTCCCATTGAATTTGTCCCACTCGATTGACGCCCGGAGTTTTCCCGATGTCGCCCAAACGGACATGCCATCTTATCCGCCCTGAAAGCACTTATGAAGGCAAGCAGGGATTGACCTATTTCGCCGGTATTGCCACGGAATCGGTCGGCTCCTCCGGTATCTGCATGCACGTGCTCACCATGCCGCCCGGCGCCCGCGCCAAGGCGCATCTGCACGAGAACCATGAAACCGCCATCTACGTGCTCTCCGGCGAGGTCCATACCTGGTATGGCGACCGGCTCGAGCACCATATCGTCGTCAAGGCCGGCGACCTGTTCTACATTCCGGCCGGCGTGCCGCATTTGCCGGCCAATCTCAGCAACGCCCCCTCTTCGGCCGTCATTGCCCGCACCGATCCCAACGAACAGGAAAGCGTCGTCCTGCTGCCGGAGCTGGATGCGCTGGTTGCGTGACACCGGGACAAGGCGTGGAGGCCGCGCAATCACTTCAGGCCGGTGCTGCCCCTCATCCGCCTGCCGGCACCTTGTCCCCGTATAGGGGCGGGGAGAAGGGATCTCAGCGCAGCCTCGGCGATCTCTCTGGAAATTGGCGAAATCCTTGGCGACGGCGTCCTTCTCCCCGTCCCTATACGGGGAGAAGTGCTCGACAGGGCGAGGAGGGGCGGCGCCGATTTCGGCGATCATCGGCACCCGGAGACTTCGCCCATCACATTGCCGTCCTCTCGACGACAACGAGCCGCCTGGCCACCTCATGGCCGTTCCTGTTGATGCAGCCATATTTGTCGCCATAGGGTTTGGACAGGTCGATGCCGGCCGCTGAAGCGTGGCCGCCAGCCAGGACGAGAACGCCGGTAAGACGAAGCTTCGCGTGCCTCACCTCAAACCCCGGTCGCCGGAATGCCTGTGCGTTCGACCTTGCGCGGCGCTGTGATCTCTTTCCATGTCGACAGTGCGCGGTTGACCGCGGCGTTCGGCTCGCGGCCGACGAATTGGCCGTGGCCGGGCCGGGCCTTGACCTCCGCCTCCTCGATCGACAGTTCGCCGCGCGAGAAGACGAAGCGCGGCAAGCCTGTCACCTCGACGCCTTCGAACACGTTGTAGTCGATGACCGACTGCTGCTTCTTCGAAGAAATCGTCTTCTTGCGCTTCGGATCCCAGACGATGATGTCGGCATCGGCGCCTTCGACGATGGCGCCCTTCTTCGGATACATGTTGAGGATCTTGGCAATGTTGGTCGAGGTCACAGCGACAAACTCGTTCATCGTCAGCCGCCCGGTGTTGACGCCCTTGGTCCACAGCACCGGCATGCGGTCCTCAAGCCCGCCGGTGCCGTTGGGGATCTTGGTGAAATCGCCGACGCCGAAGCGCTTCTGCTTGGTGGTGAAGGCGCAATGATCTGTCGCCACCACCTGCAGCGAGCCCGCCTGCAGGCCGGCCCACAGCGAATCCTGGTGCAGCTTGTTGCGGAAGGGCGGGCTCATTACGCGGCGCGCCGCGTGGTCCCAGTCCTTGTCGAAATATTCGCTCTCGTCCAGTGTCAGGTGCTGGATCAGCGGCTCGCCGAACACCCTCATGCCCTTCTGGCGCGCGCGGCGGATCGCCTCGTGGCTCTGCTCGCAGGAGACATGCACGACGTAGAGCGGTACGCCCGCCATGTCGGCAATCATGATGGCGCGGTTGGTCGCCTCGCCCTCCACTTCCGGTGGGCGCGAATAGGCATGGCCCTCGGGGCCGTTGTGGCCGGCGGCTAGCAGCTTCTGCGACAAGGCCGCGACCACATCGCCATTCTCGGCATGCACCAGCGGCAGCGCGCCAAGATCGGCGCAGCGCTGGAACGAGGCATACATCTCGTCGTCATCCACCATCAGCGCGCCCTTGTAGGCCATGAAGTGCTTGAACGAGGTGATGCCCTTGTCGACAACGGTCGCCATCTCGTCGAACACCTGCTTGCCCCACCAGGTGATCGCCATGTGGAAGGAATAGTCGCACGAGGCCTTGGATGTCTTGTTGTCCCACATCTGCAAGGCTTCGAGCAGCGATTGCTGCGGCGCCGGCAGGCAGAAATCGACCACCATCGTCGTGCCGCCGGCGAGGGCCGCGCGCGTGCCGGATTCGAAATCGTCAGCCGAATAGGTGCCCATGAACGGCATTTCGAGATGGGTGTGCGGATCGATGCCGCCGGGCATCACATAGCAGCCGGTGGCGTCGAACTCGTGGTCGCCATGCAGTTCCGAGCCGATGGCAACGATCTTGCCATGCTGCATCAGCACATCGGCCTTCCACGTGCGGTCGGCGGTGACGATGGTGCCGTTTCGGATGACTTTGGTCATTTTTGTTCCCTTGTTTCTCTTCGCGCTTCTTAATGAGCTGCGTTTGAAAGGTAATCTCTAAGCTCACTCCACGATGACCGCCGTCTCCACCACCGCGTGGAACAGCACGTCGGCGCCGGCGGCGGCCCATTCCTTGGTGATTTCCTCGGCCTCGTTGTGGCTGAGCCCGTCGACGCAAGGGCACATCACCATGGCGGTGGGCGCGACGCGGTTGATCCAGCAGGCGTCGTGGCCGGCGCCGGAGACGATGTTGCGGTGCGTGTAGCCGAGCCGTTCGGCGGCGTCGCGGATCGCCTTGACGCAGCCCTTGTCGAAGGTCACGGGATCGAAAGCGCCGACCTGCTCGATCTTGTATTGGATATCGAGCGCGTCACAGATCGTGTCGATGCCTTCGCGGATGCGACCGTCCATGGCGTCGAGCACTTCCTTCTCCGGCGAGCGGATGTCGATGGTGAAGACGGTGCGCCCGGCAATGATGTTGCGCGAGTTGGGGTAGACTTCCATATGGCCGACGGCGCCGACGGCGTCGGGCTGGTAGTCCATGGCGATCTCGTGCACCAGTTCGATTACCCGCGCCATGCCGAGCCCGGCATTGCGGCGCTTGGGCATGGGCGTCGAGCCGGTATGCGCCTCCTTGCCGGTCAGCGTCACCTGCAGCCATTTCAGGCCCTGGCCGTGGGTGACGACGCCGATGTCGATGCCTTCGTCCTCAAGGATCGGGCCCTGTTCGATATGCAGTTCGAAGAAGGCGTGAATCTTGCGGTCGCCGACCTTCTCGGTGCCCTTCCAGCCGATGCGCTCCAGTTCTTCGCCGAATTTCTTGCCGTTCTTGTCCGTATGCTCGTACACGTCGGCCTGTTCGAGCACGCCGGCGAACACGCCCGACGCCATCATCGCCGGTGCGAAGCGCGCGCCTTCCTCGTTGGTCCAGTTGGTGACGACGATCGGATGCTTGGTCTTGATGCCGAGGTCGTTGAGCGAGCGCACGACCTCGAGCCCGCCGAGAACGCCGAGAACGCCGTCATACTTACCGCCGGTCGGCTGCGTGTCGAGATGGCTGCCGACATAGACCGGCGGCAGGCTGGGATCGGTGCCTTCGCGGCGGGCGAACATGGTGCCCATCTCGTCGACACCCATTTCCAGCCCGGCTGCATCGCACCAGCGCTTGAACAGATACCGGCCCTCGCCGTCCTCGTCGGTCACGGTCTGGCGATTGTTGCCGCCGGCAATGCCGGGGCCGATCTTCGCCATCTCCATGATGGAATCCCACAAACGGTCTGAATTGATTCGCAGATTCTCGCCGGGTGCGGCCATTCAAAGTCCTTCCATTTCATATTCTGGATGGGCGGCGGTTCCCATCGCCGCCCGCCTAGATAAAGGCAATATTAGTCTATTATTAGTCTATTGACCTCAGCACTTCACGCACATGGTCGATCAGTTCATTGATCTGACCCTTGGTGATGATCAGCGGCGGCGACAGCGCGATGATGTCGCCGGTGGTGCGGATCAGCGCGCCGCGCTCGAACGCCTTGACGAAGGCCGAGAAGGCACGCTTGGTCGGCTCGCCGGCGATCGGTGCCAGTTCGATCGCGCCGATCAGGCCGATGTTCCTGATGTCGATGACATGCGGCTCGCCCTTCAGCGAATGCAGCGCGTCTTCCCAATAGGGTGCCAGTTCCTCGCCACGGGTGAGCAGGCCTTCTTCCTTGTAGGTGTCGAGCGTGCCGAGTGCGGCGGCGCAAGCAACCGGATTGCCCGAATAGGTGTAGCCGTGGAAGAACTCGATCATGTGCTCGGGGCCGGTCATGAAGGCGTCGTGGATTTCCTTCTTCACGAACACCGCGCCCATCGGGATGACGCCGTTGGAGACACCCTTGGCGGTGGTCATGATATCGGGCGTGACGCCGAAATAATCGGCGCCGAACGGCGCCCCGAGACGGCCGAAACCGGTGATGACCTCGTCGAAGATCAACAGGATGCCGTGCTTGGTACAAATTTCGCGAAGCTTCTGCAGATAGCCCTTGGGCGGCAGGATGACGCCGGTGGAACCAGCGACCGGCTCGACGATGACGGCGGCAATGGTCGAGGCGTCATGCAGGGCAACGATGCGCTCCAACTCGTTGGCGAGCTCCGCGCCATATTCCGGCACGCCTTTGGAGAAGGCGTTCTTCTCAGGCAGATGCGTATGCGGCATGTGGTCGACGCCGCCAAGCAACGTGCCGAACATCTTGCGATTGCTGACGATGCCGCCGACCGAGATGCCGCCGAAATTCACACCGTGATAGCCGCGCTCGCGGCCGATCAGACGGGTGCGCGAGCCCTCGCCCTTTACGCGGTGATAGGCGATCGCCATCTTCAGCGCCGTCTCGACGGATTCCGAACCGGAATTGGTGAAGAACACATGGTCCATGCCCTTGGGCGCGATGTCGATCAGGCGGTTCGCCAGTTCGAACACGATCGGATGGCCCATCTGGAAGGCCGGCGCGTAGTCGAGCTCGGCGGCCTGGTGCTGGATCGCCTCGGTGATCTTCGGACGGCAGTGGCCGGCATTGACACACCAGAGGCCGGCGGTGCCGTCCAGCACCTTGCGGCCATCGCTGGTCGTGTAATGCATATCCTTGGCGGACACGAACATGCGTGGCGCCTGCTTGAACTGCCGGTTTGCCGTGAACGGCATCCAGAATGCGCTGAGATCGTTCGGCGTGACTTTCAGCCGGTTGGACATGACCAAGACTTCCCCTTGTAACCTGTTTCGGTGCGTCCAACGCTTGGTCTTTGCCGCGCTTTCATGCTACGCAAATTTTTGACCGATTGGACAAACGTTAGCACCGCCCTGTCGGCGGTCAAGGGATTACTAGCGGAAATGCGGCTCCTGAAGTGCGTTCCACAGGCTGGGGAAAAACTGGTCCAGAGAATTGGTCCAGATAGACGTCAACACGGGGGTCCGCAACGGTGAACACCGGCACGGAAGCCCCACGCCGCACCCGCATTCAGCAGGAAAAGCGCGAACTGATCCTGGAGGCGGCGCTCGAGGTGTTCTCCACCAACGGCTTCCGCGGCTCGACCATCGACCAGATCGCCGAAGCCGCCGGCATGTCGAAGCCCAACTTGCTCTATTATTTCCGCCGCAAGGAAGATATTCACGAGACTTTGATGCAGCGCCTGCTCGACACCTGGCTGGCGCCGCTCCGGGAACTCGATGACATCGGCGATCCCATGACCGAATTGCGCAGCTACATCAGGCGCAAGCTCAAAATGGCGCGAGATTTTCCCCGCGAAAGCCGGCTGTTCGCCAATGAAATCCTGCAAGGCGCGCCGCGCATCATGCCGCTCTTGGCCGGCGAGTTGAAGACACTGGTCGACGAGAAGGCCGCCGTCATCAAAGGCTGGATGCGTGCCGGCAAGATCGCCCGGACCGACCCTTGGCATCTGATCTTCTCGATCTGGGCGACCACGCAGCACTATGCCGATTTCGACGTCCAGGTCCGCGCCGTACTGGGGCCGAACCGCGGCGGCGACGGCCGCTTCGAGGACGCGGCGCGCTTTCTGGAACAGTTGTTCCTCGATGGGCTGAAGCCAAAAGGCTAGCGTCTCATCAGAACGGCCTAGCAGACGAGACCAACTCACCAGTCACCGACTTACCAGTGATTTGGTTGTTACCGACCGTTTTGGTTGTTACCGACCGTAAGGATTGGCCGGGGCATCCATCATTTCGTCATCCACGGGCGGAGCAAGGAGCGAAGCGGACGCGGAGACCCGTGGATCCTGTGTGTTTGTTCAGTGCTATGATCAAAGTGGGAAGGAGGCTGAGAGGATCCTGGTCGTCCTTTGACGGATAGGCCGCGGCACTGCGGCGGGATCAGTTGGAGATCAGGCCGGGCCAGAAGGCGAACAGCAGCAGCCCAGCGACGATTGCGTAACCGACCGCGAGGTGGACTGCTTTCATGACGGGGCGGCCCATCTCCCGGGCTCGCTTAGGGTGCAGAGGATCGTAGATGACGTCGACCGCGGCACCGATAGACCGTGTCCTGCCATTAACCGGCAGATAGGATTCGAAACGCCAGGTTCGTCCGGAGCGATCGGCGAATTCTATGATCGGGTTGTCCGAATATTCGCCAGACTTATCGATGTCCACCACCGTGCCGGTGGCAAAGATGCCGCGCCGCTTGAGGACAAAACCGCCATAGCTCTGCACGCCGATGGGCGCCAGGAAGAAGACGCCGCACAGGAAGCACCAGATCTGTAAGTCGCTTGGATGCCAGCCAACGGCTTCCGCGATCACGCGGAACGGAAACAGCGCCTGATGGAAGACCTCCGAAATGCGTGCCCAGAATGCGGTCCAGCCTTGCTCCATGCCCGCTCCACTCGTGAACCCGCGATTTTCATACAGGATAATCGCGACCGAGCGATTAACACGGGGCGGCGTCGATTGCGCCGAGTTCCCCGGCCCGCTCGGAAGTATTGCCTATGAAGCGTCAGGCCCGCTCAGCGTGACATTGAAGCCGCTTATGTGCTGCCCGGTGTCAGGGCCTTGATGGTCCCCCAGAAATCGGCTGCATCGACCGCTTCCTTCAAACAGCTGGAGCGCCGCCCGCCTTGGCGGCGCTCCTGGGCAATCGGGCAATCAGGCCGCCTTGGCGGCCGGCATCGGATGAATGGCGTGGAACGGAATGCAAAGCCTGTTCCAGGTGTTGATCATGCCGAGCGCGACCGACAGCTTGACCAGTTCCTCTTCCGAGAAATGCTCGAGGGTCCTGGCATAGAGTTCGTCCGAAACACCATTGTTGGCGATCAGCGTCACCGCCTCGGTCCAGGCCAGCGCGGCGCGTTCACGCTCGGAAAACAGCGGCGATTCCTTCCAGGCCGCGACCAGATAGAGCCGCTGCTCGGTCTCGCCATCGCGGCGAGCCTCGCGGCTGTGCATCTCGACGCAGAACGAGCAGCCATTGATCTGCGAGGCTCTGAGCTTGATCAGGTGCAGCAGGCTCACCTCCAACCCGCATTCGTCGACCGCCTTGTTGAGCGCCATCACCGCCTTCATGACCTCCGGCGCCTTGGCGAAGAACTGTATCCTCTGTTTCATCGTGTTGTCCTTTCACATCGATTGGGTTTTAGATTTGCTTGATGGAACCGGATTTCTGCGGCCGCTGGTGGCGCTCAACGAAAGCGCAGCTCGCTGCAATCGACCGGGGATCGCCTTCCTCGGCGAAATTGGCCACGACGTCGGACAGCTTGGTCTCGGCAAGCGCGGCCCGATAGGCCCTCTCCGCCTTCAGCATCGCGGCGTTGATGCCGCAGGGTTTGACATAGGCCGAGGCATCCAGCTTGACCGGACCATTGCGGCGGATTTCGCCGCAGCGGAAAGCCGGCTCGCGCCCTTCGACCGCCAGCACGATATCAAGCAGGGTGATGCGTTCAGCCGGCCGCGCCAGCCGGTAGCCGCCGGTTGGCCCAGGCACCGATTCCAGGATGCCGGATGAAGTCAGCATGTTGAGATGCTTCAGGAGATAACTCGGTGAAAGGCCAAAGGATTCCGCCAGCGCGGCGCCTGGAATGGTGCTGTTGCCTTCGACGCTCGCCAGCGTGGCCGCGCAGTGGATGGCCGCTTCAACGCCCTCGCCAAGCTTCATGATGCCGATCTCCTATTCATGGATATAATTTATCATGGATATGCCTTATCTGCAATAGGCCGATAGGTAGCGTTATGAGAGAAGGTTTTCTCGGAGAAAGGACCTGTTTTCGAGCCCAGACGCCACTCCAATTCGGCGCTGGCGCTGCCCCTCACCTGCTTGCCGGCACCCCTCTCCCCGTATAGTGACGGGGAGAGGGGTGCCGTCGTGAGAGCTTTCGCCAATCTCCGACGTTGAGGAAAAGGAGCCGGCGTCGCGGCCAGCCCTTTCTCCCCGTCTCTATACGGGGAGTTGAGAAGTGGGCCGCGCAGCGGACGAAAAGCCAATTGCTTGGCTTTTCGAACGACGAACGTCCGGCAGGACAATGAGGGGGCAGCGCCAACCCACAAATTGAAGCATTACGAAAATCGCCCCGTGCAAAGACGGGGCGACTGACTCAACCGACGTTACGACCAGCAGCCGCTACTCCGCTGCCACCTTGGCCATCGGGTTGTTCGGGTGTGTGGTCCAGTTGGCGTAGACCGGCGACACCGGCTTGCCGGTGCGTTGGTCCATCGCGCCGGCTGCCAGCGGCTCCATGGTGATGCAGTTGTCGACCGGACAGACGTTGACGCAGAGATTGCAGCCGACGCATTCGGCCTCGATCACCTCGAAATGCCTGACGCCGTTGACCATGCTGGTGATCGCCTGGTGCGAGGTGTCCTCGCAGGCGATGTGGCAGCGACCGCATTTGATGCAGGCATCCTGGTCGATATGCGCCTTGGCGACATAGTTGAGGTTGAGATATTGCCAGTCGGTGACGTTGGGCGTGGCGCGGCCAATAATGTCGTCGAGCGAGCGGTGACCCTTCTCGTCCATCCAGTTTTCGAGACCGGCGATCATCTCCTGGACGATCTTGAAACCGTAGGTCATCGCCGCCGTGCACACCTGCACATTGCCGGCGCCGAGCGCCATGAATTCGGCGGCGTCCCGCCAGGTGGTGATGCCGCCGATGCCCGAGATCGGCAGGCCGCGTGTTTCGGGATCGCGCGCGATTTCGGCCACCATGTTCATGGCGATCGGCTTAACCGCCGGACCGCAATAGCCGCCATGCGAACCCTTGCCGTCGATGGTCGGCATCGGCGCGAAATTGTCGAGGTCGACACCGGTGATCGAATTGATGGTGTTGATCAGCGACACCGCGTCGGTGCCGCCGGCATGTGCTGCCCGCGCCGGCTTGCGGATGTCGGTGATGTTGGGCGTCAGCTTGGTGATGACCGGCATGCGCGTGTACTGCTTGCACCAGCGCACCACCATTTCGATATATTCCGGCACCTGGCCGACGGCCGCGCCCATACCGCGCTCCGACATGCCATGCGGGCAGCCGAAATTGAGCTCGATGCCGTCGGCGCCGGTCTCTTCGACCAGCGGCAGGATGGACTTCCAGCTTTCCTCGACGCAAGGCACCATGATCGAAGCGATGAGCGCGCGATCGGGCCAATCCATCTTGACCTGCTTCATCTCGCGCAGATTGGTCTGCAGGTCGCGGTCGGTGATCAGTTCGATATTGTTGAGGCCGAGGAGACGGCGGTCTGCACCCCAGATCGCGCCGTAGCGCGGGCCGTTGACGTTGACGACGGGCGGACCTTCCTCGCCCAGCGTCTTCCAGACGACACCGCCCCAGCCGGCCTTGAAGGCGCGGATGACATTATAGGCCTTGTCAGTCGGCGGCGCCGAGGCCAGCCAGAACGGATTGGGCGATTTGATGCCGACGAAATTATTACGGATGTCTGCCATGCTCACGCCCTCCCGTTAAAGGTCAGTGCCCGGTGGATGGACTCGGCCGCATCGCGCCCTTGCGCCACGGCCGAGACGGTCAGGTCGTCACCACCAAAAATACAGTCGCCGCCGGCCCAGACCTTGGCGAGCGAGGTGCGCCCTTCCGCATCGACCTTGATGCGGCCGGCTTCGAGTTCGATCAATTCTCCGCTGCCGTTGAGGGCGGCCGGGACAAAGCTCTGGCCGATGGCCTTGAACACCTGGTCGGCGACGAGCGTCAGCGTCTCGCCGGTGCCGACGAGCCTGTCGCCCTTGAGCGCGGTGTATTCGAGTTCGATTGCCGACACCTTGCCGCCGTCAGCGACAACCCGCTTCGGCTGCAACCAGTGGCGGATGGTGACGCCGTTCGCGGCCGCCAGATCCTGTTCGAATTCGGAGGCGTTCATGTGCTCCTGGCCGCGCCGGTAGCAGATGGTCACCTCTTCCGCGCCAAGCAGCTTCGATTGCACGGCGGCGTCGATCGCCGTCATGCCGCCGCCGATGACTACGACGCGGCGACCAACCGGCAGGCCCGAGAGATCGCTAGCCTGCCGCAGTTCGGCGATGAACTCCACCGCATTGGTGACGCCGGAGGCATCCTCGCCATCGGCCCGCAGCGCGTTGACGCTGCCAAGCCCCATGCCGAGGAACACCGCGTCATAATTGCGGATCAGGTCGGAGAGCTGGTAATCGCGGCCCAGCGCCTTGCCGTTCTGGATGTCGATGCCGCCGATCGCGGTGACGTAGTCGACCTCGGCCTGCGCGAAATTGTCGACGCTCTTGTAGGCGGCGATGCCGTATTCGTTGAGGCCGCCGGCTTTCGGGCGCGCCTCCAGGATGGTCACGTCATGGCCATGGCGGGCGAGCCGGTGCGCGGCGGCTAGACCGGCTGGGCCGGCGCCGACCACGGCGACCGTCTTCCCCGTCGCCGCTGTGCGCGGATAAAATTGCTTGTTCTCGCCCATCGCGATATCGGTGGCGTAGCGCTGCAGCCGGCCGATCTGCACCGGCTTGCCTTCCGCCACTTCGCGAACGCATACTTCCTCGCACAGCGTCTCGGTCGGGCAGACGCGGGCGCACATGCCGCCAAGAATGTTCTGGTCGAAGATGGTCTTGGCCGACCCGATCGGGTTGCCGGTCGATATCTGGCGGATGAACAGCGGGATATCGATCGAGGTCGGGCATGCATTCATGCACGGCGCGTCGTAGCAGAAATAGCAGCGGTCGGATTCGACCAGCGCCTCGTGGTGATCGAGCGGCGGATGCAGGTCGGAAAAATTGTCCGCATACTGATCGGGCGAAAGTCGTCCGCCGGCAATGCCTTCCTTGAACTGGCCTTCTGGCATTTTCAGTTCCCCATGGTTTTTCGTTTTGGGGAAGGCTAGCACGTTTTATTTTTTTATCAATTGGTCAATTTTCTGGGTAAGTCGCTGAAAAACTTCGATAATAACATGACTTATTTACTCATGTTATCGGCTGAAATCGGGCGATCCGTAGCATCGCGGACGAAACACCTTACTCAACGGCCTATCTTTGCGCAAAGTTGTCGGATTTCCGTCTCGAAGATCGTCCTATGATGGATCGAAACACGATCGACGCACAAAGGTGAGGAGACCGACAATGCCGAAATCCCCAATGCCCTTCTTCTGGTACGAGCTGATGACCACGGACCTCGACGCCGCCGAGGCATTCTACACCAAGGTTGTCGGCTGGACGGCGCAGCCCTTTGACAAAGCTCCCGGCATGCCGCGCTACATCGTCATGAATGTCGGCGAGCGAGGCGTCGGCGGCCTGATGACGATACCCGAGGACGCGGCCAAGATGGGCATGCCGCCCGCCTGGCTGGGTTATATCCATACCAGGGACGTCGATGCCGCCACGGCATCGCTGCAGAAAGCTGGCGGTACCGTTCATCGCCAGCCCGACGACATTCCAGGCGTCGGCCGCTTCGCCGTCGTCGCCGATCCGCAAGGCGCGACCTTCATGTTCCTGCAGCCGAACGGTCCGGACCAACCCGTCGTGCCGGCCGCGACGCCCGGTCATATCGGCTGGCACGAGCTCTACACGTCGGATTGGAAGGCCGCATTCGATTTCTATTCCAGCCAGTTCGGCTGGGCCAATGCCGGGGATTTCGACATGGGGCCGATGGGCATCTATCAGACCTTCACGGCCGGCCCCGAATCCGGCGGCGGCATCATGAACAAGCCGGAGCAGATCCCGGTGCCGGTCTGGCAGTTCTATTTCAACGTGACAGCCATCGACGCGGCGGCCAAACGCGTGACCGACAATGGCGGCAAGGTCCTGATGGGGCCGATGGAGGTCCCCGGCGGCAGCTGGATCGTGCAGTGCCAGGATCCGCTGGGCGCCCATTTCGCGCTGATGGCGCCGGGACGTTAAGGGAACTGCGACGGCTCGCACGAACAGACGGCCATTCATCACGTCGCCGACGAACGGCGGTCCCGGCTGGCGCCCGTTATTCCGGCGCCAGCACGGCGACCTTGAGATCAGCTTTCTTCGCACCGCTGAACTGGAGGGTGGCCTGGCCGGCAGCAAGCTTGAAGCGCACGCTCTTGCGGATACCCGGGCAAGTCTTGACGCCGCTGTAATCTGCCGATCTCACGGCCTTGCCATCCTGGATGACATCGATCCAGGCCTCGCCCGACAGGCTTATCTGGATGCTCCCTTCGGGCGGCACGGCCACACTCGCGACGGCGCCAAACGTGCCCGGCGCTGGCGCATGCTCGGGCCGCATCGCGAAGCCGGCCTTCTCGACCGGCACCAGTGCGAGATCCGCTGCCGCACCGAGCGCCAGCGTTGCCCCCGACGGCGTTGCCGGCGCCGCGGGAAACAGCGCCTGTTCGCGCGTCACCGGCCATTTGAAGGCCTCACACCCCGCGTCCTCGGCCATGACGGCGGTCGTCGCCGCCAGCATGGCTGCAAAACCAAGAACGAGTGTCTTCATGGCGGGACTCCATAGGACCAAATGGCGGATCGGGAGAGATTTGCGCCAACTATAGCGCCACGATGCAAGATGACCAGTGCAACCAATCGGTTCGCTTCGCCTTCTTTGTCTGCCCAATCATGTCCTCCTCACCGACAATTGATACCGGTGCGAACGTTGTGAATGGTCCGGCTTTCGGGGATGCTCTATGGCCGGGCCGGGAGGGACAAGACGGAGTTCTAGATGAAGCTTTTCGAAGGTCTTGCCAGATACCAGCCGCAGGCGCTCGGCGTGCTGCGCATCATGACCGCGCTGCAGTTCATCGAACATGGCAGCCAGAAGCTGTTCAACTTCCCGGCAAGCGCCCAAGCCCACGCCCTCACCGGGCTGACCACGACTGCCGGCATCCTTGAATTCGCCGGCGGCATCCTGCTGGCGCTTGGCCTGTTCACCCGTCCGGTCGCGTTCCTCCTGGCCGGCGAAATGGCAATCGCCTATTTCTCGGCGCACATGCCGCGCGACTTCTTCCCGGTCAACAACAGCGGCGACGCGGCGGTCTCGTTCTGCTTCATCTTCCTTTATCTCGTCTTTGCCGGCGCCGGAGCCTTCGCGCTCGACAACCAACGCAACGCATGATGCCCCCGTGCGGGGGTGAACCTCACCCCCGCATCCGTTCGAAATTCGCATCGAACAGTGGCGTGGCCTGGATGCGCGCCGCATGCCGCTTGCCCAGCAACTCGATTTCGAACCCGTCGCTCTCGTCGGCGATCTCCTTCGGCACATAGCCTACCGCGACGGATTTTTTGGAATGATGCGCGTAGCCGCCGGAGGTCACCCAGCCGCGCACCGCGCCGCCGAACCAGATCGGCTCGTCGCCGATGACATCGGCATCGTCGGCCTCGACGATGAAAGTGCGCAGGCGCAGCTTGCCGCCCTGCTTGCGCTCGGCGAGTGCCGCCGCCTTGCCGATGAAATCGGCCTCCTTCCCATAGGCAACGAAGCGGTCGAGCCCGGCTTCCAGCGGCCCGTAGATCGGCCTGTATTCGCGTCCCCACGAGCCGTAATTCTTCTCCAGCCGCAGCGCGTTGAGCGCGCGTGAACCGAACAGGCCGATGCCGAATTCCGCGCCGGCCGCCATCAGCGCCTGGAACGCCGCACGCTGATAATCCGGCGCCACCCAGATCTCGTAGCCGAGGTCACCGGTGTAGCTGACGCGGCCGACAAGGCATGGCGCCATGCCGATATCCATTTTCGCGACCGCCATGAACGGAAACGCTGCGTTCGAGACATCCGCACGGCTGACCTTGACCAACACATCCCGCGCTTTCGGCCCAGCGACGGCGAGGCCGGTGAGTTTCGCTCCCAGCGCTTCGATGCGCACCGAACCGTCCTTCGGCAGATGCGCCTCGAACCAGCGCATGTGGTATTCCTCGGCGATGCCCGAGCCGGCGAGGAACCAGCCATCGGCTCCGAGATTGGCCAGCGTGAAATCGCCGATCAGTCTGCCGTCGTCCTTCAGCATCGGCGCCAGCGTCATGCGGCCGGGCTTCGGCAGTTTGCAGGCAAGCATCCGGTCGAGCCAGGCCGCCGCCCCCTCGCCCGTCACCTTGTATTTGGCGAAGCTCGAAATCTCCGACAGGCCGACACCATTGCGCACCGTTGCGACCTCGCTGGCGACATGGGCGAAATCGCTCGAACGGCGCCATGAGAACTCGTCCTTGACGCCCTCCGGCGCATACCAGAGCGGCACTTCCAACCCGTAGGCGACGCCCCATTGCGCGCCCCGGGCCGACAACAGGTCGTAGACCGGAGTTGTCTTCAGCGGCCGTCCGGCCGGCAATTCCTCATTGGGAAAGCGGATCGAGAAGCGCCTGGAATAGTTCTCCCGCACCTTGGCGTTGGTGTAGGCCATCGTCGCCCAGTCGCCGTAGCGCGCCACATCCATCGCCCAGATATCGGCGCCGGGATCGCCCTCGATCATCCAGTTCGACAGCGCCAGGCCGACGCCGCCGCCCTGGCTGAATCCCGCCATCACACCGCAGGCGACCCAAAAGCCCGGCAGGCCGCGCACCGGCCCGACCAGCGGGTTGCCGTCGGGCGCGAAAGTGAAGGGCCCGTTGATGATCTGCTTGATGCCCGTGTTCTGGAAGGCCGGGAAATGCCGGAAGCCGACCTCCAGCGACGGTGCGATGCGGTCGATGTCCGGCGCCAGCAATTCATGGCCGAAATTCCACGGCGTCTGGTATTCGGACCATGGCTTGTTGGCCTTCTCATAGGTCCCCATCAGCATGCCGCCGCGCTCCTGGCGCAGATACAGCTCACCGT
The DNA here is from genome assembly GCF_006439395.2 of Mesorhizobium sp. B4-1-4. Classification (NCBI taxonomy): domain Bacteria; kingdom Pseudomonadati; phylum Pseudomonadota; class Alphaproteobacteria; order Hyphomicrobiales; family Phyllobacteriaceae; genus Mesorhizobium; species Mesorhizobium sp. B4-1-4. The sequence goes on from NZ_CP083950.1 coordinate 2,552,899, forward strand.
CGAAATCGACCGCGTGGATGATCTCGGTGCCTGTCTTGGCGTTCCAGTCGGCAACCTCCGGCATGTCCTCGGTGATCAGGTACATGTGCTCCATGGCCAGAACCGGCAGTTCGAGCCCGACCATCCGGCCGACTTCGCGTGCCCACAGACCGCCGGCATTGACGACATGCTCGGCCACCACCTCGCCCCTGTTGGTGATGACGCGCCACATCCCGTCGGGCCGCCGCACGATGTCCTCGACCTTGGTGAAGCGCTCGACCTCGGCGCCGAGCTTGCGCGCGGCCTTGGCATAGGCGTGCGTCACGCCCGAAGGGTCGAGATGGCCGTCCTCCTTGTTACGGACCGCTCCGACGAACTGCTTGGGGTCGAGCAGCGGCATCAATTCGGCCGCCTCTTTCGCCGAGATTTCCTCGAGGTCGATGCCGAGATAACGGCCCTTGGCGACGACACCGCGCAGCCAGTCCAGCCGCGCCTCGGTCGCGGCGAGCAGCACGCCGCCTGTCAGATGCACCCCGGTCGCCTGACCGGAGAGCTCCTCGATCTCCTTGTAGAGGTTGATGGTGTATTTCTGCAGCTTGGCGACGTTGGGGTCGCCGTTGATCGTGTGCATGCCGCCCGCCGCGTGCCAGGTCGAACCGGAGGTCAGTTCGTCGCGCTCCAGGAGCACCACGTCGGTCCAGCCGTGGCGGGCAAGATGGAACAGCACGGAACACCCGACGACACCGCCGCCAATGACCACGACCTTTGCATGCGATTTCATGGATTTTTCTCGTTAGTTCAGTGAGTTGAGAAGAAGGAGTGAATCGGAATGGCAGCGCCAGGCGCCCCCCTCTGGCCTGCCGGCCATCTCCCCCTCAAGGGGGGAGATTAACAATGGGGGCGCCGCATCACCCTTTTCAACGGTAATTGGCGAAAGAAAAAATGACAGCCAATCTCCCCCCTTGAGGGGGAGATGCCCGGCAGGGCAGAGGGGGGTGTGCGCGCGCAAACCTCTGCGCATCACGGCTCACCCTGCCCGATCGCCTCGCGCCGCTTCGCCACATACGCCTCCAACGCCTCGCGCACGGCGATATCCATGACCGGCTCGACATAATCCTCCAGCGCCTTCTTCCACAGCCGCGTTGCGCGCGCGGTCGCGTCAAGCCCGCCGGCCTCCTGCCAGGTCTCGTAGTTCTGCCAGTTGGACAGCATCGGCTGGTAAAAGGCGGTGGCATAGCGCTCCAGCGTATGCGGCTCGCCGAAGAAATGGCCGCCGGTCGGCACTGCCCCCAGCGCCTCGACGGCAAGCTCGGCCTCGTCGACCACGATCGGGCGCAGGAACTCCATCATGTGCTGGATCATCTCGACATCGATGATGAACTTTTCGAAGGACGCCGTCAGCCCGCCCTCCTGCCAGCCTGCTGCATGGTAGACGAGATTGCCGTGGCCGAGCACCGCGCCCCAGAGCGCCATCAGCGTCTCGTAAGCGCCTTGCGCATCGGCGGCGTTGGAGGCCGATCCCGGCGTCGTCCGGTACGGCAACCCGTAGCGCCGGGCCAGTTGTCCCGATGCAATATTGGCCTTGGTGTTCTCCGGCGTGCCGAATGCCGGCGCACCGGACTTCATGTCGACATTGGAGGTGAAGGCGCCGTACATCACCGGCGCGCCCGGCCGCACCAATTGCGTCAGCATGACGCCGGACAGTGCCTCGGCATTCTGCTGCGCCAGCGCGCCGGCCAGCGTCACCGGGCTCATTGCCCCCATCAGCGTGAACGGCGTCACCGCCACAGACTGGCCGTACTCGGCCATCGTCATCAGCCCCTCGGCCATCATCTCGTCGAAGCGGCGCGGCGAGTTGACCGAGATGATGGTGGCGATGCCCGGATCGTCACGCATCTGGTCCAGCGTCAGCCCGCGCGCGATCGCCATCATCTCGATGCCGTCCAGCGCCCTGCCCCGACCGATCGCCGAGACATGAAAGCTCTTGTCGGTCAGCGTCAGATTGGTGAAGTAGGTATCGAGATGGCGTGAATTGGCCGGCAGCTCGACCGGCGCGCAGACCTGGTTGCCGAGCATGTGGACGCAGTTGAAATGCTGCGCCAGCCGGGTGAGGTCGGCATAGTCGCGCAGATTGCCGGCGCGCCGGCCACGCTCCATGTCGTGCACATTGGGTGGACCGGCAACAAGCGTGAAATTGATGGTGTTGCCGCCCAGGTGAACGGCGTTGCCCGGATTGCGCGGCGTTAGGCGATAGCTGGACCGCGTCGTCTTCAGCGCCTCGTCGACCATGCCGCGATCGATGCGGACATTGGCCGTTGCGTGGTTGACCTTGGCGCCGGCCTGCTCGAACAGCGACAGCGCCCGCGGGCTCATCACCTCGATGCCGAAATTCTCCAGAACGTGCATCGACGCCTGGTGGATTGCCTCGATCTGGTCGGCGGACAGCAACGCCATCGGCGGATAGGGATTCCTCACCCGCCGGGGCGGCAGTTGCGGAATGGGCGCTGGCCCCCTGTTGCTGGTGCGCTCGGCGCCGCGCTTGCGTCTTGGCTCGTTCATGCCCGACATCAAAGCCGTGGCCGACCGGCCGGTCTGTCAGGAATACGCCATTTGCAGACGTGATTTTAGCGACGGCGGCATTTCCATGACGCCACTTTATAAAGAGCGGCAACCCACGTCGAAATAACGATATCGCATTTTTTGAAGCGCCCGCGCTGGCGATGCGTTAATGGCGGCAGCAAGATTCCCTTTATGATTTCGGCCTATTGCTCATCCAATGCGTAGATCGAGTTTTAGTAAAATTGTAGCGATTGGCGTGTTGCTGGCACTTTCGGCGTGCGCGACCGCGCCCAGCCATATCAACAATGTCTGCGCCGTCTTCGACCAGAATGATGGCTGGTTCGACAATTGGCAGTCGGCCGCCGAGCGCACCTCGCAGAAATACGGCGTGCCGGTCCCTGTGCTGATGGCGACGGTGCGCAAGGAATCCGGCTTCAAGAGCAACGCAAGGCCGCCGCGCACCAAGCTGCTCGGCTTCATTCCATGGAAGCACGTCTCGTCAGCCACCGGCTTCTCGCAGGCGCTGGACGGCACCTGGTCGCAATATCAGAACGAAACAGGCAATTGGGCGGCGCGGCGGACCAAATTCGCCGATGCCGTCGACTTCGTCGGCTGGTACCACTCCAAAACAGCCGATAGCTACGGCGTCGCCCGCAACGACACCTACAACCTTTACCTCGCCTACTATCTCGGCTGGACCGCCTACGGTCGCGGCAACCGTGGCGACGCCGGGGTGCAGAGCTACGCCCGGGCCACCGACAAGATGGCCCGCGACTATGCCGAACAGCTGAGGCAATGCGGCAGCTGACGCGCTGCCAAGAGCAATTCCAGCAAAAGTGCGCGGCGGTTTTCCCGTCCGCAATTACAAACTCTAAAGCGGGTCAACGATTCCACCAAACGCTGAACCGCTCGAGCCTAATGCCGCCTTGTCGTATCGTCAGGCTTTGAAACCCCGGTTTCCGAAACCTCGTCGCGGACTTCGTGACGACGGGCTCGGATGACAGCCTCGTTTTCCTCGACGGCCTCTCCGATTTGGTCAGCCTCCAAACTTCCCGTCTTGCCATGCGGCCGGCTGGGCTGGGTGCCGGCAAAGCCGGGGCCGGCGCCATGCGGCGCGTCGTCCGGCACACCCTCCTGGGCGGCATGGTCCTTGTCGAACTTGATCACCGGCTCCATCGTCGAAAGCACGTCGTCGGAGAGCCAGCACAGGCTCATATGGCCATCGCCGAGGTTCTTGACCGGCGGCACCTTGGTCTCGCACAAATTGTCCGGCACCAGCTTCTTGTAGCCGCAGCGTGTCTGGAACGGACAGCCGGATGGCGGATTCATCGCCGACGGGATGTCGCCTTCGAGCACGATGTGCTTCTTGATCACGCTGGTGTCCGCGATCGGGATCGCCGACAGCAGCGCCTCGGTATAGGGGTGGTAAGGCGGCGCGAAGATCTGATCGGTCGTGCCCTGCTCGACTATGTAGCCGAGATACATGACGACGACGCGGTCGGCGATGTAGCGCACGACGGACAGGTCGTGGCTGATGAACAGCATCGTCGTCTTGTTCTTGCGCTGGATGTCCATCAGCAGCTCGGTCACGGCCGCCTGCACCGACACGTCGAGCGCCGACACAGGCTCGTCCGCGACCACCACCTTGGCGTCGCCGGCAAAGGCGCGCGCCACGCCGATGCGCTGCTTCTGCCCGCCCGAAAGCTGGCGCGGCTTGCGCGTCTCGAAGGCGCGCGGCAGCTTCACCAGGTCGAGCAGTTCCAGCATGCGCTTGCGCCGGTCGGCGACCGTCTTGCCGACCTTGAATTTCTCCAGCGTCCGGATGATCTGCGCCCCCACCGAATGACTGGGATTCAGCGTGTCGAACGGATTCTGGAACACCATCTGGATCGACGACACGGTGTCGACGCTGCGGTTCTCGATGCCGGTCGACTGGATTTCCTTGTTGGCGAGCGTGACGATGCCGGAGCTCGCCGTTTCGAGCCCGAGCAGCACCTTGGCCAGCGTCGATTTTCCGCAGCCGGATTCGCCGACAATGGCGACCGTTTCGGATTCACGCGCCGTGAACGAGATCGTCTCGTTGGCCTTGACGACGCGGCCTTCGCTCGAGCCGAACACCTCGCTGCCGCCAACCTTGTAGTATTTCCTGAGATCCTCGATCTTGAGCACCGGGGCGCCGGGCACGACCTTTTCGTTGACCTTCTTGGCACCGGGCGGCAGCGCCTCCCAGTCGATCTCGTTGAAGCGCACGCAGCGCGAGAAATGGCCTTCATGTCCCGCGACCTCGACCATCGGGATTTCGGCGGCATTGCAGACGCCCTCGACGAAATGGTGGCAGCGCGGGCCGAAATTGCAGCCCTTCGGCCGCTCATGCGGCAGCGGCAACTGGCCGGGGATCGAGATCAGCGGCCGCGAGTTCTTGTCCGCGCCTGGCAGCGGGATCGAGCGGAATAGCCCCTGCGTGTAGGGATGGCGCATCCGGTCGAACACGTCCTTGATCTTGCCGGTCTCGACCGCCTCGCCCGAATACATCACCGTGATGCGGTCGCAGGTCTCGAGGATGAGGCCGAGATTGTGCGATACGAAGATCATCGAGGTGCCGAACTTCTCGCCTAGCCCCTTGACCAGTTCGACGATGCCCGCCTCCACCGTCACGTCGAGCGCCGTGGTCGGCTCGTCGAGGAGGAGCAGCGCCGGCTTCGACAGCAGCGCCATGGCGATGACGATGCGTTGCTGCTGGCCGCCTGACAGCTGGTGCGGATAGGAGCGCATCATGCGCTCAGGGTCGGGAAGTTTGACCGAGCGCACCATTTCGAGTGCGCGCTTATGGGCCTCTTCCTTCGACACCTTGTCGTGGATCAACGGCACTTCCATCAGTTGCTGGCCGATCTTCATCGCCGGATTGAGGCTGGCCATCGGCTCCTGGTAGATCATGGCGATCTTGTTGCCGCGGATCGAACGCAGTTCGTCCTCGGAGAGCTCGCCCATGTCCTTGCCCTGGAACTTGATCTTGCCGCCGACGATCTTCCCGATGTTGGAAAGGTCGCGCATGATGCCGAGCGACACGGTCGACTTGCCGCAGCCGGATTCGCCCACGATGCCCATCGCCTCGCCGGGCATGACCGTGCAGGAAAAGTCCATCACGGCCGGGATCTCGCCCTTGCGGGTGAAGAAGGAGATCGACAGGTTTTCGATCTCGATGATCGGCTCATTGGTCGGCCCATTGGTCGGCTTGGCCGGATTTCGAACTGCCTCGTTCATGGGTCGCTCCAATCCTTGTTCTTAGCCAGGCGGGATCCGGGACCCCGCCTTCAATCCTTCATCGATTGCTCGCGCAGCGAGTCCGCGAGCAGGTTCAGCCCCAGCACGAACGACATCAGCGCGATCGTCGGCGGCAGCGCCGGGTGGATGAAGGAGCGCAGCAGCCGGCTGGCATCCTTGATCGCCGTGCCCCAGTCCGGGCTCTCGGGCGCGAGACCCAGGCCGAAATAGCCCAGAGTGCCGAGCAGGATGGTAGTGTAGCCGATGCGCAGGCAGGCGTCGACGATCAGCGGTCCGCGCGCATTGGGCAGGATCTCCCAAAGCATGATGTACCAGGGCGATTCACCGCGCGTCTGCGCCGCCGCCACATAGTCGCGCGTCTTGATGTCCATGGTCAGGCCGCGCACGATGCGGAACACGCCGGGACTGGAGGCGAACACCACCGCCACGAAGATGTTGAGCTGGTTGGGATCGATATGGACGATCTTCAGCGGATCCCTGTCGAAGACAAGGCCGATATAAATCCAGCCGCCGACGATGAGTGTCAGCCCGAGCAGGATGTAGATCCGGTCCGGCCGGTTCTTGAAGCGGGTCCAGAACAGCACGCAGAAGAAGATGATCGGGAACAGGAAGAAGACGCCGGCCAAAGCATACGGGATCGGCGTATCCATGATGCCCGGCGTCACCAGCAGGTAGAACAGCAGGATCACCGGGAAGGCTAGCACGAGGTTGGCCAGGAACGACAGGATCGAATCGATCTTGCCGCCGTAATAGCCGGCCGGCAGGCCGAGCGTGATGCCGACCATGAGCGCGAAACCGGTCGCCGCGGGCGCGATGATCAGCACGATCTGGCTGCCATAGACCATGCGCGAAAAGACGTCGCGCGCCAGCTTGTCGCCGCCGAACAGATAGACGAGCCCCGATTGTGGTTCGATGGCGCCGGGCAGCGTGTCCTTCATGATCGGGATCTGGCCGAGCGGATCGAAAGGCGAGATGGTCGAGGCGAAGATCGCGGTGAACAGCCAGAACAGGCAGATAAAGACGCCCGCTATGCCGACGCCGCTGTCGAACAGCTGGCCGTAGAGCGCCAGCTTCTTCTTGTAGAGGAAGCTGGCGCCCATGACGATGGCGAGCGCGACCCACACCGGCCAGAAGCGCCAGAGCACTTCGAGGATGATGGCGGAGCCGCTGATGTATTGGGCTTGCATGCGCCTTCTCCCTACTGAACCCGGATGCGCGGATTAAGGAACGCGTAGCCGACGTCGGAAATGAGCTGCGTGATCAGGACGATGAACACCGAGACCAGCGAGCAGCCGAGCAGAAGATCGATGTCGTTGTTGCCGGCCGCCTCGACCAGCGTGTAGCCGAAGCCCTGGTAGCGGAACATCACCTCGACGATGACGACGCCGGTGAGCAGCCAGGGGAACTGCAGCATGATGACGGTGAAGGGCGCGATGAGTGCGTTGCGCAGCGCGTGCTTGACCACCACGCCGCGGAAGGAAAGGCCCTTCAAGCGCGCGGTGCGGATATATTGCTGCGTCATGACCTCGACCATCGAGGCGCGCGTCATGCGGGCGATGTAGCCGATGCCATAGATGGCGAGCGTGATCACCGGGAGCGTGAAGTTATAGAAGGTGATGCCCTGGCTCGCTGACGCCGCCGACCCGTTCAGCCAGCCGAGCCAGGAGGCAAAGATGACGGTGAAGATGACGCCAGACACATATTCAGGCGTCGCCGTCGAGGCGATCGAGGCGACCGACAGCACGCGATCGGTGCGTGACCCCTCCCGCATGCCGGCAAGGATGCCGACCAGCAGCGAGACCGGCACCATCACCCCCAGCACGCACAGCATCAGAATGCCGGTGGCGCCGAGCGCCGGGAACAGCTTGGCCGCCACTGTGGTCTTGAACTTGGTCGAGCAACCGAAATCGCCCTCGATCACGCCGGAGAATGTCGGCACGGCCGGATCGTTGCAGAAGGAGAAACGCTGCGTGGTCTTTCCGGTCGCCGGATCTGTGATCGGCTGCTTGGGCACGACGCCCAGCCACTGGCCGTAGCGCACGAAGAAGTTCTGGCGGTAGCCATGATTGACCAGCCAGCTTTCGAGCTGCTCGGCCGACGTGTGCATTTCCGTCTGGCTGATCGCCAGCTTCTTCAGGTTGGGTTCGAGATTGACGAGGAAGAAGACGACCAGCGTCAGGCACAGCATCGTGAGCAGAATCGTGCCGATGCGCCTGATGATGAATGAGAACATTGTGCCCCCCTGCCGGCCGGGTTGGGGTCAGATCTGGTCAACCCTGTGTCGAAAACCCTGTGACGTGGCGCCGCCGCTGCATCCAATGCAACGGCGACGGTCCTGCGAATACGAGGGCTCAAATGCCCTTGTATTCATCAAGCTGCGGGTCACGCCTTGTCGAGCCAGACCTTGCCGAAATCGTGCTCGTAGGTGGGGTGCATCGAGTGGTTCTTCACCTCGGGCTTGATGTTGATGTAGAGCTTGCGCCAGTACGGCTGGATGATGATGCCGGATTCCTGCAGCGTCTGCTCGATGTCCTTCATCACCACCTTGCGCTTCTCCGCATCCGCGATGCCGAGCGCCTCGCCCACCTTCTTGTCGAAATCCGGATTGGCATAGGCCGTCTCGTTCCAGGCTTCGCCAGAGCGGTAGGCGATGGCGATCACCTGGATACCCAGCGGGCGCATGTTCCAGTTGGTTTCCGAGAACGGGTATTTCGTCCAGTCGTTCCAGAAGGTCGAGCTCGGCAGCACGGTGCGCTTCACCTTGATGCCGGCTTCGCGCAGCTGAGCCGCGATCGCGTCGGTGGTGTTCTTGTGGTAGTCCTCGTCATTGCTGATCAGCTCGTGCTCGAAATCGATCACCCCGGCTTCCGTCAGCATCTGCTTGGCCTTGGCCATATCGCGCTTGATCTCCGGCAGCTTGACATATTCCGGATGGATCGGCGCCACATGGTGGTTTTCAGCCGGCGTGCCGGCATTGCCGTAGCCGAGCTGCAGCACCACTGAATTGTCGACTGCCAGGCACATCGCCTGACGCACCTTCTGGTCGCCATAGGGCTTGGCGTTGACGTTGAAGCGCGACACCACGGTCGCCGCCGTCACCACTTCCGAAACCGGGGCGCCGACACCTTCGATAATCTTGACGTAGTCGGCGGTCGTCTCGTGGTTGGTCTGCACTTCGCCCGACTCAAACGCCGAAACCGTCGCGGCCGGATCGGTGCCGTAGTCGATGAACTCGACGCCGTCGAGGAAGACTTCGCCCTGCCACCACTTGCCGGTCTCGCGGCGCTTGTAGACCACCTTCTGGCCGACATCGTAGGACACGAGCTCGAATGGGCCGGTGCCGATCGGGCAGTTCTTGAAGTTGGCGCCCTTCGCATCGAAGGTCTTGTGCACGACGAGTGCCGGATAGTCGGTCAAATTGGCGATAAGGGCGATGTCGGGCTTGCTGAGCTTGAGCTTGACGGTCATGTCGTCGACCTTGACGATCGATCCTTCGCTCAGCTTCTTGGTCTTCTCGTCGACGAGGCTGCCGAGGCGGCCCGGCATCGAATTGCCTTCCGCGGCCTTGTCGGCCCAGCGGGTGAAATTGTAGATGACGTCGTCGGCGGTGAACTTGTCGCCATTGTTCCACTCGACACCAGGCCGCACATGCAGCGTGTACTCGGTGGCGTCGTCGTTGATGTCCCAGCTTGCCAGCAGATATGGCGCGAACGTGTACTGGTGGGTGTACTTCACCAGGGGCTCGAGCGCCTGGCGTTCGGCATTGGCGATTTCCGACCAGTCGGCCGTGCGCGGATCCTTGGGATCCTTGACGGACATGGCGACCTTGATCACGCCGCCCTTCTTGCCCTGCACGTCCTCGGCCTTGGCCGGTGTCGGCGCGGCAAGGCCGAGCAGGCCGTAGGCCATGGCGGTCGAAGCGCCGAAGATGCTGGCGAGCGCCAGGAATTCGCGCCGATCCACCGTTCCCGCCTTGGCTTCTTCGGCCATGGCCAGGATGTGATCCGGAACGCTGTCGCCATTACTCTTGTAGATTGTCATCACTAACTCCCATTGTTGGCTTTCCGCCGATTAACATTCCGCATCCGGGCCGTGATGTCAAAGACGGCATGGATTGGGAACATGTTAGCGAATGTGCAACTTTGGAAAGAGAGCGGTTCGCGCGATAACGACAGTCTTGGCGCAAAATTGCTAGTGCGCCCAGATTTCGCCAAAATCTCTTCGGGCCATTAAACAGAGACATTTACACAGCTTACGACAGCGCCAGTCCCGGCCATGGTGAGGGCCAGACCCTCAATATTCCCTTTCGTAGAAGATGCCGCCCTTGGCCTCGCCGGCATCCGTCGCCTCGCCCCGCAATTTGACGCCGCGCCCGACATTGAGGTCGATGGCCGCCTTGCCCGATCCCGGCTTGTCGCCCTTCTGGATGGTCACATAAGTACGGTCGTTCAGGTATTTACCGGCCGAGACCGCCGTGCCGCCCTTCTCGTCGGTGGTGACATCGAGATCGTCGACGCCGATGGCGCTGCGCAGATTTTCCAGCAACGAGGTCGAACCGCCGACACCGGCCAGTTGCCCCGCCGCTTCGGCCAGTTGCGCGATCTGCAGCGGCGACAGATTCGACATCGAACGGCCGAAGATCAGTTGCGCCAGCACCTCGTCCTCGGGCAGCGCCGGCACCGAAGTGAAGGTGAATTTCGGATTTGTCGCCTCGCCCGACACCACGATGGTGACGGTGGCGCTGGCCGTCGCCGTTGTCGCGGTCAGGTTGAGATAAGGCACCAGCGAGCCGGAAAAGCCGACCGTGCCCTCGGTGAAGGTCAGCCGCTTGCCGAGGATCGACAGCCGGCCGCGCTGCAGGGTGAAGGTACCGACAGCTTGCGGCGACGAAGCCGGACCGGTCAGCCTCAGCGAGCCGCCGAGTTCGGCGTCGACACCCCTGCCCTGGATAAAGATCTGATTCGGCGCGTTGACCGTGACGTCCAGCGCGAGACCGCTGCCGCCGCTCTTGCCGCTCGTCGTCGCCGGCCGCAGCGCCTTGTCCTGCGCCCTGACCGCGCCTGGCGCGTTCTTGTGCTTGACATCGAGCTCCGAAAGCGAGCCCGGCAGCTTGTCGGGAACGGTGATGACGGTCTTGGCCAGGTTGACGGTCCCGGCAATCGCCGGCGCCGACGTCAGCGGGCCCTTGATCGTCAGGTCGCCGCCAAGATTGGCGGTCACCACGCGCCCGTCCGTATAGCGGCCGTCGGTGAGCTTGATCGACAGGTCGGCCGGGAAGCCTTGCGCCGGATTGATGCCGACCGTGCCGCTGGCCGACAGGCTGCCGCGCGTCGACAATGTTCCGGTCAGCCGGTTGATCCTGGCGACGCCGCCGCCAATCGAGACGTCGGCGGCGATATCGTTGACGGCGAGGCCCGAGCGCGCATCGACGAGCCGCGCGCCGGAGGTGCTGACGCTGCCGCCGATGACCGGCGACGTCGCTGGACCGCGCACCTGAACATTGACTTTGGCCGTTCCCGTCAGCGACAGGCCTTGCGCGGCAAGCTTTTGGCTGAGGATGCCGAAGGGCACGCCGCCATTGAAATCGAGCACCAGCGCCGGCGTGCCCGCCGTCGTCACCGTGCCGCCGCCCTTGAGGCCAAGGCCGGCTCCGTCGCCGACATTGGCATTGAAGGTGAGCTTGTTGGCGGCAAAGGTGCCGGACGAGGAAACGCTGACCGCGCCGACACCGGCGCCGCGGGTCTGCGACGTCTGCACGCCAGCCGCGTCGATGTTGAAAGCAACCGCCGGACTCGCTGGCGCACCGGTCACCTTCACCGTACCCGAAATCGAACCCGCCGCATCGAGGCCGCGCGAAAAACTGTTGGCGAGCGACATCGGCACCTTGGCCAGCGTGGCATTGATGTCGAGCGTCTGCCCGACCTTGCCGGTCACCGTCGCCGTGCCGCCGCCAAGGTTGAGCACCAGCCGGTCCAGCGTCGTGATGCCATTGGCGATGCTGACGGTGGAGGCTTGGGCAATGACCGCCTGGATGCCCTGGACAGTCGCCTGTCCGGAAGCAAGTTCGATGGTCGTCGTGCCGTTGGCGGCTTTCACCCGGCCAGCCGCCTTGGCCGGAATGCCCTTGACCGTGGCGCCGCCGGAGAAGCCGGTCCAGTCGCCGTCACGCTTCAGATCGACATCGATGCCGCTGATCACCGTGCCGCCCGATATGACGGTGTCGGCATGGATCTTGCCCGAGATCACCGGCGCCGCAAGATAGTTGGCGATCAGCGCATCGATGGAAACGGTTTTCGCCTGGAGGTCGCCGCGCGTGATCGAGGCGGTGGCCGCCTTGATGGCGACCTGGGGTGCCGTGCCGTTCTTCGAAAAGGCGATCGTGCCGCGCACGTCGCCTTCGGCCTTTTCCAGCGCCAGCGCGGCAAGCGGCCCGATATCGGGCAGGTCGAGCGAGATTGTGCCTTCAGGCACGAACTTGTCGTCCAATTCCAGATCGCCGGAGATCTTGTTTGGGCCCAGCGACAGAAGCAGGCCGTTGATGGCGCTCTTGCCGTTCGCCGTCGCCAGCACGGCACTGCCTTGCAAGGCCTGTCCCGCGACATTGCCGGTCAGTTGCACATTCGCAGCCGGGTTGATGGCATCCGCCTTGCCGGTGGCGGTCAGCTTCAGCCCGGTGATCTCGCGCGACGCCACCGAAAGCCGATCGCTATTGACGGTCAGCGACAGGTCGGGGGCGGTGGCCGGCCCCTGAGCAGTCAGCGCAAAGGCAATGGCACCCTTGGCGTCCTTGGACAGCGGGGAAATATCGGTAAGAGCGCCGGTAATGTCGGCGGCCACCTTGTTGTCCGCAAGGCTCGCCTGCCCCTCGGCGCTCAGCGCGCCGGAGATCAGCTTCAACCCATCGACGTTGATAGCGCCATTGGGATCGCGCTTTATCGCGGCGCTGATCTGCGCCCGTTCACCGAGCATGCCTCGCGCCGCTGGCGGCAAGGCCGATGACGGGGCATCCGCCTTCAGCTTGAGATCGATGGCGCCATCACGCAGCGATACCTGGCCGGAGACCTGGCTGTTCAGCGCATCGCTCTTGAGAGAGCCGCTGTCGATGGCCATGGCATCGGCTGTCAGGCGCCCGCTGAGCGCGGCCGTCACCTTGCCGGCGATCAGCGGCGCGATCGTGGGATTGTCGAGACCGACCTTGTCCACCGATACCGTCCCGGAAACCGCCCCGGCCCGGTTCTTGAGATCGAACGCATCCGAGTGCAGTGCCAGCGACAGCCCGTCCACTTTCGCCGGGCTGGTGGTGACCGAGGGCAGGATCGCCGCAAAGTCCAGCCGGGTATGCGTGCTTTCGCCCGCGATTTTGGCCGACAATGATCGCACCTCGATCTTGACTGGGCTTTCCGGGCTTCCGACCGTCAGCGGCAGGCTGGGGCCGGACGAGGTGAGATCGAGCGCGAAATCGCTGGCTCCGTTCGGATTGATGGTGCCGGCGGCCTGGCCGGAAATCTTGTCGCCGGAGAGCGTGGCATGGTCAAGAGTGACGCCACCGACGACGGTGTAGGCGCCCACGGCATCGATGCCGAGCGGCCCGAGCCCGGCCTGGCGCGTCTGGCTGGTTTCGACACCGGCGAGTTGCGCGTTGAACCGGACCTCCGGAGCAGCCGGCGTTCCGGTCACTTGCGCGATGCCACTGAGCGTGCCCGCGGCATCGAGGCCGGGCGAAAATTCATTGGCAAGGGCCGCCGGCAGCGCCGAGAATTGTGCCGCGAGATCGAGCGTCTGGCCGGCGCTGCCCGACAGCGTCATCGAGCCGCCGCCAATATCGAGCGCAAGCTTCTCGATGTTGGTCGTACCATTGGCGATGGTCAGTGACGAAGGCTTGGCGAGCGCTGTCTTGATGCCGCGAACCGTGGCCTCGCCCGAGGCGATCTCCACACTGGTGGTCCCATCGGCGATCTTCACCCGCCCGGCAGCGGTCGCCGGAATGCCCGCGATGGTGGCGCCGCCGGTGAAATTGGTCCAGTCGCCGTCGCGCTTCAGATCGACGCCGATGCCACTGATTTCGGTGGTGCCCGAAGTGACCGTATCGGCCTTGATGGTGCCCGAGATCGCCGGCGCCTTGAGAAAGTTTGCGATGAGCGCATTGACGGCGATCGTCTTGGCCGTCACCTCGCCGCGCGCGATCGATGTGCTCTTGGCGTCAATGGCCACCGAGGGCGCATCGCCTTCCTTGGCAAAGACGATGCTGCCGTTGATATCGCCGGTCACAGCCTGGCCGGCGAGCGCGGCCAGTTGATCGATGGCGGGAGCGGCAAGCGTGAGCGTGCCCAAAGGCATGTATTTGTCGTCCAGCGCCAGGTCGCCAGACACCTTGTTGTCGCCCAGCGAGACGAGAAAGCCGTTGATCGAACGCTTGCCCTCGCTGGTGACCAGCGCCGCCTTGATGTCGAGCGGCTGGTCGTTGACGGCGCCGGTCAGCGAGACGGTGGCGGAAGGGCTCGATATGTCGGCCTTGCCGCTCGCCGTCAGCTTGATCGCCTTTACCGTGCGGCCCGAGGCCGTCAGGCTGTCGCTGTCGGCTGATACCGTGAAATCGGGCGCCGTCATGGCGCCGCTTGCCGACAGCGCGAAATCGACCCCGCCGGCAACCGGCACGCCGACCGTCGGCGACAACACCGAAACGTCGCCCAATTTGCCCTTGATGTCGGCCTGGATGTCCGTGCCGTGCATGCTGGCGGTGCCGCTGGCGCTAAGCGATCCGGAGGTGAGTTCGATCGAATTGGCGGCGAACGATCCCTGCGGATCGCGGGTCGCGGCAGCCGAGAATTTTACCCGCCCGCCGAGCACCGAGGCGATCTGAGGCGGCAAGGCCGTCGCCACGGCGTCGGCGTTCATCTTGAGTTGCATCGACAGGTCGGCAAGCGCCACTGTCGCCGTCAGCGAAGCGTTGAGCGCATCGGACCGCAGCGTGCCCTGGTCAATGGCAATGGCGTCCTTGCTGATTGAACCGGCCAGATCGACGTCGACCTTGCCGGTGACCAGCGGCGCCAGCGTCGCGACGTCGGTTTTCAGGCCGCCAGCCTCCAGCTTCACCGCAACCGGGCCGGCGCGATTCTGGATGTCGAAACCGTCGGAGTGGATTTGCGCCGCCAGATCGTCGAGCCGGGTGCCGCCGGCGACGATCGAAACGAAGGAGGCGCCGATGTCGATAATCGGTGCCTTGCCGTCGCCAAAGGCGCGGGCGGTGGCGTTCTTGATCGCCAGCGTGATCGGTTGCGCCTCGCTGCCGACGCTGACCACGACGGGCGGGCCCTTGGCGGCGAGTTGGACAGAGAGATCGCTGGCGCCGGCGGGATCGACGATGCCGGTGGCGGTGCCATGCATGGCGTCGCTGTCGATATTGGCCCGGTCGACGCTGATACCACCGGCTGATGTGGCGGTGCCCGCGACATCGAAGCTGGTCTTGCCGGCAAACAGGGGCTTCAAATTCTCCGGCAGGAAGCCGGCGAAGTCGCCGTCACCCTTGGCCTCGACATGGCTGCCCTTGTCGGTGGACTGGTGACGGCCCGTCAATTGAGTGACGATCTCACCGTCGACGGTGAACGTGGCTATGCCGTTCCAGTTGGCGAGCGGCCCGGTGCCTGATGCGACTATGTCGACGGGCGGCGCATCGGGCAGCTTGAGCAGATTGGCGATGATGCCGCCCGCCGGCTCCGAAGCCTTAAGGTCGAGGTCAAGCCTGTTGTCGGCCGGCGCAAAGTGGATTTTGGCGTCAACCTTGCCTTGCTTGCCGTCATGGCGGGTAACATTGAGCACCGTCTCGACCGCCAGCGGTGTGGCTTCGGCCTTGACCGATCCCTTCGCCGCAAGCTCGGCGATGCCGCTGCCAGCCAGCTCCTGACCAAGCGCGATTTCGGGCAAGTCGATCTGCTTGATATCAATGGAAACAGGCAGCGTCGTCGTGCCGCTCTGCGCGGGCTGTTGGGTGCTGGCCACCGGCAGCCGCGCCAGTTCGATGCGGTCGGCCGCGATGCGGTCGGCGCTGAAGTTTTTCGACAGCAGCGCCAGCGGCGACCAGTCGACCGCCACTTTGCGCGCCACCAACCAGGCACCCTCGCGGTCCTCCAGCACGACATGGTCGACGCTGAGCGCGCCCGACCAGATGCCGTCGATGCCGCTGACGGTGACCTTGCGGTCGTCGCTCGAGGCCAGGCGCGAAATGATGCCGGCGAGATTGTCGCGTCCGCGTTCGGTCTTGGTCAGCACGACCAGCGCGCCGATCGCCCCCGCGACCACGATCAGCAGCGTGTAGAGGACAATGCGAAGGATGCGCCAGACCGTCCTCATCTCAAAACGCCTGTCCGATGCCGGCATAGATGCCGAAATGCGGATCGCTGGGGTCGCGGTTGAGCGGCACGGCGGCGTCGATGCGCAGTGGCCCGAACGGCGTCACATAGCGCAGGCCGACGCCGGCGCCGACCTTGACGTTGGAGAAGTTGGGAACCGATTTGGTCGATACCGTGCCGGCATCGACGAACGGCACGATGCCGATCGTGTCGGTGACGGCGATGCGCATCTCAACCGAGGTCTCGAAGAAGGACAGGCCTCCGATCGGCTGGCCGGTGAAATCCTTGGGACCGATGCCCTGATAGGCATAGCCCCGTACCGAGCCGCCGCCGCCGGAATAGAAGCGCCTGTCGGCCGGGACATTCTCAAGCCCCGTGCCGACGATCGAGCCGACGGAGACGCGTTCGGCCAGGACGAATTTCGAGGCCGTATCCAGCGACTGATAGGCCGATCCCTCGCCCTTCAGCTTGAGGAAGGCCGCGCCGCTCAGAATGTCGTAGCTGGGCTCGGCATAGGCCAGTACCCTGAAGCCCTTGGTCGGGTTCAGCCGGCTGTCCCTGTTATCATAGACATACTGCAGGGGAACGCTGGCGATCAGGTAAGTGTGTTTGCCGAAGGCATCGCGGATGCGTGAATAGTCGAGCGCCACCTCGGCCGAAACGGTCTGCTTCTTGTCGAGTTCATAGGACAGGCCGGTGCTGCCCTTGACCGAGAAATGGTCGTACGCGTCCGGGTGCTCGAAGACCGTTTTCACACTGGCAAAGAACTTCGAGGCCGGTCCGATCACGCCGGGCTTCTCGAACATGATTCCGGCATTGTAGTTCAGGTCCGACAGATTGTTGTTGCCGATGCCGCTGATGGCGCCGTCGATGCGCAGCTTCTCGGCGCGACCAAACAGGTTGCGGTGTCCCCAATAGCCTTCCAGGCCGAGGCCCTCGGTGTTCGAAAACGTGCCGCCAAGCCCGAAATAGCGCGGCTTGCGCTCGCTGACCTGGACGCCGATCGGGATGTTGCCGTCGGCGTCCAGTTTGTCGGCTTCCTTGAACGTCACGCTGTTGAAGACCTCGAGCCCCAGCAGCCTGTCGCGCGCATCGCTGATCTCCTGCGGGGAGTATTGCCTGCCACGCTTCAGCCCGGTCATGTATTCGGTGAAGTCGCGGTCGACCTTCTCGGTGCCTTCCACCGTGGTCGCGCCATAGCCTGCGACCGGGCCGGCAGCGACCGTCAGCGTCACATCGAGCGTCGAGGTGGCGTGGTCGGCGACGATCTGGCGGTCCGTCACCTTGGCCAGCGGCCTGCCCTGCTCCTTCAGCGTGCGCACGACCAATGCTTCGGCCTTGAGCACCGCGCCGGAGCCGGCGTCGCCGCCTGATATCAGGCCATAGTCGGCGCCCATCAGGCCAGCCGCGTCGCCTTCCAGCCGGATGTTGCCGAGTGTGAATTTGGGGCCGGTCGAGATATTGATCGCCACCGGAATGGGCTGCGGACCCTTGAATTCGGCGTCCGGCGGCAACGCGTCGAGCGGCTTGCCATCGATGGTGATGGTGACCACGCCTTCATAGCGGGCATCCGCATAGAGGGCCGCTACCAGCTGTTCGCGGTCGCTGCGCGCCTTGGCCATCAGCCCGAGCGAGCCCGAGACGGGGCGGTCCTCGTCGCCTTTCAGGGCCGAGGCGTTTTCGAGCTTCTTGACGAGATCCTTGTCGGCGTCGGGCGCGGAGAGCGTCACCGCGTAACGCAAGGGATCGACAATATCGGCGTCTTCGTCGCTGGAGGAACCCCACAGCTTGATGCCGAAAAGCTCGAACGCGGCCGCTGGTCTCGATTCGGCGACCAGCGCCGTCGAGCACATCACGGCCAAAAGCAGGGCGCGAGGAAGCCCGCGCCCTGGCGCGGTACCCCCTGACATCTGCTTTTCATGCGCCGGCATTAAGACAACCTAGTCCACAAAACTAAAATTGGAATGAAGTTCTGAAGCGCTCGTAAAGGGGCCACAATCCAATTGTCTGAAATAGGACGGGCTTGGAATTCACACCTTTTGCGACACCGCAAGAATGCGTGATCCCCTGTCCTATGGAGGTTATTGCCCGCATACCGGTGATCGGCCGGAAAATAAACCGTTGGCAGGCGGAAACCTGCCGCGCCCGCGCGTTGACAAGCCTGACTGAAGCTTGATCATGCCCGGACGTCTGCAATTGTCTGGAGGGTGTTATGGCAATGCGCGCGGCTCGTGGTCTGTCGATTCTCATCCTTCTCTTTTTTGCCTTGGGTACTGTGGCGCAAGCGGCCGAGGCGCGAAAAATCGCAACAACGGACAATTCCGACTATTTCGGTTTCGACCTCCGATCCGACCAGAACGTCACGCTCGACCAGTGCAAGACGACCTGCCTTGGCGATCCGGCCTGCCGTGCCTTCACCTACAACACCAAGGCCAAATGGTGCTTTCTCAAATCCGACTACAACCAGTTGAAGCCCTTCAATGGTGCGGTTGCGGGCAAGATCGTCAACATCGACGGCGATCCCGATATCGGCGCGCCGCCGGAGCTTGCCTTCTTCCCCAACTGGATGGCCGACCAGGCTCAGCAATACAGCAATAAACTGCTCGGTCCCGCCTTTACCAAGCCGACCGAAGGCATGGCGGCGCTGACCAATGCCGCCGAGCAGGCCGTGCTGACCGGCGACCATCACTCCGCCATGCAGAAATACGAGGCCGCGGTCTCGGTGATGCCGGACGACGGCCAGCTCTGGCTCGACCTGGCGCGCGAAACGCTGGCCGTGCAGCCTGCCGCCAACACATCCGAAGCCTCCACTTTGCCGGCAAATGGCACTTCCGCCGCTTTCAACGCCTACAAGCTGCTGCGCACCACCAAGACGCGCGCCGACGTGCTGGCGCTGCTCGGCGCCGGCCTCGACAAACGTGACCTCTACCGCCCGGCCTTGCAGGCCTATGAGGCGAGCCTTGCCCTCGTGGCTTCGCCTTCCGTCCAGGCCGAGTATGCCGATCTGAAGGCCCGCAAGGGTTTCCGCGTCATCGACCATAGCGTCGATGCCGACACCAGCGCGCCACGCATCTGCGCGCAATTCTCCGAGGAATTGGTTAAGACCGGTGTTGATTACGCGCAGTTCGTGACCGTCGACAACGCGCCACCCAAGGGCGTCGAGGCCAAGGACAAGCAGATCTGCGTCGAAGGCCTCGAACACGGCCAGCATTATGACGTCACCTTCCGCGCCGGCCTGCCGGCCGCCATCGGCGAAGTCACCGCCGCCCCCGTGGTGCTGTCGATCTATGTGCAGGACCGCGCGCCGTCCGCCCGCTTCACCGGCGACAGCTTCGTGCTGCCGGCCGGCGCGCGCCGCGGCATTCCGGTCGTCACCGTCAACATGAACGCCGCCGAGATGAAGCTCTTCCGCATCGGCGACCGTTCGCTGGCGCAGCTTCTGTCGGGCTACCAGTTCCTGCACCAGCTCGACGGCTATGACATTTCCACCGTTTCCGAGCAGATGGGCGCGCCGGTCTGGCATGGCCAGCTCGATATCGTCAACGATTTGAACAAGGAGGTCACCACCTCCTTTCCGGTCGACGAAGCCCTGCCGCAGCGCAAGCCCGGCGTCTATGTGCTGACCGCCCAAGCCGTCAACGACAAGGGCGACAGCTACAATTCGTTGGCCACGCAGTGGTTCGTCGTCTCCGACATCGGCCTGTCGACCTATACCGGCCAGGACGGTCTCAACGTCTTTGCCCGTTCGCTCGGCTCCGCCAAGCCGATTGCCGGCGCCGAACTGACGCTGGTTGCCAGGAACAACGAGGTTCTCGGCACCGCGACGTCGGATGCCGACGGCCATGCCGTGTTCAATCCCGGCCTGACGCGCGGCGATGGCGGCATGGCACCGGCCGTGCTGATGGCGAAGCAAGGGGACAATGATTTCGTCTTCCTCGACATGTCCAAGGCCGGCTTCGACCTGTCCGACCGTGGTGTCACCGGGCGCGCGGCACCCGGTGCGCTGGATGTCTACGCCTGGACCGAACGCGGCATCTACCGCGCCGGCGAGGATGTCCATGTCGCCGCCCTTGCCCGCGACGGCGCGGCCAAGGCGGTCGAGAACCTGCCGCTGACCTTCATCTTCTCGCGCCCGGATGGTGTCGAGGACCGCCGGATCGTCAGCGACGGCGCCTCGGCCGGCGGCCACGCCGTCGACCTGCCTTTGGAACCCAATGCGATGCGCGGCACCTGGTCGGTGTCGATCCACACCGATCCCAAGCAGCCGGCGGTGGCTAGCCAGATGTTCCTGGTCGAGGACTTCGTGCCGGATCGCATCGAATTCGACATGAAGGCCGACAAGCAGGAGATCGCGCGGGGCGAAACCGCCAACATCAACATAGATGGCCGCTTCCTTTACGGCGCGCCGGCGGCGGGTCTGGCGCTGGAAGGTGAGTTGACGCTGTCGACGTCGCGCGACTGGGACCGCTTCCCCGATTTTTCCTTCGGCCTCGCCGATGAACAGTCGGCGGAGCCCACGGTCACGCCGCTCGCCAATCTGCCGGTGGTCGGCGATGACGGCAAGGCGACCTTCCCGATCTCGGTCGACCAGTTGCCTTCGACCACCAAGCTGGTCGACGGCAAGGTGACGGTGCGCATGCGCGAAGCCGGTGGCCGCGCCATCGAACGGTCGCTCAACATCGGTATCCGCCCGCAAGGCCACATGATCGGCATCCGCCCGGACTTCGCCGACAATGAGGTGCCACAGGGCGGCACGGCCAAGTTCAGCCTGATCGCCGTCGATCCCGACGGCAAGCGCGAGGCGCTGAAAGGCGCGCGCTGGACACTGGTCAAGGTCGAACGCAATTACCAGTGGTACCGCTCCAACAATTCGTGGAACTACGAGCCGGTCACCTTCACCAAGTCGATCGCCAACGGCCAGGTCGACCTCGGCGCCGATGGCGACGCCACCGTCTCCTTACCGGTCGACTGGGGCCAGTACCGGCTCGAGGTCGAAACCTCGGACCCCGAGGGACCGGCGACCAGCTATGAATTCGACGCCGGCTGGTACGTCGCCTCGACCACCACCGAAACGCCTGACGGCCTGGAAATTGCGCTGGACAAGGACAATTACGCCGCCGGCGAAGTGGCCAAGCTCAAGGTCTCGCCGCATTTTGCGGGCGAACTTCTGATCAACATCGGTTCCGACAAGCTCTTGAAGACCATCACGGCGACCGTGCCGGCCGGCGGCAGCACCGTCGACATTCCGGTCGGCGACGACTGGGGTGCCGGCGCCTATGTCACCGCGACACTGTTCCGGCCGGGCGATGCCCAAGAGAGCCGCATGCCGGCCCGCGCCATCGGCGTGAAATGGCTGAAGGTCGACCCGGGCGCCAAGAAGCTCGCCGTTGCGCTCGCGCCGCCGGACAAGACCATGCCGCGCCGACAGCTGTCGATTCCGGTTTCCGTGGCCGGCGTGCAGCCGGGAAGCAATGCCTATGTCATGGTCGCGGCCGTCGATGTCGGCATCCTCAACCTGACCAACTATAAGGCGCCGGACCCTGAGAACTGGTTCTTCGGCCAGCGCATGCTGGGCATGGAGATCCGCGACATCTACGGCCGCCTGATCGACGGCTCGCTAGGCACCACCGGCAAGCTGCGGACCGGCGGTGACGGCGCCAACATGCAGGCGCAAGGCAGCCCGCCCACCGAAAAGCTGGTCGCCTTCTTCTCTGGCCCTGTCCAACTCGACGCCGACGGCAAGGCGCGGATCGATTTCGACATTCCGCAGTTCAACGGCACCGTGCGCGTCATGGCCGTCGCCTGGACCAAGGATGCCGTCGGCCATGCACAGTCGGATGTGATCGTGCGCGATCCCGTGGTGATCACGGCCGGCCTGCCGCGCTTCCTCGCCCCTGGGGACAACGCCGTCATGCGGCTCGACGTGGCTGACACCGACGGCCCTGCCGGCGACTACGCGCTGTCGATCGACACCACGGGCGACCTGTCGACCGGCGACAAGCCCCTGCCCCAGAAGCTGACGCTCGCCCAGGGCAAGCGCCAGACCTTGACCGTGCCTCTGATCGCCAAGACGGCGGGCAATGCCTCGCTGACCATCCGGCTTGCCCATGCCGACGGCATCAAAGTCGAGCAGACGCTCTATGTGCCGGTGCGCCCGGCACAGCTGCCGGTCACCACCCGCCTGGTGGTCGACCTTAAGGGCAATGGCGGCGCGCTTCGCGTCGACAAGGAGCTTCTGGCGGCAAGCCTGCTTGATGGCGCCTCCGTCAGCGTCGGTGTTTCGCAGGCGGCTGCCTTCGACGTGCCCTCGCTCTTGATGACGCTCGACCGCTATCCCTATGGCTGCGCCGAGCAGACGACCAGCCGCGCCATGCCGCTCCTCTACGTCAACGAGATGGCCTCCGGCATCGGCATGGAAAGCGATCCAGACCTGCATGGCCGCGTCCAGGATGCCATCTACAAGGTCCTGAGCTACCAATCCTCAAACGGCAGCTTCGGCCTGTGGGGACCCGGCTCCGGCGACCTGTGGCTCGACGCCTATGTCAGCGAGTTCCTGACCCGGGCGCGTGAGCAGAAACACGACGTGCCTGCCCAGGCCATGAACCAGGCGCTGAACAATTTGCAAAACTCGCTCGGCTATGACCAGAGCGTACAGGACCGCGGCAGCGAGATCGCCTACGCCCTCTATGTCCTGGCCCGCAACAAAAAGGCCTCGATCGGCGACCTGCGTTACTATGCCGACACCCAGCTGGAAGCCTTCTCGAGTCCGATGGCCGTCGCCCAGTTGGCGGCGAGCCTGGCGCTCTACGGCGACACCCAGCGCTCGGAGGCGACGTTCAAGACCGCGCTGCAGCTTGCCAAGTCGACTACCGACTACGACTACTACCGCTCCGACTACGGCTCGCCGCTGCGTGACGGCGCGGCGATGCTGGCGCTGGCGGCGGAATCGAAGCCGGTGTCGACGATCGTGCCCGAGCTGATCAAGCTGGTGACCAGGGAACGGGCCGAAGCCCGCTGGACCGGCACCCAGGACGAATCCTGGATGCTGCTGTCGGCTCGTGCGCTGAAGGAAGGCAATGATTCCATCACGCTGACCGTCAACGGCGCGCCGCATTCCGGCGGCTATTCCAACCAGGTCAACGGCTCCGACCTCGTCGACAGCCCGCTCGAAATCGCCAACACCGGCAAGACCCCGCTGCAGGCCGTCGTCACCACCGTGGCGTCGCCGGTCCAGCCTTTGCCGGCCGGCGGTGAAGGCTTCACCATCGCGCGCACCTACTACAAGCTCGACGGCACCGAAGCCAATGTGACGGAGGCAACGCAGAACGAACGCTATGTCGTCGTGCTCAAGGTGACGGAGCAGAACAGCTGGCCCTCGCGCCTGCTGGTCACCGACCTTCTGCCGGCCGGCTTCGAGATCGACAACCCCGGCCTGGTCTCCAGTGCCCAGCTGACGAACTTCTCCTGGCTGGCACAGACCGACGCCGCCCATCTCGAATTCCGCGACGACCGTTTCGTTGCGGCGTTCAACCCGGCCGATGGCGACCATGACCACAATCTGACGCTCGCCTATGTCGTGCGCGCCGTGACGCCGGGCACCTACGCCCATCCCGCGGCAACGGTGGAGGACATGTACCGGCCGCAATATTCGGCCCGCACCGCCACCGGCATGATGGAGATCAAGGCGCCGTAAGGTGTGCTGACAACTATGAACAGGACGATGGCGCCGCCCCTCATCCGCCTGCCGGCACCTTCTCCCCGTATAGTGACGGGGAGAAGGGGACTGCCGCGAATTTCGCCGCTGTTTCTGCAACGCTGGCGATTGGCGAAACCATCAGCAACAGCCTCTTTCTCCCCGTCTCTATACGGGGAGAAATGCCCGGCAGGGCGATGAGGGGCGGCGCGATGCTCTCCAGAAAATTTCTTCGCCGCGCCGCCATAACCGCTGGTGCCTGCGCCGGCTTCCTGGCTCTTTCCTTCGCAGCCCTTTGGGAGCTCGACCGCGCCTTCCCGCCCCCGCTTCCCAAGAAACTCGCCGTCTCCACCGAGGTCCAGGACCGCGATGGCCAGTTATTGCGCGCCTTCGCCACGCCGGACGGCTACTGGCGGCTCGAAACCCATCTCGATCAGGTCGACAAGCAGTTCGTCGATATGCTGGTCACCTATGAGGACAAGCGTTTCTGGGATCATGACGGCGTCGACGTGTTGGCGCTTGGCCGCGCCGCCGGCCAGCTCGTCACCAGCGGCCACATCGTTTCCGGGGGCTCGACCCTGTCGATGCAGCTTGCGCGCCTGATCGAGCCGCGCGAAAGCCGCAGCATCGGTTCCAAGATCAAGCAGATGCTGCGCGCCATCCAGATCGAGCGGCGGCTGTCCAAGCGCGAGATCCTCGAACGCTACCTGACGCTGGCGCCCTATGGCGGCAACCTCGAAGGCGTGCGCGCCGCCTCGCTCGCCTATTTCGGCAAGGAGCCGAAGCGGCTCACCGTCTCTGAAGCCGCGCTGCTCGTCGCCCTGCCCCAATTACCGGAAAAGCGCCGGCCTGACCGCAACCTCGAAATCGCCCATGCCGCCCGCGACCGAGTGCTGAGCCGCATGGTCTCATCCGGCCTGATCGGCGAGCGCGAGGCGGGACGCGCAGCACTCGACGATGTGTCGGGCCTGCGCCGCACCTTGCCGGCGCTGGCGGCACATGCCTCCTATGCGATGCTGCCGAAAGCCGTGCCCGGACAGCCGCTCAAGCTGATGATCCGCAAAAGCGTCCAGCAAGGATTGGAACAGGTGGCGCGCGACGCCGCCGCCAAGCTTGGGCCGCGTCTCTCCGTCGCCATGGTGCTGGCCGACTCCCGCACCGGCGACATTCTGGGCGAAGTCGGCTCGGCTAACTTCTTCGACGCCAGCCGTTCCGGCTGGATCGACATGACCAAGGTCGTGCGCTCGCCCGGCTCGACGCTGAAGCCGTTCATCTACGGCCTCGCCTTCGAACAGGGGCTGGTGGCGCAGGAAACGCTGATCGAGGACAGCCCTGTCGATTTCAGCGGGTACAGGCCGAGGAATTTCGACATGGGCTACCAGGGTGACGTCAGCATCCGCCAGGCGCTGCAACTGTCGCTCAATGTGCCGGCGATCCGCGTGCTCGACGCCGTCGGCCCGGCGCGGTTGACCGCGCGCTTCCGCCAGGCGGGCGTCAACCCGATCCTGCCGGTCAATGAGGCGCCGGGCCTGGCCATTGGCCTCGGCGGGGTTGGCGTCACGCTGCGCGATCTGGTCCAGCTCTATACGGGGCTCGCCAATGGCGGCAAGACGCACACGTTGCACGATGGCACCGAACCGGCCAATGCCGAAAGCTCGGCCACCACCATCCTCAACGACCAGGCCAACTGGCAGATCATCGACATATTGTCGGGGGTCAAGCCGCCGGAAGGCGCCTTGCAGCGTGGCATCGCCTACAAGACCGGAACCTCCTACGGTTACCGCGACGCCTGGTCGGTCGGCTTCGACGGCCGCTATGTGTTGGGCGTCTGGGTTGGCCGGCCCGACGCCGGCGCTGTGCCCGGTCTCTCCGGCTATGTCTCGGCCGCGCCCATCCTGTTCGAAGGCTTTGTCCGCTCCGGCCTTGCCACCGTGCCGCTGCCGGGCAAGCCGCCCGGCGCTTTCACCCCCAGGCGAGAGGACCTGCCGGTAACACTTGCCCGCTTCGGCGCCGGTTCGGACGGTCTCGTGCAGGCAACGCCGACCGAGCCGGCCCCAACCATCGTCTTTCCACCGGACGGCGCCCGCGTCGATCTCGGCACCACTTCTGCCGATGCCACGCCGCTGGTGCTCAAGCTGCAGGGCGGCCGCGCCCCATTCCGCTGGCTTGCCAACGGCAAGCCGTTGGTTGGTATCGACCGCCGCCGCACGGCGACCTGGCAACCGGACGGCGCTGGCTATTCGACGCTGACCGTGATCGACGCCGTGGGACGGGCGGCCAGCGTGAAGGTTTTCGTTGAATAAACGAGGCCAGGCGATTCAGCGCATTGATTTTTTGTAGGTAGAGTTTGGAAGATTATTGCCCATGCCGATCGCGAGGCTGGGTGACGGATATCGATCCTCACCGAGCATGGATGAGGAAAACATTTCGCGACACAGCCCGATGTCGTCGAAGATTTTCTCCAGAAGGGCAAAAAAGGCAACATTCATTGCATCTAATTTCTATCAACTTGGTAGATTTTAAGCAGTTCAATGGAGGCAGAAATGACCAAACCTCATTTCATGAAGCTGCTCGGCGCGCTGATCGCCACATCTGTCCAGTTCGGCACGCTCGGTTTCGCGTTTGCCGACACCACCATTCTCAACGTGTCCTACGATCCAACACGCGAGTTGTACAAAGCCTATGACGAGACCTTCACCGCGCATTGGAAGGCCGAGACCGGCGAGACGGTGACCATCCAGCAGTCGCATGGCGGGTCGGCCGCACAGGCTCGCGCCGTCATCGATGGCCTCGACGCCGACGTCGTGACGCTGGCGCTCGAGGGCGACATCAACGCCATCGTCTCGAAGTCGAAGAAGATCAATCCCGACTGGCGCACGAAATTCGAGAACAATTCAGCGCCTTACACCTCGACCATCATCTTCCTCGTCCGCAAGGGCAATCCCAAAGCCATCCACGACTGGAACGATCTGGTGAAGGACGGCGTCCAGGTGATCACGCCCAACCCCAAGACCTCGGGTGGCGCACGCTGGAACTATCTGGCCGCCTGGGCCTACGCCAACGCTCACGACGGCGGCGACGAGGCCAGGAACAAGGAATTCGTCGGCAAGCTCTATGCCAATGCGCCGGTACTCGACACCGGTGCGCGCGGCTCGACCGTGACCTTCGCGCAAAAAGGCCTGGGCGATGTGCTGATTGCCTGGGAAAACGACGCCTACCTGGCGCTTGACGAATTCGGTGCCGACAATTTCGACATCGTCTATCCGCCGACCTCGATCCTGGCCGAACCGCCGGTGGCGATCGTCGATGCCAATGTCGATGCCAAGGGCACGCGCAAGGTCGCTGAAGCCTATCTGAGCTACCTCTATTCCAAGGAGGGGCAGACGATCATCGCCAAGAACCACTATCGGCCGGCCAAGCCCGAACTCGTAGCGCCGGCGGATCTCCCCAAGACCCCGGATATCAAGCTGATCTCCATCGACGACCCGCTGTTCGGCGGCTGGAAAAAAGCCCAGCCTTACCATTTCGCCGACGGTGGTATATTCGACCAGATCTACAAGCCGGCCCAGTAAGAATAGACCAGGACAACATGACCACAGCACCCGCGCAGGCGGGGTGGCGGTTCAGACAGCCGAGCGTCATTCCGGGTTTCGGATTGACGCTCGGCTTCTCGCTTGCCTACCTCACCCTCATCATCCTGATCCCCTTGTCGGGGCTGATCTGGCGTTCGGCCGCCCTCGGCTGGACCGATTTCTGGGCGATCGCCATCGATCGCCGCACCACCAATGCGCTGGAAATCAGTTTCGGCACCGCCTTCATCGCGGCTGCCGTCAATGTGATCTTCGGCACGCTCGTCGCCTGGGTCCTGGTGCGCTACCGCTTTCCCGGCCGCCGCATTGTCGACGCCATGGTCGACCTGCCCTTCGCGCTGCCGACGGCGGTGGCCGGCATCGCGCTGACCACACTCTATGCACCGAACGGCTGGATCGGCAAATTGCTGATGCCGCTCGGCATCAAGGTCGCCTACACGCCATCAGGCATCGTCATCGCGCTGGTCTTCATCGGCCTGCCCTTCGTCGTGCGCACTGTGCAGCCGATCATGGAGGAAATCGACAAGGAGGTAGAGGAAGCCGCCGCCACGCTTGGCGCGAACCGGTTTCAGATCATCACCCGTGTGCTGTTTCCAGGCCTTGCGCCAGCCATTATCACCGGCTTTTCGCTCGCCTTCGCGCGCGGTGTCGGAGAATACGGCTCGGTCATCTTCATCGCCGGCAACTTGCCCTACAAATCCGAGATCGCGCCGCTTCTGATCGTCATCCGGCTTGAGGAGTACAACTACCCCGCCGCCACCGCGATCGCGGCGATCATGTTGTTGCTGTCTTTCATCATGCTTCTGGTCGTCAATCTCGTGCAGACATGGAGCCGCAAGCGCTATGGCTGATCCCGAGATCAAATCCTACGAGCTGTATCATGAAAGCCGCTCGGCGGCGGTCACCGAAAGCCGCCCGGCGCAAGCCGTGCTCATGGTCGTCACCTTCGCCTTTCTGGGCATTTTCCTGCTGTTGCCGCTGATCATCGTCTTCCATGAAGCGCTCGCCAAAGGCGTCGGCGCCTACACGCAATCGCTCGGCGACGCCGATACGCGCTCGGCGATCCGGCTGACGCTGCTGGTGGCGGCGATCTCGGTGCCGCTCAACATTGTCTTCGGCATCTCCGCGGCCTGGGCGATCGCCAAGTTCGAGTTCAAGGGCAAGGCCTTCCTGACCACGCTGATCGACCTGCCCTTCTCGGTCTCGCCGGTCATATCGGGACTGGTCTACGTGCTTATGTTCGGCGCCCAGGGGCTGCTTGGCGCCTGGTTGAAGGCCAACGGCATCGTCATCCTGTTCGCCGTGCCGGGCATCGTGCTCGCCACCATCTTCGTCACCTTCCCCTTTGTCGCCCGCGAACTGATCCCGCTGATGCAGGAACAGGGCAATGGCGATGAGGAAGCAGCGCTCTCCCTCGGCGCCAATGGCTGGCAGACCTTCTGGTATGTGACGCTGCCCAACGTCAAATGGGGCCTGCTCTATGGCGTGCTGTTGTGTAACGCCCGCGCCATGGGCGAGTTCGGCGCGGTCTCGGTGGTTTCGGGCCATATCAGGGGCCTGACCAACACCATGCCGCTGCATGTCGAAATCCTCTACAATGAATACAATGCCGTAGGCGCCTTTGCCGTCGCCTCGTTGCTGGCCGGCCTCGCGCTTGTCACGCTGGTGTTGAAAACACTGCTCGAGATGCGCTACGGCGCCGAACTCGCCGCGACGCGCGGGCATTAGCAATGCAGTCGCCCAAAAGTGGCTACCGGTTTTGGGATAACGAGATCCATCCACTACAAAGGGACTGTTGATGGAAGTTCGCGTTGCCAACGTGCGCAAGGAATTCGAGCGGTTTCCGGCGCTCCACGACGTGTCGCTCGACATCAAGTCCGGCGAGTTGATCGCGTTGCTGGGGCCCTCCGGTTCGGGCAAGACCACGCTGCTGCGGCTGATCGCCGGGCTGGAGCGGCCGACGCGCGGAAAGATCTTCTTCGGCGACGAGGATGCTTCGCAGAAGTCGATTCAGGAACGCAATGTCGGCTTCGTGTTCCAGCACTACGCGCTGTTCCGGCACATGACCGTGGCCGATAATATCGGTTTCGGCCTGAAGGTCCGGCACGGGCCGACGCGGCCGCCGGCCGCGGAAATCCGCCGCCGTGCCTCCGAGCTTCTCGATCTCGTCCAGCTTTCGGGACTGGAGAAGCGCTACCCGGCGCAACTCTCCGGTGGCCAGCGCCAGCGTGTCGCGCTGGCGCGCGCCATGGCGATCGAACCCAAGGTGCTGCTGCTCGACGAGCCGTTCGGCGCACTCGATGCGCAGGTGCGCCGCGAACTCCGCCGCTGGCTGCGCGAAATCCATGACCGCACCGGCCACACCACCGTCTTCGTCACCCATGACCAGGAAGAGGCGCTGGAGCTTGCCGATCGCGTGGTGGTGATGAGCCAGGGCCGCATCGAGCAGGTCGGCACCGCCGACGACATCTACGACACCCCAAACTCTCCCTTCGTCTACGGCTTCATCGGTGAATCGAGCTCGCTTCCGGTCAAGGTCGAGAATGGCGAAATCTGGCTCGCCGACCGTCCGATCGGGCTGCCGGCGCCGCGTGCGCCTTCGGGCGATGCGACGCTGTACTTCCGTCCGCACGATGTCGAACTGCTCGACGGCTGCAGCGGCTGCATCGCCGGCACCGTCGCCGCCAGCCGCCGCGTTGCCGGCACCCGGCGGGTGGAACTCGAGATCGGCGGCGAGCGCCAGCGCGTCGAGATAGAGTTACCCGTCGACCACCCGGCGGCGCAGAAAAGCCGGGTTGCTTTCAGGCCGGGACGCTGGAAGCTGTTTCCGAAAGTCATAAACGTGACGGCCTGAATGAGCGTCAAGCCAGCCAGTTTTCAACCTTCAGCCCGCTGATCCGGGTGAATTCTCCAGTGTTGGCCGTTACCAGCGTGATACCAAGAGCGCAGGCATGGGCAGCAATGAAGAGATCATTGTGGCCAATTGGTTGGCCGAGGCCTTCCAATTCGGCGCGTATGGCGCCGTAACCGGCGTCCGCCGGCACATCGAGCGGCAAAACAGGAATCTCAGCCAAAAGTTCCTCAACTTTCTTGAGCAGCTTTGCCGATCCCTTTCGGGCACAGCCATACCGCAATTCCGAGGCGACCACGATGCTGGTGCACACTGCGGAGTCCCCCACACGCAACACGGTACTCGCGGCTTTGCCAGCCGGGTTTCGGATCATGTCGCTGATAATGTTCGTGTCCAGCATGAACCGTATCAAAGAATGTCCTCGGGTTTGACAGGCGCGTCGTCGAATTCAGGGAAATCGTCCTCGGGACCGAGCGGTAGCTCGTTCGCCCACTGGGCAAGCAGCGCGGTGAGACCCGGCCTGCGAACCGGCTCGATGACCAGACGGTCGCCTTCCCGACTGATCAGGACCCTGTCGCCCGGAAGCTCGAACTCGACGGGAATGCGCACTGCCTGGCTTCGATTGTTGCGGAACAGCTTCGCCTCTTTGGGCCTCGTCGTTGACTGGCGGTGCTGGGGCATTGTTGGCTCCTTTGCATATGCCAAATGTATATGCATAAAAAAGCAAATACAATGCGCGAGACCGCCCGACCGGCTGGTTGGAACGAAATACCAATCAGACGCTGTTTCGCCCGCGTCTTTTCTCACGGCCCGGGCGCAGAGCCTCCCCGCATGCCTCGTCGCGCACTCCACACCCCGGCTATGGTGAGAGCCATAAGCGCATTGCATCCGGAGCCTGTTTTCATGAAGCGATTTTTCCTCGGCATCGCGACCGTCGCCGGCCTGTTCCTCGCATCCTCTCAAGCCTGGTCGGCCGACAAGCTGCTCAACGCCTCCTATGACGTCGGCCGCGAACTGTTCGTCCAGGTCAACAAGGCGTTCATCGAGAAGCATCCGGGCGTGACCATCGACCAGTCGCATGCCGGCACCTCGGCCCAGGCGCGCGCCATCGCCGAAGGCCTTGGCGCCGATGTCGTCACTTTCAATCAGGTCACCGACATTGATTTCCTGGTCAAGAAAGGTCTGGTCTCCGCCGACTGGCAGAAAGATTTTCCCGACAACGCCTCGCCCTTCTATTCGCTGCCGTCCTTCCTGGTGCGCGCCGGCAATCCCAAACACATCAAGGACTGGAACGATCTGGTGCGCGACGACGTGCAGGTGATCTTCCCCAACCCGAAAACCTCCGGCAATGCGCGCTACACCTATCTGGCAGCGACCGCCTACGCCAAGGAAGCCTTCAAGGGCGACGACGCCAAGGTGAAGGAGTTCATCACCAGGCTGTTCAACAACGTGCCGATCTTCGACACCGGCGGGCGCGCCGCGACCACCACCTTCGTGCAGCGCGAGATCGGCGACGTGCTGATCACGTTCGAGTCCGAGACACGCGGCATCCGCAAGGAATATGGCAACGACAAATTCGAGCAGGTCACGCCCTCGGTCAGCCTGCGGGCCGAATTCCCGGTGGCGATCGTCGACAAGGTCGCCGACGAGCACGGCACGCGTGATCTGGCCAAGACCTATCTCGACTTCCTTTACACGCCAGAGGGCCAGGACATAGCCGCCGAAAATGGCCTGAGGGCCCGCGACCCCGCCGTCGCCGCCAAGTACAAGGCCGATTTCCCCGATGTTCGGCTGCTGACGGTGGAAGATGTTTTCGGCGGTTGGGGCAATATCCAGAAGGAGCATTTCGCCGCCGGCGGCCTGCTCGACCAGGCCTATGGCAGCCGCTGAGAGCTGCAGCACTGCGACGCGGAGAGAGCCGGCACTTTGCCGGCTTTTTCGTTTATGGGCCGGCAGCCGGTTCCGGCCGGGATTCTGCCGGCGCAATGCAAAACGTTACAAAGAATCAACGCGTTTGTGCCTAACGTGCCATCCGGCGACTTGTTGTCGCGAAACGGCAGCGCGCGGGAAAAGCGTCATCATTTACACACAAACAGCCGCCAGATGCGGGTGGTTGGGGTTTTTAGCGGGTTGACTTGGGCATGCTGACGAAAAAGGGCAAATACGGCCTCAAGGCCCTCGTGCATCTTTCCAGCCTTCCGGTTGGCCAATTGGCCTTCGTCAACGACATTGCCGTCGCCAACAACATCCCGAAGAAATTCCTCGACGCCATCCTGGGCGAATTGCGCAATGCCGGCTTCGTCCAAAGCCGCAAGGGCAAGGAAGGCGGCTATCGCCTCGCCCGCCCCGCCTCCGAGATCAAGATCGGCCACGTCGTACGCGTGCTCGACGGGCCGCTGGCGCCGATCCCTTGCGCCAGCCGCACGCAATATCAGCGCTGCGAGGATTGCGACGAGGCCACCTGTCAGGTCCGGCACATGATGCTGGAAGTGCGCCAGGCAATCGCCGAGGTGCTGGACAATCGCAGCCTCGCCGCCATGCGCGATGCCGACAATGATGATTTTCCGGTCGAGTTGACATCCCAGATCTAGAGCCGGTGGATGAGGCTGCCGAGGTTTACGAAATCCCGAAAAGCCGCCCGCAAGCAGCCATCGGCTGCCAGCTTTCGCACTGAAATCATCGCCGACATCTTTGTCCCGGAATATGCCGAGGATGTGCGTTTCTTCAGCCGCAAGCTGGTTCATCCCGGCAGGCTGCGCCGCTTTTCCAACCGGGATTTTCGCGAAGGCCTGCTTGCCGTCTTCTATCTGGCGGTCGCGGCGGTGCTGCCGGTGCGCTGGTGGGCGCCGATCTGCGACCGGGCGTCCCGGCTTCGCCAGAAGCGCCATATGCGCAAGGACTTTTCCGGCTATGCCGGCGCCGTGCGCGCAGTGCTTGGTGACGGCATCGACGCGCGCAAGCTGTTCGAGGCCTTGCTCGCCGCCCACCATCGCCGCCGCTTGCAGCTTGCCGCACATCTGGCTGCCAGACGCTGGTCACCTGTGATCCGGCTGGAGGGGCTCGACGGACTGCAGGCCGCCCTGCGGCGCGGCCACGGCGCCATCCTCTGGTGTGATCAGTTCACCGCCCAGACCATCATCGGCAAGCGCGCCTTGCATGAGGCCGGCATCGAAGCGCATCAGGTGAGCGTCAACACGCATGGCGTGTCGGAAACGCCTTTCGGCCTGCGCTTCCTCAACCCGGCGATGGTCCGTGTCGAAAACCGGTTCCTGAAAAGCCGGATCGTCTTCGATCGCCATGACGCCTATCAGGTCACGATCCGCATCCAGAAGATCCTGAGGCAGAACGGCGTTGTGCTGATGACCAACACCATCCATGCCGGCTCGACCTTTACCGAGGCCGCCATGGGGGAGAGCGGCTGGACGCACCTGGCCTCGGCACCGGCGAATTTCGCCGCCAGAAGCAAGACGCCGCTGTTTGCCATGTCGACTTTCGAGACGGTTCCCTTCCGCGACTACCGCGCCGTGATCAGCCCCGAACTGCTGCCGGCGACATCGGCGACAGACCCAGCCAGGGACGGAGCGAAGAACCTTGCCTTGCAGGCGCATTACATCCTGCTGAAGCGCGACTGTCTGCTGCAGGCTCTGAAACATTGCCCCGAGCAGATGATGTCCTGGTCCGGGCGCCAGCGGCTGACAGAGGCGGCTCCAAGCGTCGGGATCGGCGCCGAAGAAGCCTCATGACCGGCGTATCGAACGGACCGCGTCGGTGACGAGTTCGTCGACCGGGCGCGTCGCGTCGAGCGTCAATGCGCGTTCCTCCACCCCAGGCGGTTCGAGGATGGCGAACTGGCTGTCGACAAGGCTCGCCGGCATGAAATGGCCCTTGCGGTTGCCGACGCGCCGCCTGGCGGTGGCGGGATCGATCTCCAGATAGAGGAAGACGATGTCGGGGCAAAAGCGGCGCAGGCGAGCGCGATAACCCCACTTCAGCGCCGAGCAGGCGGCGACCACGCCTTGCCCCCTGCCAACCGACGCCGCGATGCGCTCGCCGATCGCATCGAGCCAGCCTTCGCGCAGCTGGTCGGTGAGCGGCTCGCCGCGTGCCATGCGGGCGACATTCTCAGGCGGGTGCAGTCCGTCGCCTTCGATGAAGGCCGCACCCAGCGCAGCGGCCAGCGCGGTGCCGACGGCCGACTTGCCGCAGCCCGCGACGCCCATCACCACGATGGCCGGAGGCGCCGAGCCGGGAGCGCCCGTCGGCGCCTGTGCTGCCTCTTCATCCACTGTCAGCGGCTTGCCGGCGCGCGGCCATAAAGCAAGAGCATGGCCACGATGACGACGCCATAGATGATCTGCCGTCCGGCTTCCGGCATCTGCATGACCGACAGGATGGATTGCAGCAGCGTGATCAGGATGACGCCGGCAACGGTGCCAAGATAGGAGCCGCGCCCGCCCAGGATCGAGGTGCCGCCCAGCACGACGGCGGCGATCGACGGCAGCAGGTAGGCGTCGCCCATCGATTGTGCCGCCTTGGACGCGTAGCCGGCCAGGAGCACGCCACCGAAGGCGGAGAGCCCGCCGGAGACGGCGAAGGCGATCATCACCACGCGCCGCGTATCGACGCCGGAGAGATAGGCCGCGCGCTCGCGGTTTCCGATGCCGTAGACGGTGCGGCCGAAGCCGGTGCGGGTCAGCACGAACACCATCGCCGCACCGATCAGCGCCCAGATGATGACCGCGTTGGGAACGCCGGGAATGGTAAAGCCTGTCGCAAGATATCGCATGGCGCCCGTGGCCGAGTCCTGTGGCGAGAAGCCGCCGGTATAGACGACCATCAGCCCTTGCGCGACGGCGTTGGTGGCGAGCGTGATGATCATCGAGGGGATGCGCAGATAGGCGACGCCGATGCCGTTGACGATGCCGATCAGCACGCCGCAGAAGATGCCGAACGGGATGGCCAGTGCCACGCCGGCCGGACCGTAGGCCGCGGCCGCGCAAGCCATCATCGCTCCCGCCGCCACCGACCATGGCACCGACAGGTCGATCTGGCCAAGCAGGATGACCAGCATCATGCCGGTCGCGATGACGCCCAGGAACGAGGCCACCTTGAGCTGCTGCAAAAGATATTCAGGCGACAGGAAACTGCGCGAATAGAGGCTGCCCAGCAACAGCAGCAGCACAATGCAGGCAAAGGCCGTCAGCACCGCCGGATCGGCGCGCCGGATGAATTTCGGCATGCGGCCGGCAATGCCGCCAAGCGTCGTTTCGCTCACAGGAACCACTCCAGCCGGTTGCGGACCCGAAACAGGGCGAAGGCGCCGAGGCTGACCGCGACCAGCAGGATAATGCCCTGGAACAAGGGCTGCCAGAGCGGATCGAAATCAAAGACGAACAACAAATCGCCGATCGTGCGGAAGGCAAGCGCGCCGAAAATGGCCCCGACGGCACTGCCCTTGCCGCCGAACAGCGAGACGCCGCCCAGCACCACGGCGGCGATCGAGAACAGCGTGTAGGCGTTGCCGCTGGCATAGGCCGCCTCGCCCGTATAGGTGAAGAAGGTGAGGAACAGCCCGCCGATCGACGCCAGCAGCCCGGCCAGCGTGTAGGCGGCGAACTTGCCGCGCCGGATCGGCACGCCGGACATATAGGCCGCAGTCTCCGACGACCCCGCCGCGTAGGCCGCGCGGCCAAGCACCGAGCGGCTGAACGGCCCCCAGATCACCAGCACGATGGCGAGGAGCACGACAAGGCTCGCCGGCACAACGCCGAACACGCGGCCCGTCAACGCATCGGCCAGGTCCTCATTGACCGAACCGCCCGGAAAGGGCCGCAGCAGGAGGCCGATACCGTAATAGATCGCCCCCGTGGCGATGGTGGCGACGATCGGTTGCAGCCTTCCGTAGATGACGATGGCGCCGTTGATCGCGCCGCACAGAAGGCCGACCGCTAGCACGGCAAGCACGCCAAGCGCCGTCTGGATCGGAGTGCCCACCACAAGCCAGGAAGCCAGGCAGTTGGTGAGGAGAAAAATCATGCCGACGGACAGGTCGATGCCGGCGGTGATCACCACCAGTGTCTGCGCCATGGCGACGAAGGCAAGCAGCACGCCCTTGTTCGCCGCCGTCTGTACCACGTTGGAGGTGAAGCCGGCCGGATGGTTCGAGGTATAGATGACGAACATGGCAATAAAGATGCCGAGCGCCAGCAGCGTTCCACGTTGCTCGGCCAGCCAGTAGCGCCAATCCTTCACGCCTCCGCTCCCAGGCCCACCGGGCTCTCCTCGCCATGGATGTTGAGCGCGCTCGATATCAGCGCCCGCTCGGTGATCTCGGCGCCGACCAGTTCGCGCTTGACCGCTCCGTCATAGAGTACCAGAACCCGGTCGCAGCAGCCGATCAGCTCGTCATAGTCTGTCGAATAGAACAGGATCGCCGCCCCGGCATCCGCCAGCTTGCGCATCAGCTGATAGATCTCCTGCTTGGTGCCGACATCTATGCCGCGCGTCGGATCGTTGAGCAGGATGATGCGCGGCTGGCGCATCAGCCATTTGGCGATGACCACCTTCTGCTGGTTGCCGCCCGACAGCGCGCCGACCGGAATGTCGAGACCGGCGGTCTTGATCGCCAGAAGGCCAACCATATCGTCTATCAGCCGCTGTTCGGCGGCGCGGTCGATGATGCCGCCCTTCGACAGCCGGTCGAGCGAGGCGAAAGACAGGTTCTCGCGCACCGTCATCGGCAACATCAGGCCCTCGGTCTTACGGTCTTCGGGGATGAGCGCCATGCCGATGCCGTCCTCGCGCGCCGTGGCGGGACTGGTGATCGCAACGGGTTTGCCGTCGATCAGGATCTGACCGGACAGACCGCGCAGTACGCCAAAAAAAGCGAGCAGCAATTCACGCTGGCCCTGGCCGTCGAGGCCGCCAAGCCCAACCACCTCTCCTGCCCTGACGCTCAGCGAGATGTTGTCCAGCCGGTCCGTCCAACTGAGCTTGCGCGCCTCGAGCCTAGGGGCGGCACTGGCCGGAGCCGCCGGCAGTTTGGGCGGAAAAATGTGGCTGTATTCGCGGCCGATCATCAGCTCGACCACCTCGTTGTCGCTCTTCGAGCCGGCCTTGTAGCTGGCGACGTTACGGCCATTGCGGAACACCGTGCACTGGTCGGCGAGTTCGGCGATCTCGTTCATGCGATGCGAGATATAGAGCAGCGCCAGCCCTTCCGAACGCAGCCGCTTCAGGACACCGAATATCTTCGAGACATCCCCGGCTGTCAGCGCCGAGGTCGCTTCGTCAAGGATCAGGATGCGCGGCTTCCTGGCCAGCGCCTTGGCGATCTCGACCATCTGCCGGCGTGACAGCGGCAGGTCCCTGACCAGCGCCAGCGGATGGATGTCGGCCGCGCCCGCCCGTGCCAGCGCGTCCTCGGCGATGCGGCGCTGGGCCTTGCGGTCGATCATGCCGAAGCGCTTGGGCGGGTCGGAAATGACGATGTTGTCGGCGACGCTGAGCTCAGGGATGAGCGAGAGCTCCTGGAAGATGCAGACGATGCCGGCCTGGTTTGCCGCCGCCGGCGAGGCGAAGGTCACCTCACGCCCATCCAACAGCATGCGGCCCTCGTCGGGCGCCACGACGCCGGCCACGACCTTGATCAGCGTCGACTTGCCGGCACCGTTTTCACCGAGGATGGCATGGATGCTGCCGGTGGAAACTGAAAGTTCGGCCTTTTCCAACGCGCGCACGCCGCCATAGCGCTTGGAAATACCTTCCATGCGAAAGAGAGGAGCCGCACCGTCCATCAACCCTCCAGGGCGATCATGGGATTGCAGGCTGGCGCCGAGGGGTGAGCCGCGGCGCCAGACGATGGCCAGCGATTACTGGTTTTCCTTGGTCTGCCCCATGATTTCCTGGGCGCTGAAATTGATGCCGCAGGTCGGGAAGGAATTGCCGACGAAGAAGTTGTCCGACTCTTTCGGGAAGTAATCCGTGCCTTCCTTCATGTCCGGATCCGTGGCGACAGCCAGGGGCAGCTTCACCTCCTGCGGCACCACTTCGCCTTCGAGTGCCGCGATGGCCGTCTTGATAGCGACGGCGACCTGGGCCGGGCCGGAGCCGGCGGAGGTGCACTTCAAGCCGTCGGCCGAATGCGCCGCGCAGAATTTGCGGAAGCCGTTTTCGGTCTCGCCGCCGAACGGCACGAATGGATGCTTGGCGTCGATCATCGCCTGCACGATGCCGGTGTCGCCGCCCTGGCCGGTGATGCCGTCGAACGGACCGTTGGTGGCGATCGCGTCGGCGGTCACCTTCTGCGCCACGCCGTCATCCCATTTACCGGCAACTTCGGTGACGGCCCATTTCTTGCCGGAAGCATCCAGCACTTCGTGGATTCCGTTGTGGCGGTCGGTGTCGACCGAGGTGCCGGCCACCCCGCGCACTTCCAGGATCTTGCCGCCATTCGGCACCTTTTCGACCAGCCATTTGGCCCACAATTCGCCAAGGCCCTTCTGGTCGACATTGACGTTGATGGCGTCCTTGGTGTCGAGGATGTTGTCGAAGGCGACCAGCACGATGCCGGCTTCCTTGGCGCGCTTGATGACCGGGCCGAAAGCGGTCGGGTTCTGCGCGTCGGTGACGATGGCATCATAGCCGGAATCGATGAAATTGTTGATCGCCGAAATCTGCGCCGGCACATCCTCTCCGGTCGACACGACCTTGAATTCCTTGATCTTTGCCTTGACGTCGGGCTGCGCCGCATAGGCTTTGGCCGTCTGCACCATCTGGATGCGCCAGGTGTTGGCGATATAGCCATTGGCGAAGGCGATGCGGTACGGCCCTTCCTTCTTCGGATATTTGAAGAATTTCGTGTCCGCGCTCCACGGCGCGAAACAGTCGGCCTGGGCGGCGGGACCGGAGACGATCTCCGGGCCGGCGGCCATGGCGGCCGAGTTGAGCATGACGAACGCACTGGCGGCAACGATGCCACCGACAAGTGACTTGATCATCGATAATCCTCCCGATTGCAGTTCTGATTTGTCGTTTCAGTTTTATGGAATTTCCGCGTTTCCGGCTGGCCCCTTCATATTATCCATAATAAACAAGCTTTAGCTGTTGCTTATGTATAATAAACAGACTTGGCGCCTGAGGCTCAACACTCTGTTCAGGAATAATGGTAGCGCTACCATGGCGCTGTGTAAAGCACCATTCGGGGGCGTTCTCGAAAGCGTGTTCAGCGTGCCGTGCTCTCGCGCCGTTTCAGTTCGAAGCCGAGGTCGACGATCCGCTCCTGCGGCCTGTTACCGGCGATCGCCGCCAGCGCCATGGCGACCGCGCGCCTGCCGATTTCATAACGATGTGTGCGGACGCTGGTGATCGAAGGAAAGGCCACCTGCATCATGTCAAGATCATTGAAGCCGACGATGCCGATTGTGTTCGGCACTCCGATCGCGGCGCGGTGGCATTCGAACAGCACCCCGAGTGCGATGTCGTCATTGTTGCAGAAGACGCCGTCGAGCGTCGGCATCTTGGCCAGGGCATCGCGAAACAGTTCGCGGCCAAGCGATACTCTGGACGGCACCGGCGTGGTCGTTACCAGACGCGGATCGAACAGGCCGGCCTTCTCCATCGCCCCGCGGTAGCCGGCCAGACGCCGCTGCGAGCGCGGATCCATGCGCGCGCCGATGAAGCCGATGCGGCGATACCCCACCTCGATCAGATGTTCGGTCGCCGTCCTGCCGCCGTCGAGATGCGAGAAGCCGACCATCATGTCGATCGGATCGGGCCCGGTCTCCATGACCTGCACCACCGGGCAGCCGGCAGTCTCTAACAGCTTTCGCGAGGCTGGCGTCTGGTCGATGCCGGCCACGATCAGCGCCGCGGGCCGCTGGGAGCCGAACACCTGCAGCAGCCGTTCTTCCTCCAGCCCGGAATAATGCGTGTTGCCAAGCTGGATGCGGAACGGGCTGTCCGACAGGCTGTCATAGATGCCGCGCACCACCTCGGCGAAGACATTGTTGGTAAGCGACGGCACCAGCACGCCGAACACCTCGGCGCGGGCCGAAGCAAGCGCCCGCGCATTGGGATCCGGCACATAGCCGAGTTCGTCGACAGCGGCCTGGATCTGGCGGCGCAAATCTTGGCTGACCCGTTCCGGCTCGCGCAGCGCGCGCGACACGGTGATGGCGCCGA
This sequence comes from Mesorhizobium sp. B4-1-4, assembly GCF_006439395.2. Lineage (NCBI taxonomy): Bacteria > Pseudomonadati > Pseudomonadota > Alphaproteobacteria > Hyphomicrobiales > Phyllobacteriaceae > Mesorhizobium > Mesorhizobium sp. B4-1-4. The sequence continues at coordinate 2,593,381 of NZ_CP083950.1, forward strand.
CGCCGGCCTTGCGCGCGACGTCCGCTATGGTCGGGCGGCCGCCTCCGCGGCGCGAGCGCGGCTTGATCAAGGCCATGGCCCGTGCGCATGGCCGCCGAAGCGCGCCTGCAATACGATCATTCCAGCTGTCGTCATCTCACCGGCCTGCTGCCGCGCCCCTTGGCCTCTGGCGTCGCTCAGCGACTGGCCATTGTCAAGCCGAGGCGATCGAGGGCCACGCCCCTCCCTTGCCTCAGACCGCTACGGCGGTCCTGTGCTTTGCCTTCCAGAGCACCAGCACCATGGCCAGTATGTTGAGCAGATTCCAGGCGATGCCGTTCAGGAATGCGGCGGCGTAGGAGCCGGTCAGGTCGTAAATCCAGCCCGACATCCAACCGCCGATCGCCATGCCGAAGATGGTCGCCATCATGACGATGCCGATGCGCTGGCCGGCTTCCCTGGCGGGCATGTATTCGCGCACGATGATCGCGTAGCAAGGCACGATGCCACCCTGCGACAGGCCGAAGACCAGAGAGACGACATAGAGCGAAGCGAGCCCGTCGAACGGGATGTAGAAGAACAGCGACAGGCACTGCAGCACCGAGCCTATGAGCAGGGTCTTCACACCGCCGATCCGGTCGGCGACAAAGCCCGAGGCAAGCCGGCTGACGACGCCCGCCGCCATCATGATCGACAGCATGTCGGCGCCGTGCGCCACGCCGTAGCCGAGATCCATGCAATAGGCGACGATGTGCACCTGCGGCATCGACATCGCCACGCAGCAGCCCAGGCCGGCGACGACCAGCAGCACCTGCAGCGCCGCGGGCGACAGGGAGATCGGCTGCACCAGCCGGCTTCCTGGCGAACCGGCGGCGGCCACTTCCGGAGCGCCGCGCCGCAGCATCAGCACCAGTGGCACCATGGTCACCAGGCAAACGATACCGATCGCCGCATAGGTGAAACGCCAGCCTTCCGCCTTCATCAGCGTGGGCATGATGGTCGGCCAGATCGTCCCGGCAAGATAGTTGCCGGCCGCGGCCGCGGTCACCGCGACACCGCGCCGACGGTTGAACCAGTGCGAGATGTCGGCAATCAGCGGGCCGAAGATCGCTGACGTACCGACACCGATCAGCACCCCCTGGGCAAGGGTGAATTGCAGGATCGATGTCGACAGCGCCGCGAGCAGGAAGCCGGCGGCGAGCGCGACCGACGAGAGCAGTGCCGGCATCCAGTAGCCCATGCGGTCGATGGCCCGACCGACCAGCACGTTGCCGGCGGCGAAGCCGACCATGGTCGCGGTGTAGGGCATGGATGCCGCGGCGCGGTCGATGCCGAACTCGGCCTGCACGGCGGGCAGCACCACGACAACGGCCCACATGCCGACGCCGCCGATCGTCGCCAGCAGCATCGAGATGGCGAGCCGCATCCAGGCATAGGAGCTGTCGATACCGGGGAGTGGCCGGCTCAAGTCGGTTCGGGTCAAGGCGTTTCCTGTCGGCTGCCGTTGCCGCCACTATCGGCGCATTCTGGGTCTACAGCAGCGCCACGGCGGGCAAATCGGTGGCTCCAGAGCAGGCGGGACGCGGGAACCGACGCCAATCCATGGAGTTTTGCGACCAGCAACCCTGCAAAGGAGCCCCGTCATGACCGCAACCAAGAAGAAATGGTCGGCCGAAGTGACCGAGCACAGCAACGCGATGGATCTCGAGGATCACATCTTCGAATCCGACGATGCCAAGAAGATCGCTGCGTCGCTCAAGCGCTCGGCCGAACACAGTCATCGCCGCAAGGCCGAACCATTCCAGTCCGCCATGTCGATGCTGAATTTCTACATCAACCGCGCCGGCAAGAACCTGCCCGCCGCACGCAGACAAGTGCTCGAGCGCGCCAAGGACGAACTTCGCGTGGCCTTCGGCCGCGAAAAAGAGGATTAGCGGTCAGCTCGGGCTTAGCGTGATTTGATCACGTGGTCGGTGTTGGCGAGCAGTTTCCGCACCGCGGCGCGGGCCGCGTCCGGCCGCTGCAGGCGGATGTTCTTCTCGATCGCCTCATGCAGTTTCTGCGCGTAATTCAGGTCGTCGACCGCCCGCGTCGTATAGGTGAAGAGATGGTCGAAGGCGGATTCGATCAGCACGCCGAGCGGCACCAAAAGGTCGTTGCCGGAGGCCCGCAGAATGGCGAGGTGGAAGCGCGTGTCGGCACGCGTGCGCTCCTGCAGGCTGGCCGCCTCCCCCATCTCGCGGCAGGCCTGGCTGATCTCGGCCATCTGCTCGTCGGTCCGCCGCATGGCGGCGAATGCCGTCGCTTCCGGCTCGATGATATGGCGGAACTCCTGCACGGTTTTCAGGAACACTTCGCGATCCGGCGAGGTCGCGTACCAGGCGAGCACGTCACGATCGAGCAGGTTCCAGCGCTCCTTGGGCTCGACCCAACTGCCGATCTTGGGGCGTGAGGCAAGCAGGCTTTTGGCCATCAGCATCTTGATCGCCTCGCGTACTGCCGAGCGGCTGACGCTGAAGGTCTCCGACCATTTCGCTTCATTGGGCAGGATGGTGCCGGGCGGATAGTCGCCGCGCACGATCCTCAGGCCAATTTCGCTCGCCAGCGACGTGTGCACGCTGGCGCCAGGAATCCGCGCTGCGTCGGGCCGGCGAACACCGGAGGACCGTTCGGCGGCTGTCGCCTTTTTCGGCGATTTTTCCTTGTTCGGCTTTGCGTCCCGCATACACTTCAGAAAGGCCGGTTTGCGGAAGCTGTCAAGCACCCGCGGGCGGTTGGGCCGCAAAGCCCGCCGCTATGCACAACCCAGCCCCGCCTGCTCGCTCGCTCAGGCCGTTTTCACATATTTGCGCCAGCTGTGCTCCGGGCGGAAGCCGAGCATGTCGCGGGCCTTGCGGTTCGACAGCAGCGTCTCGTATTCGCCAAGCTCGCCCTTGACCGGCACGCCGGGATAAAAGCGCTTGAGCAGTTCCGCCGTCGGCAAGTCCGACGAGGTGTCGTCATTGGCGGCGTTGAACACCTGGTAGCCGAGCCCATCCTTCTCGATGGCGCGCAGCGTGATCTGGCCAAGGTCGCGCGCATCGATATAGCTCCAGGCAATGCGCTTGCGGAAACCCGGATCGGCGAACCATTTCGGGAATAGAGAATACTCATGCGGCTCGATGACATTGCCGATGCGCAAGGCATAGATATCGCTGCCGCTGCGCAGCGCGAAGGCACGCGCCGTCTTCTCATTGACGATCTTGGATAGCGCGTAGCTGTCCATCGGGTCGACGTCATACTCCTCGTCGAGCGGGAAATGCGTTGGATTGCGCGGATCGTTGGCGAAAACCAGCCCGTAGGTCGTCTCTGAAGAGGCGATGATGACCTTGCGGATGCCAAGCTTCACCGCGGCCTCGATGACGTTATAGGTGCCCATCGCGTTGATGCGGAACACCTCATTGTCGGGCGTGATCATGATGCGCGGGATGGCGGCGAAATGCACCACGGCATCGACCGGCTGGGGACGCAGCGACGGATCGAATTCATGCAGGCCCATATAGCTCGACAGCGCGTTGAATACCTGCCCGCTGTCGGTGATGTCGGTGATCAGTGTGCGGACCTTGGGATTGTCGAGCGGCCTGGTGTCGATGTTGAGCACCTGGCAGCCCTGCTCGACAAGATATTGCACGACATGGCGTCCAGCCTTGCCGCTGCCGCCGGTGAACATGATGCGCTTCGTCATTCTGGTCTCCATCACAGGCTCTGGAATTCCCGTCTATTGTCAGACAATATTGCATTTCGCAACCGCTCAAGGCTAAAACGACAGCGCAATTATCGATAATCCCAACAGGACGGATGACATGAACACCACCGCCGCGCGCGAAAAGATCGGCTTCATCGGCCTTGGCCTGATGGGACACGGCATCGCCAAGAACATCGTCGACAAGGGCTATCCCCTGACATTCCTTGGTCGCAAGAACCGCAAACCGGCGGAAGACCTTTTGGGCCGAGGTGCCGAGGAAGCGTCGACGTCGCGCGACGTAGCGGCGGCATCCGATATCGTGTTTATCTGCGTCACCGGTTCGCGCGAAGTGGAAGCCATCATCCGCGGCCCCGGCGGCCTCAAGGAAGGCTTGAAGAAAGGCTCGGTCCTCGTTGATTGCTCGACCTCGGACCCGGTCTCCACCGTGGCCCTTGCGGCCGAACTCAAGGCCCTTGGTATCGACTATGTCGACGCGCCGTTGAGCCGCACGCCGAAGGAAGCCTGGGAAGGCACGCTCGATGCCATGGTCGGCGCGCCCGACGTCGTCTTTGCCAGGGTGCAGCCGGTGATCGAAACCTGGGCTGGCCGCATCGTCCATATCGGCGACACCGGCGATGGCCATCGCATGAAGCTGCTCAACAATTTCATCTCGCTCGGCTACGCCGCCATCTATTCCGAGGCGCTGGCACTGGCTGAAAAGGTCGGTATCTCGCCGCCGCGCTTCGACAGCGTCATCCGCAACGGCCGCATGGACTGCCCCTTCTACCAGACCTTCATGCGCTGGACGCTGGAAGGCGACCGCGACGCCCACAAATTCACCGTCGCCAACGCCTTCAAGGACCTGACCTATCTGGAGTCCATGGCGGGTGCGGCCGGCATCGCCAACCCGCTCGGCAACGCCACCAAGAATTCCTTCGCCGGCGCTCACGCCACAGGTCCGGCCGAGCAGTTCGTGCCGATGCTGGCGACCCATATCGGCAAGGTCAACGGCGTCGACCTGATGCCGACGAAGGATGGCAAGAAACAGACGATTTGAGAGCCTGGACGCTGACACTTCTAACAAAGGCTGCGCTGCCCCTCATTGTCCTGCCGGACATTTCTCCCCGTATAGTGACGGGGAGAAAGACGCCGTCATCTGCGATTTCGCCAATCGTCGGCGTTTTGAAAAAAGCGCAGAGGGTGCGATTGGCCCCCTTCTCCCCGTCGCTTTACGGGGAGAAGGTGCCGGCAGGCGGATGAGGGGCAGCGCCAACCTATGTCGTGAGCCACCTCCACCACCTGCCTTGGGTCACCGCCGCCCTCTTCCAATCCTCTCATCGGTGTCGGCGAGCAGCTTGTGCACGGCATTGCGGGCCGCCGCCGGACGCCGCAGGCGGATGTTCTTCTCGATGGCCTCGTGCAGCTTCTGCGCCCGCCCCTGGTCCCCGACCTGTCGCGTCGTGAAGACGAAAAGATGGTCGAGCGCGGATTCGATCAGCACGCCGAGCGGGACCAGAAGATCGTTGCCGGAGGCCCGCAGGATGGCGAGGTGGAAGCGGGTGTCGGCGCGGATGCGCTCCGGCAGGCTCGACGCCTCGCCCATCTCGCGGCAGGCTAGGCTGATCTCGGCCATCTGCTCGTCGCTGCGCCGCATGGCCGCGAAGGCGGACGCTTCCGGCTCGATGATGTGGCGGAACTCCTGCACGGTGCGCAGGAACGCTTCGCGATCGGGCGCCGTGGCGTACCAGCCAAGCACGTCGCGGTCGAGCAGGTTCCAGCGTTCCCTCGGTTCGACCCAACTGCCGATCTTCGGCCTTGATGCCAAAAGGCTCTTGGCCATCAGCATCTTGATCGCCTCGCGCACCGCCGAGCGGCTGACATTGAAGGTCTCGGCCCATCTGGCCTCGTTGGGCAGGATGCTGCCGGGCGGATAGTCGCCGCGCACGATCCGGAGACCAATCTCGCTGGCGAGCGAAGCATGAACGCTGAACCCGGGAAAGTGCGCCGCATCCGCCCTGCGCACGGCAAGCTGGTCGCGACCCGCTGGCGCCTTGGCCTGGCTGGCTTTTCCCTTCGCCTTCTCGTGCGGCATCCACGTTCCAATAGTCGGCCGGCTGTCGTCCGGATTGATCCGAACCTACGCAGGCGCGCCGATCCTGTAGCCGAAAATCCAAACTGTGGACGCGTCGAAGCCGGAGCCAGAGGCTCCAAACCACAGCGTCTTCTTGAAGACTTCGATAGAACGGGGGCGCTCGCTTCCGAGCACCCCCGGAGTCGAAACCTACCTCTGGATGCAGGTGTCGACTGTGTCCTTGGTGCATTCGTCAAGACCGGTGAATACCGGATCCGCGACCTTGGTGCCCTTGATCAGATCGATCATCACCGACGGCGCCTTGTAGCCCATCTCGAACGGCCGCTGGCCGACCAGCGCGGTGACGAGGCCGTCCCTGGCGATCGCCACCTCGTCGCCGATCGTGTCGGCGGCGCCTATGACGAAGTCGTTCTTGGCGATCCGGTCCTTCAACGGCCCGAACAGGTCGCGGTAGGGCTGCGGCGCCCCAAACAGCGGCCAGCCGCCCATGATGCCGAATGCGTCGAGCTTGGGATTGGCGGCAAGGATATCGGTCATCGCCTGCACGCCCTTGGCGCCGTCGTCATTGGTGAACACCGGGCAACCCGCCACTTCGGTCCAGCCACCCTCACCTGCCAAAGCCGCAAGTCCTTCCTTGCCGGACAGCGCGTCGCGCATGCCTTGCGCGCGGCGCAGGATGTTGTCGGCAGCCGGATTGCCCTCAATGGTGCAGATCGTGCCGCCCTTCGGCTTGGCCTTCTTGATGTATTCGCCGATCTTCTTGCCCATCAGATAATTGTCGGTGCCGAGATAGGTCTTGCGAAGGGCAGCGTCCTCCTTGGTCAGGTCGGCGTCGACGGTCATGATCGGGATCGTCGGGTTGGCGCTCTTGATCGTCTGCGCGATCAGCGGCGCGTTGGACGGCGAAATCGCCATCGCCGCCGTATCGGGCTTGCTCAGCATGTCCTGCACGATCTGCGCCTCGCCTGCCTCATCCGAAGTCGACGCCGGACCGGTGTAGAAGCATTCATATTCTGCGCTGGCGTTTTCCTTGTTCCATTTCTCGCACCCCTGATGGATGGCCTCGAAGAACGGATTGTCGAGACCTTTCACCACGATGACGACCTGCTTCTTGGCCAGAGCCGGCCCGGCGCCCAGCGCCATGGCGGCGACGGCGGCGAGCAAAACTGTTTTCCTCATGTCAGTCCTCCCTTGGAAACAGACGGACACGGCGTGCCCGCCACACGAACCAGCCCGGATACGAGATGACAAAGGCGCGAGCGCTCGTGCCACCAAGCCAGGCCGATAAGCATTTTCAGATGCGAGCGGACCGGCAATCGCCAGCACGATCGATAATCTTCAGCCGCTCCCGCCGGCAATGATGGCGTCAGGGAGACGGCATGTCTTCCTCCGGCGCCAAGCTAATAACGGCGAAGCGTCAACGTCAATTGCAATTTGTCCTACAAAACGGATTTTTCAAAACAGCATCGCAGTATTCATCTGACAATTGCCGGTTCCTATTCATCCGACAATTGACGCCCGCGCGGCCATTTGCGTAAATGACGGCATCGCTGTTCCAGGGAGGAGCTGGAGGAAAGCGAAAAAGGCTGCGCCGGCCATGGGCATGCGGCAAGGCACGGGGAGGCAAAGGCTGGTGGTGGTTCTCGAACTCACCAACATCTCGAAGCATTTCGGCGCCATCCAGGCGGTCAATGACGTGTCGCTGTCGATCGAGCCCGGACAGGTCGTCGGCCTGATGGGCGACAACGGCGCCGGCAAGTCGACGCTGGTCAAGATGATCGCCGGCAATTTCCGGCCGAGTCATGGCGTCATGCGCATGGACGACAGGGAACTGATCCTGCACAAGCCGGCGGAAGCCCGCCAGCACGGCATTGAGATCGTCCACCAGGACCTCGCGCTGTGCAACAATCTGACGGCCGCCGCCAATGTGTATCTCGGCCGCGAGCTGCGGCGCGGCGTCGGTCCGTTCCGCATCCTCGACTATGCCGCCATGTACAAGCGCGCCGGCCAGCTCTTCGCCGAACTGAAGTCGGAGACGCGGCCGCGTGACCTGGTCAAGCAGATGTCGGGCGGCCAGCGCCAGGCAGTCGCGATCGCCCGCACCATGCTGTCCCAAGCCAAGATCGTGCTGATGGACGAGCCGACGGCGGCGATCTCGGTCAGGCAGGTCGCCGAAGTGCTGAACCTGATCCGCCATCTGCGCGATCAGGGCATTGCCGTTGTGCTGATCAGTCACCGCATGCCCGATGTCTTCGATGTCGCCGACCGTGTCATCGTCATGCGGCGCGGCCGCAAGGTCGCTGACAAGACGATCGCGTCCAGTTCGCCCGAGGAAGTCACCGGGCTGATCACCGGCGCCATCGAGCAGGTGGCATGATGGCGAAAAACCGCATTTCACCACGCCGGCACGCATCGGCGCTGGCAGGAAAGAACGATAATGGCAGTCACCCTTGACCAGACGATAGCGCAGAAGCAGCACACTTTCCTGTCGCGTCTGTTCTCCAGCCAGACCTTCTGGGTGGTCATTGCCGTTATCCTGGCCTGCGTCTTCCTGTCGTTCGCCACCGACGCCTTCGCCACCTCGAAGAACCTCTACAACATCACCCGCAACATCACCTTCGTCGCCATTGTCGCGCTCGGCATGACCTTTGTCATCATCACCGGCGGCATCGACCTGTCGGTCGGGTCCGTGCTGTGCCTGTGTTCGATGGTGCTGGCCGTGACCATGCACGCCGGCTATTCGATCGAGGTCGGCATCCTGGCCTCGATCGCCACCGCGCTCGCCATCGGTGCCTTCAATGGCCTCCTGATCGCCTATCTCGGCTTTCCACCCTTCGTGGTCACGCTCGGCATGCTGTCCATTGCCCGTAGCCTGGCCATGGTCGCCTCCAACAACACGGTCGTCTTCCAGTTCGGCCCGGACCACAACAAGCTCCTGGCGCTGGGCGGCGGCGCCTGGATGTTCGGCATCGCCAATCCGGTGCTCTATATGATCCTCCTGGCGCTGATCACCGGCTTCATCCTGCGCTGGACCAAGTTCGGCCGGCATATCTTCGCCATTGGCGGCAACGAGCATGCGGCGACGCTGACCGGCGTCCCGGTGAAGCAGATCAAGGTCGCCGTCTATATGATCTCGGCGCTGTCGGCCGGCATTGCCGGCATCATCCAGACCGGGTGGCTGGGCGCCGTCACCACCAATCTCGGCACCGGCATGGAACTGCAGGTGATCGCCGCCACCGTCATCGGCGGCGCCAACCTGGCCGGCGGCGTCGGCACAGCCTTCGGCGCCATTGTCGGCGCGGCGCTTATCGAGGTGATCCGCAACAGCCTTGGCCTGCTCGGCATCAATGCCTTCTGGCAAGGCACCTTCATCGGCGGCGCCATCCTGCTGGCGGTGCTGTTCGACCGCATCCGCAATTTCAGGCGCAGCGACTGAGAGCGCGTCGAAGCCTTATTCGTTCTGGTGCCTGTCGCTCAGTCTGGCCTGTCCTTCGACCTGCAGCTTTTCCCTGCTCAGATGAAGGACGGGCTGACATTGGTTGGGGAAAATCTCGAAACCAATTTCATCCTCATCCATGCCGGTATGCTGACCGGCATGGACAAGGAAACCACCGAGGCCTGGAAAGGCGGCCTGCGCACGTTGTCGGCGGCACCCAATCTCTACGCGAGGCTCTCAGGTCTTGGCACGTTCGTCCACCGCAAGGACCCCGCCTTGATCGCTTATATCGTCGACAACGCCATCGACATTCTGGGCTCGGACCATCTGATGTTCGGCTCGAACTTTCCGATCGAGAAGCTTTGGACCAGTCACGCCGAGCTGATCAAGGCGCACCGCGATGCGGTCGCGAAACATGGGCCGACGGCACAAGCTGATATCTTCTGGAACACGGCGGAGCGAGTTTACAAGCCTGTGTGAGCGCCGGACCTTGCCTTCTCCCGTGGGAGAAGGCAAAAGCCTGTGGCGATCCTTACTGCGTCGGCAGCATGCCTTCGACGTCGCCCGCCGCGTCGGCGAGCGCGTCCTTGGGCGACGCCGACTGGTCGACGATCCGCGACAAATTGTCGACGATCGTCTGTGTGACCTTCACACCGTTGGTGCCGGGGAAGGCGTACCACGGAACCATCAGCGGCATCTGGCTGAGCCCGGCCTGGAAGAGCGGGTTCTTCTTGTAGAAATCGCCGAGATAGTCGGAGGATTTCGCCGCAAGCTCGTTGTTGGGGACGTAGCCCGTGCCCGGCACGACGACCGAGGCGCCATAGGGACCGGCGGCGAATTTGGCGAACTTCCAGGCGGCGTCCTGCTTGGCCGTATCCTTGGTCAGGATGACCACGGCATTGCCGCCGGTCGGCAGACGGCCATTGACCGGATCGATCAGCGGAATCTTGGCGGTCCGCAACGTGAACTTGTCGCCGACATTCTTGATCGTGTTGACAAGGGCGCCGGTGGTCTGGAACTCGAAGCCGACCTTGCCGGCCGCGAAAGCCTGTTCGCCAGCCGGCTTGGTGAAGACCGGCATGCCGCCCTCCTTCACCATCCGCTCGAGGATCTCCACCGCCTTCTCGCCTTCCGGCCCGTTGAAGGCGACCTTGCTTCCGTCGTCGTTCAGCATCTTGCCGCCGGCGCCGAACAGCAGCGCCGAGAACATCCAGTCATCGCCCTGCCAGCGGAAATCGATGCCGTCGACGCCGTTGCCGAGCGCCTTGATCTTGCCGCCGAGCGCGATCACCTCGTCCCAGGTCTTTGGCGGATTGTCCGGATCGCCGCCGGCCGCCTTCACCAGGTCGGCATTGTAATACATGATCGGATTTGAGGTGGCGAAGGCGAGGCCAACCTGCTTGCCGTTGACCTGGGCCAGCTTCAGGATCGTGTCGGAGAAGCCGAGCTCCGCCATGTTGCCTTCCTTCTTGACCATCGGGCCGAGATCGACGGCGACGTTGCGCTCGTTGAGCATGCGCAGGCGGTTGAGGCCGATGAAGGTGATGTCGGGCATTTCGTCGGTGCCGGCCTGGCGAAGAATGGTCTGGATACCCTCCTCATAGGTCGCCGACGGGCTGGCGAACTGGATCTTGATGTCGGGATTTTCTTCCATGAACTTCTTCGAGATCGTGTCCATCACGTTCTTGAAGAAGCCTGGCATCGGATAGTGAACCGTCAGCGTCGTTTCGGCATAGGCCGGAAGGGCCGCCGCCAGCGACAGCGCCGTTGCGGCAAAGATCCTTGAGAAATGCTTCATTGCTCGTGCTCCTTGTTGGTCCGGTCAGCCTTTGAGACCGGTCATGGTGATCCCTTCGACGAACCGCTTCTGCGCGAGCAGGAAGGCGGCGACGAGAGGAAGGGTGATGATCAGCGTGGCGGCCATCAGCGCGCCATAGTCGTCGCCGGCCTCGGCGGCCCGGAAATACATCAGGCCGAGCGGCGGCGTGGCGTAGGCCTGCTTGCTGACGACGATCAGCGGCCAGTAGAGATCGTTCCAGTGCGCAACGACGGAAAAGATCGCGAATGCGGTGACGGCCGGCCATGCATTGGGCACGATGACGCGCGCGACGATGCCGAGCTCGGACATTCCGTCGAGCCGTGCCGCGTGTAGCAGGTCGTCGGGCATGGCGCGGAAGGACTGCAGGAACATGAAGATCGCGAACACCGATATGGTGAACGGCGCCACCAGCGCGGTGTAGCTGTTGAGCAGGGACAGTCTGTCGAAGGCGACATAAAGCGGCAGCGCCGTCGCATGGATCGGCACCAGCAGGCCGAGCATGACCAGCACCATCATCAGCCGCGCGGCCCGGAACTTCAGCTTGGCCATGGCGTAGGCACAAGGAATCGCGACCGCGACCTGGAAGAAGAAGATCAGGCCGCACACCACCACGCCGTTCCACAAAAGCGTTGCCATGGGCACCTTGTTGAGCGCCTTGGCGAAATTCTCGGCGAAGTAGAAATGCTGGGGGATGAGCGACAGCGACGACGTGAAGATGTCGCTCTGCGTCTTGCCCGCCGTCGAGATCATGAAGATGTAGGGCGCGAGGATCATCAGCGCGCCAAGCGAAAGCAGCGCGAAGCGGATGATGCGGCCTGCGGGGATGGGGGTGCTTGTCATGTGTAGTGCACCCGCCGATCGAGCACGCGGTATTGCAGAAGCATCAGCACGACCAGGATCGCCAGGAAGACGACGGTCATCGCCGAGGCGTAGCCGACGCGCAGATAGACGAACCCTTCCTGATAGATGGTGAAGAGCAGCACTTCGGAGGCCTTGTTGGGGCCGCCATCGGTCAGCATCTTCACCGTTTCGAAAACCTTCACCGCATTGGTGATGCTGATGGTGACGACGAACAGCGTCGTCGGTCCGAGCATCGGCCAAGTGACCAGGAAGAACCGGTCGAGCGCCGATCTCGCGCCGTCGACGTGAGCAGCGGCGTAGAGCTCGCGCGGGATCGCCGTCAGGCCGGCCAGGAACAGCACCATGTTGAAACCGACCGACTGCCAGATTCCGATGATCGACAGGCTGTAGAGGACAGTATTCGACGCGCCGAGCCAGTTCGGGCCGGGAATGCCGGCCAGCGAAAGCAGCGCGTTGAGCGGCCCGATCGTCGGGTGGAAGATATATTGCCAGACAGTCGCCATGGCGACGATCAGCGAGGCGACGGGCAGGAAGTAAACGGTGCGGAAGAAGCCGCGCGCGCGCCCCTCGCCTTCGATCAGCAGGGCGACGCCCAGGCCAAGCACGATCGAGACCGGCGCGACGATCGCCGTATAGACCGATGTGTTCCACAGCGATCGACGAAAGGTGCGGTCGCCCAGCAGATGTGCGTAATTCTCGAAGCCGACCAGGCGAAACTTGCCATAGCCGAGCTCGAAATCGGTGAAGCCGAGGAAGATGACGGCGGCCACGGGCAAGAGCACGAACAACAGCAACAGCACGATGGCCGGCAATGCCAGCAGCCAGGCGGTCCGGTCTTCGCTGCGCTGCCGAAGCGCGGCGGCACTCGGGACCCTGCCCGGCACCGCAACGCTAGACATAGGCCGGCTCCTGCCGCGCGCCCGTCGTGCCGGCGATGCGCAGACGCCTTCCCTCCGGCCCAAAGACCATGGCCTGTTCGATGGGCACAAGGACGCCCACCGGCATTCCCGCGATCAGTTCCCTCGCCTCGTGCGGCACGAGCTTGGCGATGACGGTCTCGCCGGAGGCGTCGAGCCGGCAATGGGCAATGACTTCCGACCCGAGGAATTCGAGACGCTCGATCCGCCCGGCAATGCCGCTCCGCCCGTTCGGTGACAGCTTCACGAACTCAGGCCGAATGCCGAGGCTGACCGGACCGGTCGCCACCTTCTCCAGCAGGGCCAGCCGGATGCCCTCGAAGCCGACGCGGCCGCTTTCGGCCTGCGCCTGGACGATGTTGATCCTCGGCTGGCCGACGAAACGCGCGACCTCGATATGGGCGGGATCGTTGTATATCACATCGGGCGCGGCCAGCTGCAGCAGATTGCCGCCGATCATCACCGCCACACGGTCGGCCATCGAAAGTGCCTCGGCCTGGTCGTGCGTCACATAGAGCGTCGGCACGCCGGCGCGGCGGTGCAGTTCGACGATCTCGCCGCGCGCATGGACGCGCAGATTCGCGTCGAGGTTGGAAAGCGGCTCGTCCATCAGGAAGATGCTGGGCTGCCGCACCATGGCGCGCGCCAGCGCCACGCGCTGCCGCTGGCCACCCGACATCTGCCCCGGCTTGCGGTCGAGCAGATGATCGATCTTCAAGACAGTCGCCATTTCGCGCACGTCGCGTGAAATACCGGCGCGAATATCTTTCTGGCCGGGCAGCAATGAGCCGATCACCGGCAAGCGCTGCGCCCCGCTCAGCCGCTTCATGGCCAAGGGAACCGCGATGTTCTGGCCGGCGGTGAGATGCGGATAGAGCGCGTAGGACTGGAACACCATGGCGATGTTGCGGTCGGCCGCGGCGACCGGCGACATGTCCTTGCCGCCGACGACGATTTCGCCGCTGTCGGCATGGTCGAGCCCTGCCAGGATACGCAGCAAGGTGCTCTTGCCGCACCCCGAAGGACCGACGAGAGCAATGAACTCGCCGGGTTCCACATCGAGGCTGATTCCATTCAGGATGGCGTTGCCGCCAAACGACTTCTTCAGGCCGCGAAGCGAGAGCGCGCTCATGACGCGACCCGCTTTCGAACCTTGTGCGCCTCGTGCGGATAGACCTCCTCGACCACATCGTCGAGGACGTGAATGGTCATGCCTGGAATAGCGACGATCTCGCTGGAGACCGTGTCGCCGAAATCATGCATGACAGCGCCGAGCAGCCGCTCGCCCGGCATATCGCGTTCCATGTCGCCGACGACGAAGGCCGCCGATGGGCCCCACACCAGCGACGTGTTATCGTATTTGCCTTGCCACGCCCGGTGCAGGTGACCGCTTGCAAACAGCGCGACATCGTGAGCGGCGATCAGATCGTAGAGGCGTTGGCGGTGTGCCGGGCGGACGCTCCAGTAGCCGGTATCGCCCTCACCCGGTTCGTCGATAAAGAGCGGCTTGTGGGCGAAGAGCGCGACGCGCCGGCCGCCGCGGCTTTCCAGCATGGTCCGCAGCCATTCGAACTGCGCCTCTTCCTCGGCGTCGTCGAAACCCATCAGCAGGCTGTCGATCCCGACGAGCCGCCAGCTTCCGGCGTCCTCCATCCAGTAGTCGGGGCCGACCAGCCGGCGCCAGCGATCGAGCCGCCCGGCATTGACCGGCTGCAGCGATCCGGGCAGATGGCCAACATCGTGATTGCCGGGCACGATCAGCATCGGCTTCGAGATTTCCTGCATCAGATCCATGCAGAAGGCGATGTCATCGTCCCTGTCGGCGCCGTCGACACTGAGGTCGCCGGTGTGGATGACAAGGTCGGCGCCGCTCTGCTCGATCCAGGCCGCCAGCGGCTGCCAATTGCCATTGAAGTGTGGCTTCGTCGGGCTGAAATGGGTGTCGGTGATCTGAACGATTTTCATGACGGCTCCACTGCGGGGCCGACGCTGGAGAACCCCAGGCGACCACTTCGCGTGAGGCTTCCATAGTGCCGTTACATGTCACTTCCTTAACAGCATGGGGACAAAAGTTCCCGCCGTGCATATCGGCCGGCTGGCGGCGTGATGCTGATCCCTTCTCCCTTTGTGGGAGATGGGAAGCCTCATCTCACTTCACTTCGAATTGCGGATCGACCGGAATCTGCATCCCGTAACCAGATGATTGGTCTGGGCGGCCAGCCGATGATCGAACCAGCTCGCCATGCCGCGCCTCGGTCATGCCCATGGCCCGCGCCGCCGCCGTGTGCGAGTAGACACAGTACGTGTGCGAGCGGACACAGTAGGAGCAATCATTCGCCGTCGACACCGGATCATTGGCCAGCCCGCGCCAGAAATTGTTGACGAGATCGGGATGCGCGAAAGCATCGCATCAAGGCAAACGATCGGTGCGGAATTCACCTACGCGTCGACTGGAAAATTCGATTTCAATTCCTCGCCGCGTGACCGGAAACCTCGGCACCTGCCCCTTGCGGCAGCACGAGGAAACGCAGCGCCGCCACCAGCCCGATGGCGCCGATCGCGAGGAAGGCGATTCGAAAATCGACGAGGTCGAGTGCCGGCCCATCCCTGGCGATCTGGGACAGGTTGAGGGTCGCCGCCGCCACCGCCACGCCGAACAGCATCGCCACCTGCTGCAGCATCGACGACAGCGTCGCCGCCGAACTGCGCTGCGCCGCGGCGATATCGGCAAAGGCCAGCGTGTTGAGCGCGGTGAACTGCATCGAACGCGACAGACCGGCGATCAGCATCAGCACGACAACCAGGGCCTGCGGTGTCTGCGGCGAGATCGCCGCGCAGGCCATGATCGAGGCCGAGGCGGTGATGCCGTTGACGACCATCACCGAGCGAAAACCGAAACGCCGCAGCGTCGGCGTCGTCACCGTCTTCATGCCAAGATTGCCGAGAAAATAGGCCAGGATCATCATGCCGGCATCTACGGGCGAGAGGCCGAAGCCGACCTGGAACAAAAGCGGCAGCAGGAACGGCGTCGCGTTGATCGCCACCCGGAAGATGGTGCCGGCGGCCAGCGTCGAGATGGCGAAGGTCTGCACCTTGAACGAGGACAGGTCGAGCAATGGGTGCGGGGCGCGCCGGAGATGCCGCACCGCCAGCCAGCCGACGACGATCCCCGCCGCGATCAGCAGCACCGTCGGCAGCATGCCATCCTCGGGATGCGCGAAGCGCTCGAGGCCATAGAGCAGGCAGGCGAGCCCGAGCGAGGTCAGGAAAAAACCCGGCCAATCGAGCGGCTTGGGATCGGCCTCACGGTCGCCGGGGACGAAGCGGGCGACAAGCCCCAGCCCGATCAGCCCAAGCGGGATGTTGATGAAGAAATTCCAGTGCCAGGACAGATAGGTGGTGATGAAGCCGCCAAGCACAGGCCCGACCACGGGCGCGAACAGCGCCGGCCAGGTGATCAGCGCGGTGGCGTTGAGCAGTTCGGATTTCGACGCATTGCGCAAGACAAGAATGCGCCCGACCGGCGTCATCAGCGCGCTGCCCAGGCCCTGCACGGCGCGTGCGGCGACGAATTCTGTCAGGTCCCGGGAGAAGCCGCAGGCAAGCGAGGCCAGCGTGAACAGCGCGATCGCGACGAGGAAAATGTTGCGCGCGCCGAACCGGTCGGCGAGCCAGCCCGATAGCGGCACGAACACCGCCATGGTCAGCATGTAGACGGTGATGCCGATGCTCATCGCCACTGCCGGCACGCCGAAGGAGGCGCCCATCTGCGGCAGCGACGTCGAGATGATCGTCGAATCCAGCAGTTGCATGAAGAAGGCGATGGCAACGATCAGCGCCACGCGCCGCGCGTTTGTTGCTGCTGTCGTCGTGGGTTGAGGTGGGGCTTCGTCTTGGGAAAGAGCAGTCATGACGACCCGGTTTGAACAGCATCCGGCTGGCTCAGTCCATAGGTTATCCAACAAACTTTCGTATCGCCTGTTTGCCTGTTATGGAGGGAGTGGGGGCTCCCGAGGAACAGTGCGCGCATGAAGCCCATCTATATCGACTATCTCAATGCCTTCGACATCGACGCCCTTGCCATGACCGATGCGGAAATCATCGGCGCGGTCGAGGCCGGGCTCGTGGCGCAGGGCAAGGGCCAGACGGTGATCGAGCCGCGCGTCCACCTGGAGCCCGACCCGTCCTTCCACGGCCATTTCAACGTGCTGCGCGGCTATGTGGCGCCGCTCGATGCGGCGGGCGTGAAGATTGTCGGCGATTATGTCGACAACTATCTGCACGGACTGCCGTCCGAGTTCGGCATCCTCAATCTGTTGGATCCGCGCACCGGCACGCCGCGCGCCATTCTCGACGCCACCGTCATCACCGACATGCGCACCGGCGCGGTCACCGCCATCGGCGCCAAGCATCTGGCGCGCAGGAATTCCAAGGTGCTGGCCCATATCGGCGCGCGCGGCACTGCCTATTGGAACGTGCGGCTGCTCGACCATCTCTGCGACTTCGACGAGATCCGCGTCCATTCGCGCCGCCCGGAAAGCCGCGACGGCTTTGCCGCCAAACTGTCGGCCGATCTCGGCAAGACGGTAACGGCGGTGGCCGACTGGGAAGGCTGCGTCAAGGGAGCGGACATCGTCGTCGAGGCCTCGCGTCTGCCGGAGCCGCAGCCGCTACTCAAGACCGAATGGATCAAGCCCGGCGCGCTTGTGGTACCCTATGGCACGATGAGCGCGGTGGAACTGTCGCTGACCGACATCATGCAGAAGATGGTCGTCGACGATTGGGGCCAGTGCAAGGGCGGCAAGTTCGGCTCGCTGCGGGCCCATGTCGAGACCGGGCGGCTCAGCGAAAAGACGCTGCATGCCGAGCTTGGCCAGATCGCCGCCGGTCTAAAGCCGGGTCGCGAAAGCGACGACGAAACAATCCTGTTCTGGCATCGCGGCCTGTCGCTCTCCGACATTGCGCTCGGAAAGGCGATGCTGTCCAAGGCGCAAGCCCAAGGCATCGGCCAGAGGCTGCGCTTCGCATGAGCGCGCTGGTCCTCACCGGAGCCCGCATCGGCACAGGCGATGTCGCCGCGGTCGCCCGTGAAGCGCGCAAGGTGGAAATCGGACCCGATGTCATCGGCAGGTTGGAAGAGGCGCGAAAAGTGCTCGATCATGCCGCCGCCTCTGGCCAGCATATCTATGGCCTGAACACCGGACTTGGCGCCAATCTCGGCACGACGGTCGAAGGCGACGCCAGCGCTTTCCAGCGCCAATTGCTGGAAGGGCGCAGCGGAGCGGTCGGCGAAACGCTGCCGACCGAGACTGTCCGCGCCACCATGGTCGCGCGCGCATCGATGCTTTCGGCCGGTGGCTCCGGCCTTTCGCCTGCCGTGTTCGTCGCTTTGGTCGACGCCCTCAATGCCGGTGTCCATCCGGTGATGCCGTCGCTCGGTTCCATCGGCGCCGGCGACCTCGTGCTGATGACCGCGCTCGCCCGCCTGCTGATCGGTGAAGGCGAGGCCGATTATCAGGGACGACGAATGCCGGCGGCAAAGGCGCTGATGATGGCCCGCCTTGCCCCGATCCGCCTAGCGCCCAAGGACGGGCTGTCGCTCGTCAACGCCTCGGCGGTCTCCGCCGGCAGCGGCGCGCTCGTGGTGACGGATACGCTGTCGGCCCTTGTCCAGCAGCAGCAGGCCGGCGCGCTGACCATGGAAGGCATCGGCGCCAACCGCACCATCCTTGATCCGCGCCTGCACATGGCACGCCCGGCGGCCGGCCAGCAGGAAGCCGCCAAGGCGCTGCATGATCTTCTCGCCCGCGACGAGGCACCGGCGCCGACAACCCTGCAGGACCCGCTCTCGATCCGCTGCATGCCATCGATCCACGGTGCGCTGATCGACGCAATCGCCCAGGCAAAGCGGGCCGTCGAGATCGAGCTCAATGCCGCGGCCGACAACCCGCTGGTGCTCGGCGACGACGGCGTGGTGATGTCGACAGGCAATTTCCACACGGCTGCCCTGTCGCTCGCCTTCGAGACGCTCAGTCTGGCGATCGCGCAATGCGCCGCGGCGAGTGCGGCCCGCTTCATCCAGCTCACCGGTTCCGGTCGTAACGGCCTGCCAAAATATCTCTCCCCGGTCGGCGGCGCGTCGGCTGGTTTCGTGCCGCTGCAAAAGACGGTGACCTCGATCCTGGCCGCCATCCGCCACAAGGCCAATCCGGTGATGCTCGATTTCCTGCCCATCTCGGAAGGCGTCGAGGACCACGCGACCCAGTCGCCGCTCGCCGTTGCGAAATGCGCCGGGATGATCATGCTGTGGCGGCGGTTGATCGCCTTCGAACTGATGGCCGCCGCCCAGGCCGTCGACCTGCGTGAAGGGCTGGTGCTGGCACCACGTATATCGGCCGTCCACGCGGGGATCCGTGCGCTCGTCCCGGTGCTGAAGGAGGACAGGCCGCTCGGCATCGACGCCGAAGCGCTCCATGCCGCGCTTGCCAGCGGGAATTGGACCTTACATCAGGCTGACCTTGTCCAGGAACAGGCGTAGCTCGGCCGGATCCATGTGCACGATGTGCCTGTCCTCGGGATAGGCGCCGCTGTTGACGTCGGCGACATATTCGGAGAATGCGGCGACCCGCTCCGCTTGCAGCCGGTCACACTCGGCGGCGAAGTTGCGATAGACTTTGGAATGGCGGGGCATGTGACCACGGTTCTGGCCAAGAATATCCTCGGCGAACAGATATTGCGCGTCGCAGCCCGTGCCCGCCCCCATCGACAGCATGATGAGCGGAGTACGCTCCGAGATCGCCTTCGCCACCTCGACCGGCACCACTTCGATCTCGGCGCCGATGGCGCCGGCCGCCTCCAGTTGCTTCACCGCCTCGAAAACCTGCATGGCGGCGTCGGCGGTCTTGCCGACGGCCTTGAAGCCACCGGTCCAGGTCGCGCGCGATGGAATGAGGCCGACATGGCCGATAACGGGGATAGCATCGTCGGCCATCCGCTTGATGGTGGCGTAGCCGGCGCTGCAATAGACCGCGTCGGCGCCGGCCTTGTAGAGGCGGAAGGCCCAGCGGACGAAATCATCCGCCGTGCCGATCTCGAAGAAATTCTCGCCCGGCATGGTGAACAGGCTGGGGGCTGCATCGCGGTATTGCGGGTTGAGCACCAGTTCGGGCGGCACCGAGACGATGTCGACCCCTGCCCGTTCGGCGGCCTCGGCCTCGTCCAGGGTCAGAACACGCAGCATGGTCAGTTGGCGCTTACCCTTCATCGCGCGCAGATCGGCGACGGTCGGTCTCTTTCGGCTCATCGAACTTTGTTCCTTCATTGTGTTGGGGATGCCATGTCGGCCGATCAGTCGATCTCGATCATCACCTTACCGGCCTCGACCTTGACCGGATAGGTCTTGAGATTGACGCAGACCGGCGCGCCCTTGGCCTGGCCGGTCTTGTAGTTGAAACGGCCATTGTGTTTCGGGCATTCGATGATGTCGTCCATCACCAGCCCGTCGGCCAGATGCGCCTTCTCATGCGTGCAATAGCCGTCGGTGGCGAAGAACTCGTCATCCGGCGAACGGTAGACCGCGAAGGTGCGGCCGCCATGATCGAAGCGAATGACATCCTCTTCCTCGACGTCGTCCACCGCGCACGCTTCAACCCAATTGGCCATCTCGGGCTCCTCACGACATTGGCGATCGCTACTCGGCCGCCGCCGACATATCGGCCCCATGGAACTCGCCGCGATAGGGTCTGGCCGTCGGCGGCAGTTCACGCTTGAGGTAATAGTCCTCGTATCTCAGCTGCCTGAGCAGCACCGGCCAGACCTCGCGATAGGCATGCCACATCGACGGGTTCGGCTCCGGCAAATCGTGCTTGATCAGTTCGTGCAGCCTTGGCAGCGCGTGATAGGGCACCATCGGGAACATGTGGTGTTCGACATGGTAGTTCATGTTCCAGTAGATGAACCGGCTGATCGGGTTCATGTAGACGGTGCGGGTGTTGAGCCGGTGATCGACGACATTGTCGGCAAGGCCGATATGCTGCAGCAGGCCGGTCGTCACCATATGCCAGGTGCCGTAGAGGCGCGGCACACCGATCAGCACCAGCGGCACCCATGATCTAAGCCCGATCGCGAGAGCGATCGTCGCGACATAGATGGCGACATGCCAGCGGGCCGCGACCACGGCCTTGGGCTGTTCCATCTCCGGGATGTAGCTCTTCTCGTCGTCAGACAGCGTGCCGAAAGCCTGGCGCACAAGCGTCGGCAGCGAATAGCGGAAGTCGAGAATGCCGGTGAAGGCCAGCGCCGCCTTCAACAGGTCCGGCGGACGCATGACGGCAATCTCGGCATCGCGGCCGACGATGATGGTGTCGGTGTGGTGGCGGGCATGGCTCCAGCGCCATTGCACGGGATTGCGCATCAGCATGAAGGAGGCGATGTGGTAAACCACGTCGTTCATCCAGCGCGTGCGGAACGCCGTGCCGTGGCCGCATTCATGCCAGCGCGAGTCGCTGGACGAGCCGTAGAGCACGCCGTAGACGAACAGGAACGGCACCACCCACCCCGAGCCCCAGAACCAGACGATCCCGGCGGCCGAGCCCAGGATCGCCGCGAGCCAGATCGCCGTGTCGCGGATCGCCGGGCCGTCGCAGCGCCGCATCAACTCCTTCATCGCCTTGCGCGGCACGTCGGTGTGATACCACTCGGCCGAGGCCAGGCCGGTCTCGATCGCGATCCGTGTGCTTTCGCCGACCAGGCTGTAGTCGCGCTTCGCCATCGTCTTCTCCCGCTGGCCTCAAAGGCCGTTGGCGCGGAATTTCCCGTCCAGAAATGTCTTGGCGCGCGGCACGTCGTCCTCGGTCAGATGCTCGATGATGACAGGGATGTTCGGGTGCTTCTCGCTGAGCCGTCTGAGATAGAGATCGTAGTTGAGCGAGCCGAGACCAGGAGCGGGCAGTTCGATCTCGCCGACGCCACGGAATGTCAGCCCCTCATGGGCGTTCTCGTCGCCGATGTCCGCATGCTTTTCCGACTTGTCGCCGCCCGAGCGCTTGACGTCCTTGGCGTGCGCGATCCTGATCTTTTCGGCCAGCGTGTCGAACACCTGGTTCAGCACCTGGTCCATGCGATCGATGTTGTGGGCCTCGAAATAATTGGTCGGGTCCATCAACAGGCCGAGCCCGGGGTGATCGACCTGCGCGAACATTTTCACCGTCTCCTCGACCGAGCCGACGACATTGTTGACATAGGTTTCGAGCAGGAACACCGCGCCGTGGTCATAGGCCGTCCGGGCAAGGTCGGAGATCACCTTGCGGCATTCCTCGAAACCCTCTTCGGTCTTGTTCCTGGGATGATGCACCCAGTCGGATTCGGTGTTGTAGGTGCCGGTTTCGGAGATCACATAGGGCGAGCCGAAATCGCGCGCGTTGCGGATGATCTCCTTGAGATAGCCGACGCGCCTTTCGCGCTCGGCTTTGTCGGGATGGATGATGTTGGTGTAGCCTGAAATGCAGCAGACCGGCAGATTGTGGTCGCGGAATGTATCGCGGACCTTTTTTGCCTTATCCCTGGTGATCTGTCCCGCCGACAGGTCGATATCCCTGAAATGCAGGTCGAGCTGCACGGTGTTGAAACCGAGCCCGCGGATGCGCCTGGCGGCCTCATCCAGCTCGTAAGGAAAATAGCCTGTAAAGATACCTGCCTGCATCATGGGGTGAAGTCCTCCCGGTAAGCGATTCAGTGGCCATACTAATCCGTGGCCGGATGTTCAGTCGGTCGAGATTTCGGAGAGCCTGACGGTGCGGCCTTTTGCCATCGAGCGATAGCCGGCTTCGACCAGCGCCATGGTCTTGACGTTGTCGGCGACCGACAGCGCCGGCGGCGTGCCGGTCTTTACGGCATATTGAAGCTGCTCCATCACGCCGATGAAGGCGTGCGGGAACCACATCGTGTCCCAGCTCGGACTGACCCATTCTCCGCCGGTCGTCTCGGTCGAGGCATAGGTCAAGGTCGATGCCACGCCTGTCGGCCAGCCGATCGTGCCCTTGGCGACACCCTTGGTGCCGTCGACGCGCCAGTTGATGTGCTGATCGTCTCGATAGCCCTGCTGACGGGGCCCGGACCACACATCCTCCAGCGACACAGCGAGCACGCCGGAAGGGAACCGCAAGGTCGACACCGTGATGCCATCGGAATGCTCGAACGTCGTGCGCGGATCCTTGCGCGTTAACGTGGTGATCTCCAGGGGATCACCGAACAGGAAGCGCAGCACGTCGAGATGATGCACGCTCATATTGGCAAGTGTGAGCCGGTCGTAATCGGCGAGGAAGGCTTGCCAGTGCGGGATCGCGTGCATGTCGATCTGCGCGAAGACGATGTCGCCGAGCGCGCCACTGTGGATGATCTGCTTCAGCACGCGCATCGACTGGTCGTAGCGCATGTTCTGGTTGACCGAGAGGATCTTGCCTGAAATCGCCGCCTCGTCGCGCAGCTTGACGGCTTCCTCGACTGACAGCGCCAACGGCTTCTGCGCCAGGATCGCCTTGATGTGCTTCTGCTTGAGCGCGTGGCGGATCAACGCCGGCTGCTGGTCGGGAGGAAAGGCAAGGTCGACGATCTCGACATTGTTGTCTTCGATCAGCTGCTCCGGCGTGTCATGCACGGTCGGGATGTCCCAGCGTGTGGCGACCTTCTCGGCGCTGGCCTTCGTCCGCGACGCGATCGCCACCACTGGAAATTCGGCCTGGGCGTAAGCGCCCAGGTGGCACTCGGCCATGATCATACCGGCGCCGACGCAGCCGATCCGGTATTCCCTGGCGCGCACCTTGACGTCCGGCTCGAAACCCATGCTCGCCATCCAATCCTCCCCGAGAAACTGGATATAACGCCATGGCCCCGGCATCGGCCAAGGCCTGCACCATCATTTCCCATCAGCACAATGGAGGTGAGAGCCGCGAAGGTTCAAATGCAAAAAGGACGGCTCAGTTGGGCGCGGCGTCGAAGAGTGATGTTCTATCTTATTGAACCTCAGCGACCGCGGCATCGACAAAGCTGACGACCGCCCCGCCATCCTCGCCAGCACCGATCGCAATGCGCCCGCCGGAGGCGATGCCCGCAATGTCGCAAACCACGAGCGGCATACTGATCCCGTAAAGAAACTCGGCGACGATGGCGCCGACGGCGAGGATCGGGTCCGGCCTCTCCAGAAGGATACCTGCGGGCGCCGTGCCCCGGCGGATCGCCTCGGCCAGGACAGAGGACGAGGAAGACGACCCACGCCCGCTCGGCATGACGAGGATCTTGCCGGCGACGTTCTGGCCGAGGCCGGGGTGCGAATGATCTGTTATGTCGCCGGTTTCGGCATCTATGCCACCCCAGAAGCTGAGCGGCTGCGAAAACACCAAGCTGTGTCCCTCTGCTGCGCCGATCAGTTGGAAGCTGCCTGCTCGTTCGATCAGCTTGCTCATGACGTACCTCGCACGACATGCCCGACAGCGGCGGAACGGATGCAATCCCTCATCTCGGCGAAAGCGACAGTCACGCCGATATTGCCCGGCGCGTAATGTGCCCATTTGCCGGAATTAGTCATAACCACGCCGTCGAGCCGTTCGAGGATCGCGGTGACATAGGTGCAGGTGTCGGCGACGGGGATCAGGCCGAACGCCTCCATGCCGTCAAGCGCGCCCTCCTCCTGCAGCCGCGTCAGCGTCGCCCGCCCGGTGCTGACATAGATCGGAATGCCCTTGCCAGGCGCGACCTCGCGCAGCATGGGCAACAGGCGCATCCATTCTTCGTGGGAAAAGTGCGGCGTGCCCAGCGACACGGCCGAGAGCGGCGCACCGTCGGCCACTCCAGACAGCCTGGCCAACGCATGATCGACGTCGGCACGGCTGATACGGATAGTCTCCTCGGGCGCCATGCCCTGGAATGCGTCATCAAGCGTTTCCGCTTCCGGCGTGATGCCGACCGCATGAAACAGCGCCACGGCGCCGGTCGTTGCGGCCGCGGCACCCAGCGCCTTCAACTGGTCCTCGTCGCGCGGTTGCGGCAGGCCAGTGACAACCGGGACACGATCGCCGCTTGCTTGCCCGATGATCAGCCCGACGCCGACAAACAGGCTGTCGCTCGGTTCCGGATCGGCAACCGCCAGTTCGAACAGGATGCGCCCGCGCCGGTTTTCGCTGAGATGCAAGCCCCAGGCCGGCGCGCGTCCGGTCATGGCGCAGCACAGATCGATGAAGTCGCCATAGCGGTTGGTACGCGCGCCGATGACCGAATTGGCGAAGACGATGGCGTTGGATTCGCCCCAGGCTATCTGCTGCCCGAATTCGGGCCGGAACCGCGTCTGGTAGGGCGCGCAGGTGAAGGTCGCCTGGCAGCCAAGCTCCAGATGCGCCTTCATCAGCCGTCGCGCTGGCACTTCCTCCGCTGCCGCCATCTTCACCATGCCTGGATGGATGAGGTCGAACGAGCCGACATTGAGCGTCGTCGGTACCAGCACGCGGCCGCCGCCCTCGACCAGCCGTTCGACGAAATCGAGCCCTGCCTTGCCGTGATAGAGACAGCCATCGATATGGGCGCCGGTGATGTCGAGCAGGCTGCCTGCTCCGACGGCTTTGGAGAAGGCGACGAGGGTTTTCATGGCGGCTGCGGCCGATGGACCTTGCTCGCCGTCGAGCATGGATTGATCTCCGACAGTCAATTCCAAAGTCATCGGTACTCCAGAAGCTTACTCGACAGTATGGCGGGACAGCGCCCCCCTCTGCCCTACCGGACATCTCCCCCACGAGGGGGGAGATTGGCAGCTTCGGCCTTATTGCACTTTTTGCAACGTGGAATTCCGCGAAACCGGCGATAACAGCCGATCTCCCCCCTCGTGGGGGAGATGTCCGGCAGGACAGAGGGGGGCGCGAAGGAACGCCAGCGGCCCATCTATCGACAGCGACCTAATCCCCCGCGATCAGCACCGTGCTCTCCGGCGACCAGCGCAGCACCACGTCCTGCCCTTCCGCCAGCCGGTCCACGCCG
Source organism: Mesorhizobium sp. B4-1-4 (assembly GCF_006439395.2). NCBI lineage: Bacteria > Pseudomonadati > Pseudomonadota > Alphaproteobacteria > Hyphomicrobiales > Phyllobacteriaceae > Mesorhizobium > Mesorhizobium sp. B4-1-4. The sequence continues at coordinate 2,619,229 of NZ_CP083950.1, forward strand.
GTGTTCTGCACGATGACCTTCAGCGTCTGGCCGGCACGCTCGACGAAATAGGTGCTGTTGTTGCCGGCAAAGATGCGCTTCGACACCTGTCCCCTGAGCATATTGGCATTGGCGGCATCCATGGCCTCGGCATCGGTGTCGATGCGGATGCGCTCGGGCCGCACCGCACAACTTGCCTTGGCGCCGGCTGGCAACCGGTTACCCGCGCCGGCCGCGATGGCCGTACCGTCCGGCAGGCGGATACCGTTGCCGGTCGCGTCGCCGCGAAAGATGTTGGCGTCGCCGAGGAAGGTGGCGGCGAATTCGCTCTTTGGCCGGTCGTAGATTTCCTCCGGCGGTCCTTCCTGCACCAGCCGGCCGTCGCGCAGAATGCCGATGCGGTCGCTCATCGTCAGCGCTTCTTCCTGGTCGTGGGTGACGAAGATGGTGGTGATGCCGATCTCGCGCTGGATGCGCTTCAACTCGATCTGCATGTCGACGCGCAGCGCCTTGTCGAGCGCGCCGAGCGGCTCGTCGAGCAAAAGCACGCGCGGCTTGGTGACGATCGCGCGCGCCAGCGCCACGCGCTGGCGCTGGCCGCCGGAGAGCTGGTGCGGGCGCCGGGCGCCAAGCTTGCCGAGTTGCACGAGGTCGAGCGCGCGCTGCACTTCCGTGGCGATCACAGCCTTCGCCGCGCCGCGCACCGACAGGCCGAAGGCGATATTGTCGGCGACACTCATATTGGGAAACAGCGCATAATTCTGGAACACCATGCCGATGCGCCGCTTTTCCACCGGCACCCGCTCGACGCTCTCACCGCCGATGGAAATACGGCCCGAGTCGGGAAAGTCGAAACCGGCGATCTGGCGCAGCAGCGTGGTCTTGCCGCTGCCGGACGGGCCAAGCAGGGCATAGAAGCCGCCATCGGCGAAATCGATGGAGACATCGTCCAGCGCCTTGTGCGCGCCAAAGCTGCGCGAGACGTTCGATACCTGCACGCCGGCCATTATTTCTCTCCGCCGAATTTGAAGAAGCGCGCCGTAAGCAGCATCAGCGCCATCGACACGACGATGATGATCGTCGAGACCGCATTGATCTCGGGCGTGAAACCCTTGCGGATCGCGGCATAGATTTCGACCGGCAGCGTCGTCTGTCCGGGCGTCGACAGGAAGTAGGAGACGACGAACTGGTCGAACGAAACGGCGAACGCGAACAGCCCGCCGGCGATGACGCCCGGCATGATCCAGGGCAGCGTGACGCGCATCGTCACCTGCCACTGATTGGCGCCAAGCGAGCGCGCCGCCTCTTCCAGCTCCGGCGCGAAGGTCTGCAGCCGGGCCGAGACGACGACGATGACATAGGGCAGCGCCAGCGCGACATGGCCGAGCAGGATGGCGAACAGGCCGCGCCCGATGCCGACGCCGAAGAAGAAGATCAGCATCGCCGTGCCGGTGATCAGCCACGGAATGGCGATCGGTGGAAACAGCAGCGCCTGCAGCAATTTCTTGCCGCGAAACTCGTAACGAAAGAGCGCCAGCGACGCGGCCGTGCCAAGAACCACACAGATGACTGTCGTGATGACGGCGATCTCGATGCTGTTCCAGGTCGCCGCGATCAGTTGGTCGTTCTGCCAGAGCGAGGCGTACCACTCGGTCGTCCACTCGAACGGCAGCTGATAGAAGGGCGAGACGTTGAACGACATCAACGCCATGATGATGATGGGCAGATAGAGGAAGGCCAGCAGCAGCAAGATATAGAGCCGGCCGAGCCATTCGAGGATACGTGTCGTCGCCATCACGTCGCCCTCCGCAGCACCGGCGACGCGATCGCCAGGATGACCAGCACGACGGCCAGCAGGATGAAGGACAGCGCCGCCCCAAGCGGCCAGTTGAACACGGCGACGAACTGGTCCTCGATGATGGTGCCGTAGAAAGTGCCAGTGCGTCCGCCGAGGATGCGCGGCTCCATGAAGGAGCCGACGACCGGCACGAAGATGAGCGCGGCGCCCGCCACAAGACCGGGCATCGACAGCGGGATGATCACCCGCTTCAGCACCTGAAGACGCGAGGCGCCGAGCGAGCGCCCGGCCTCGATCAGCGAGTCGTCGATGGCTTGCAGCGTGAGATAACAGGTCAGCACCATATAGGGCACATAGGAGTGCACCAGTCCGATGATGACCGCCGGATAGGAATACATGAGGTCGATGTTGATCTTGAACGGCAGCACGGCATTGAGCGCAGTGTCGAGGATGCCGCCCTCGCGCAAAACCATCGCCCAGGAGAAGATGCGCACCAGCCCGTTCGACCAGAACGGCAGGATGACAAGCAGGAAGATCGCCTCGCGGCTTCTGCCCTTCAGTACCTTGGCCAGCACGTAGGCCGCCGGATAGCCGATGACGATGCACCACAGCGTCACTTCAAGGCCGAGGCGCAGCGAGGCCAGGAGCAATGTCAGATAAAGGCTCTGCGAGAAGAATGCGGCATAGTTGCCAAGCGTGAAGGCCCATGGCTTTCCCGACAAAGGCAAGTCGGTCATGAAGGAGAAAAAGACCATGGCGGAAAGAGGCAGGAAGATCGCCACCGTCAGCCAGAGATAGGCCGGCGCCAGCAATGGCAGCGCCGATCTCAGCCCGCCGCGTGACGCAACTGCCCCCTGCACTGCCATGATAACCCTCCTCCCCAGGATTGAAGGACCAGCCGGCGCGAGTTGCCGGCTGGTCCGGATGTGGGTGCTACTTCACGTCGACCTTGAGTTGCTGCCAGAGCGCCAGATAGGCTTCGCGCTGGGCGTCGGTGATCGGCGCCTGGAACTGGATGCGCTTGGCCACCGCCGGATCACCCATCACCTTGCGATTGAAAGCGTCCTCCGGCAGTGCATCCACGGCCTTGGTGTTGGCGGAGACGGGAGCACCGACCTTGGTGACCCATTCGACGTAGAATTTCGGGTCGATCATGTAGTTGATGAAGGCCTCAGCGCCGGCGACGTTCTTCGAACCGACCGGAATGGAAAAGGCGTCGAGCCAGGCGACGGCGCCTTCCTGCGGGATGACCAGCGAGACCGGCAGCTTGAAGTGGGTCTTGGCGCGGTCGGCCGAGCCGCTCCAGTAGGTGCCGATATCGATCTGGTTAGAGGCGACCATCTGGTTCCAGTCGTTTTCCGAGCTCCAGAAGGTCTTGATCTGCGGCATCAGCGAGGTGAGCTTGGTCTTGACCGCACCCATATCCTTGATGTCGTTGATGTTCTGGCCGGTGGCGATGGCGCCGAACTGTACCGCCTCGACAGCATCGTCGCGGATGATGACGCGGCCCTTGTGCGCCGGATTCCACATCTCGGCGATCGACGTCGGCGGCTTGTCGAAGGATTTTTCGTTGATGGCGAGCGCCGTCAGGCCCCAGACCCACGGCACGCCATAGACCTTGCCGTCATGGTCGAGCATCGGCGACCCGGCCTTGTCCTTGCTGATGTCGGCATAGTTCGGCAGCTTCGAGGTATCGATCGGCTGGATCAGCTTTTCCGCCATCGCCTGGTCGTTGAAGGCGGCGTTGATCATGACGACGTCGTAGAGACCCGGATTGGTGCGGATCTTGGTCAGCATTTCCTGTTCGGAATTGAAGAAGTCGTTGACGACCTTGTTGCCGGTCGCCTTTTCGAACGCCTCGATGGCCCAGGGTTCGTCGGCGCCATAACCCTTCCAGTTGAGCACATGCACTTCACCAGCGTTGGCGGCGAAGGCGAAGGCGGAGGTGACGACGGCGGTCGCCGTCAGCAAAGCAGTCAAATTGAGCATGCGCATGGTTCGTTCCTCTCTTTGGTTTGCCCGGTTCCCGGGCTTGTCAGGCTGTCTGATGGGCCTTCTGTACCTGGCCGGGCGCGCCGGCCACGCCCTCGCCCAGGAAAGTCTGGATTTCGGCGTTGGTCGGCGCCGACGAACCGCCATGACGGGTGACCGAAATGGCGGCCGCCGCATTGGCGTAGCGCGCCGCCTCGAACGGCGGAACACCCCTCGACAGCGCGCTGACGAAAGCGCCGATATGGGTGTCGCCGGCGCCATTGGTGTCGACGACCGCGACCTTGAAGCCGGGAATGGTCTGGGCGGAACCATCCGCCAATCGTACATGGCAGCCCTTGGCGGCGCTGCGAATGATGACGCCGTCGGCTTTCGGGCAATGGTCCGCAAGCAGTCGCTCCGCGAGTGCCTCGATGTCACCGGGGCCGGCAATCTCGGCGGCCTCCGTCGCGTTGCAGCTTAGCCAAGTCGTACGAGCAAGCACTCGCGACAGGATAGGACACGGAATGTGCGAGATGACCGGGGTCGGGTCAAAGACGAAAGGGGTCTGCGCAGGCAGCGCCTCGATCCATTCGGTGAGCGCCTCGCGGCTTCCGGGATAGCTCAGCGTATAGCCCGAGGTGAACACCCAGTCGCCCGGCGAGACAACCACGGGCGCCATCATGTCGAGGCTAAGAATGCTCTCCGCACCAGGCCAGGACACGAAGGTGCGTTCGGCATCGCTTGAGATCATCGCGACGCAATTGCCGCTGTCCATGGCAGGCGATGGCGGCGTCAGCGTTTCGATGCCGTCGGCGGCAAAGGCGGAGCGCAGGAAATCGCCATTCGGCCCGCTGCCGAGCTGGCCGCCAAACGCCACTGTCATGCCGGTCCGGCTGGCCGCGACCATCATGTTGAAGCCGCCGCCAGCGACCTGGTCATAGCTCGACGCCGTCTTCTCCGTGCCCGGCGCCGGCAAGGCATCGATGCGGTAGACGTAGTCGACCACCGCGCTGCCGATATGGACGAGCCGCCCACTCATGCCGCCGCATCCTTGCCGGAGCCGGTTTTCGCGAATCGCGCCGCGACGAGGTCGCCGGCGAGTTCGCGAACTTGCTCGACGTCGATGCCAAGGAGGCGCGCGACGTGCTGTCGCGGCAACTTCGAAAGACCAGTGCAGGCGCCCCCCATGCCGGCCGCAATAGCGCCGATCGTGTCGGTGTCGCCGCCGAGATTGGCGCTGATGACCGCCGCTTGCCAGGGATCGCCGCCGGTGACTTCCAGCACCGCGAAGGCGGCCGGAACGGACTCCTGGCTGGCGACGCCGGTGCCGACCAGGTCGGTGATCAGCCGGATCGCGTCCCTCGTCGCTTTGCCACGCACCAGATCCTGCGCCCAGACGATACGCGCGGCGATATCGCCGCCGGTCACCCAGTAGCCGAGCGTCGCTCCTCGCCCCGCCGCCACGACGGCACTGTCGGAGGCGGCGCGCCAGTCACCGCCGGAAACGCCGCAGCTGACAGCGGCCGCGACGGCAGCGGCCGAGGCAACAGCGATCGAGGTGTTGTGTGTCGCCCGGCAGGTCTCGGCCACCTTGGCGACCAAAGCCTCCAGCGCTTCGACCGGCATCATGATGCCGACCGGCGCGATGCGCATGGCTGCACCATTGGTGTCCCCGCCACGCCCCGCGTCCTCGGCTGGCACACCATTGTTGATGGCGTCGATGGCGCGCTTGGTGGACGGCCCGAGCAGATCGTAGCTGCCGCGCGCCTTGACGTCACGCTCCCAGTCGAGCAGCGCATTGACCCAGCGCGTGTGGTCGAAGCGGCCGCCCGATTCGATGAGGATGCGGCCAAGCAGCAGCGCCTGTTCGGTATCGTCGGTGATGGTGCCGGCCGCCAGCCCCTTCGACACCGGATGGTCGGCAACGGGCGCTACGAAATCCTCGACATGACCGTACAGCTCGGCGATCCGCGCCGGCGACAGAAGCTGGGTCGGCATGCCGAGCGCATCTCCCAGCGCCCCGCCGATGAGAGCGCCCATGGCGCGGTCGATCATGTCCGTCGCTTTGTCCGACATCGCTCAGAACCTCATATGCAGCGCGAAATGCGCTGGGTTGAGCAGACTGGTGACATATTCGATCGGCCGGTCATCAGCGGCACGGGTCAACCGGCGGCCACGCAGGAATGGCGTGCCCTCAGGGCAGCCGAGGATGGCCGCGTCCTCGGCATTCAGCATCTCGATCCCGATCCACTCCTCGCCATGGTCGGGCACGAGCCCGGCGGCGCGCAGCGTCTGGTGCAGCGATCCCTCGCGCAGGCCGCGCAGCGGAACGTCTTCGAGTTCCGGCGACAGCGGCAGGCGGCTGCGCTCGATGGAGATCGCATGACCGTCTCTGGCATTGGTGCGTACACGATCGACGGCGATGAAGAACGGGCTTTCGATCTCAAGCAGCGCGGCAAGCCCCGCATCTTCGATCACCTCGAGCCGCAGCGTCCTTGTCTCGGCATTGGCGCCGGCATTGGCCAGCGCCCGCGACCAGCCGATCGCGTCGTCGACCGGCTTGCCGTCGAAAGTGACGAAGGAGCCGATACCGACCTTGGTGGTGATCAGCCCGCGGCTGGACAGTTCCTCAAGGCCCTTGCGGACCGTGTTGCGGCTGACGGAGAAGCGCTGGACGAGTTCATTCTCGCTTTGCAGGCGATCGCCGAAGCCGAGCACGCCGGAGCGGATTTCATGCTCCAGAACGGTGGCGATCTGCTCGGGCTTGCCCGTACCGGGAGAGAGCTGAATCGCGCCGCGCTTCATATGGGCACCTGTCCAGTGAACCTGTATAATCCTGTTCACTACTCTGACGCGGCAGCTCTGTCAACGATCAAGCGATGAATGCCCCCCGCATCAACGCAGGCAAGCTGAGAGCACGGACTGGCAGGCAGCCACCGCCAAGCAGGCAACGCTCGACATCCACGGCGCCAAGGTCGGCAAGGCGTCGACACCGTGTCCAGAGAAAAAGAAAGCCCGCTCCGGGAAGCCGGGGCGGGCCTTGGAGGAGGATAAGGGGTGGGACCCTCTCCTCTTGTTTCCACGGGGGGTGTGGACCGCCACCACCATACCTGAATCTCGCGCGATACCGGATCACAAGCTGGCTTTTTCCATCACAATCCGGTGCGCAACGATATCGATACGGTCACGAAATCGCGATCACCATGGATCGAATCGCGCCTCTAGATGCGTCCGAGCACGACAAGGATGATGACGATCAGCAGCACAAGTCCGAGTCCGCCGCCCCCATAATAGCCGGTTCCGTAGAACGGCCCGCCGCCGAGTCCGCTGAAGCCGCCAAGTAACGCAAGGACTAGAAGGATGATGAGTATGGTGCCTAAGCTCATGATTCCCGCTCCTTTGTGCGCTCGTGCGCCGGTTAGACATCGCTTGCTGCGATGTTCGAAGATGAGAACGCTCGAGCGGCCTTACCGTTCCGCCCCCGCGAGGATCGCCAAGCAAGAAGGGTTCGTCAAATGAGTTAGCTCCACCCTCTTGGCGCCGTGATAGGTTGCGGATCCAAGGCGAGGAGCGATCATTCGGGGCGACCTGAGAAGACCCAATGACGCGGAAAGCCCGCCAGGAGCGACGGACTTTCCGACCGGCCGGAGGCTAGGAGAGTGCGCTTGAAAGCCTCGCGGCTGGTTCCGCACTGCTCATCCTGAGGGCTCAGCGGCGGGCGATCAACAGGCAGAGTTGGCGCAGGTCGCGATCGTAAGCGCCCTCGTTGCTCAGCACGTCGACACAGCGCTTCTTCATGCGAACCACCTGGCTGTTAGACATCTGGGCCACGGTGCCGGACAAGCTCGTTTGGCTGGGATTGGTGGGGTTTGACAGGCTGCTCGGATTGGCTCCGCCGATGCCGATGCCGCTCGTGTCGCCAACATTGGCGCCAAGCCCGGCGGTGATGCCGCTCGTGCCGCCGACATTGGCGTTCGCGCCGATGCCGTTGCTGCCGCCGATGGAGGCACTGAGCCCAGCATTGCCATTCGAGCCGCCGGCACCGGTACCAAGACCGGCATTGACGCCGTTGCTGCCGCCAACGGAAGCGCCGACGCCAGCATTGCCACCCCCGCCACCGCCTCCATTGGCGCCGACACCAGCGTTGACACCGCCGCTACCACCCACCGAGGCGCTGACACCTAGCCCCGCTGCACTCACCGGCATCGAAAGGACGACGACTATCGCACTTCCCGCCAACACACTGGCGACTGTCTTGATAGTAAAAGTCATAACACTCTCCTGTTGCGCTAAGGCAGTCGGCGCACCGCCGATTGCAATCACAGCTACGTCGGAGATGATCTTTGGTTCAAAGCGGGGTATATTTGTAAATATGATGGTATTTATTGCTTGAATGGGGAACTTATAAAAATAATAAAAATGCACCATACTCGCAGAAAATATTTCTTGGTCGAAACCGATGTTATCGGTATTATCATTTATTCGGAAAGAAAAGCGATTTTAGCCGCTGAGGAGATCCCGTCATTGTCGGTGTGCGGCTCCGCGGATAGCACGAAAATCGCGTGCCGGTCGCCGGAAGGCGACCAATCAATCCAAACAGGTCGGCTAACCTTGCCTTCAGAATATCCGTTGGAACAGCCTGTAGCGCACACGTTCCATATAGGCGCGATACTCCGGCTCGGCGGCCAGCAGGGCCTCCTCGCGTAGTATCCGATACAACTGCATGTAGGTGATGACCGCATAGACCGCGAGATTGTGGAAGGAAAAGGCCGACAGCAGGTAGAGCACGTGTCCGGCAAGATAGCCGGCGTAAATCGGGTGCCGCACAAGCCGGTAGGCGCCGCCCGTCATCACGCCGCGATTGGCAGGCAGGATGGCAAAGGAGCGGCCCAGCGATATCTTGCCCCAGATGACAAACAACAACGCGATCACCTGCAGCGGTGCGGCGATGTAGACTGGAACAAGCGCCATGCCAGGTTTGAGGCTGATCAACGCTACTCCAAAACTTGCGGTCACGGAGACGATGACCGCAAGCGGATTCCAGTCACGCGTCACCGGACGCCGCGACAAAAGCAGCCAGGTGAAGGTGAGTATCTCGGAAATCGCAACCAGCGCGACGTTGAGCCGGGTCGGATCCTCCAGCAGTTGATAGACGCCGCGATAGACGAACAGTCCCGCGCAGGCCAGGGCGCAGGCGCGAAAGAAGCCTTCGCGCAGGTCGGTCAGGATCTCGCGCTTGCGCGCTTCGGACAAAACCCCGTCCCGGTTGGCACGCGAGAGCGCTTCACTTTTTGGCATAAGCAAGGCAAACACCCCGATGATCCCTCGCGGCGACCTTTGCACGCAACCATTGCCGGGCGGTTAACCGGCAAGGTCAGATCGGGATTGAACGGGAAGCAACGCCCTCAACCAGCGAGCGGGCTGCGGGAACCGCGATGCAAACTGTGTCTGCTATATTGCAATTTATGCTTGCATTGCGGAACAAATAAAGAACAATAGGCGGATTACCGCTGAAGTGGACCAGGGTTTTCGGGGGAGGACCAGCCAAATGGCGAGTTGGAAGGGTGCGGGGCTAGTCGCCGCTGCTATCATATCATTCGTGCAGGCGAAGACCTCCTCAAACGGCGGCAATTGGCTGGGCTTGCGGTTATCCTTGCGCTGAACGCACCGGCCCTCGCGTCAGAGAAGGACTATGCAGCCTGCATTGGCGAGAGTGTCGAGCCGGACAAGCGCATAGCCGCCTGCACGGCGATTGCCGAGGACACCGCGGAGCCGCCGAGCATCCGCGCCACCGCATACATCTATCGGGCCGTCGCCCGGGACGACAAGCAGGATTACGATCGGTCGATCGCCGATTACAGCGAGGCGATTGCGTCGATAACAAGCAGGCTTCGGCATACTTCAGATCTCTACGAGACGGTGGCGAGGCCGCCCCAGCCGAGGACCACCGCCGACGTCGATGCCGAGATCCGGAAGCAGGGCCTCCAGATATTCAAGGCGATCGCCCGGGAATTTCCGGACGATTACGATGCGATGCTGCGCAAGATCACTGCCGCGGCCCAGACCGGAAGTGGAACAGAAGTGCGCAATGTCAGCAGACAGGCGGTCGCCGATCTGAGGCAAAGATATACACCGCTCCTGACTTCAGCGCCGGACAGCGAGGTCTCGCAAGCGCTTTCCGCGCAGCTCGACATGCTCAATCATGTCATGGCACGAGAAACGCCTGCCACGTGCAACAATTACCTGCGCAATGGGCCGGACGCGATCAGCGCGCCCGGCCACGATTTCCTGGCTCACCCGGACAAGATTGGTGCCACGCTGTTCAACGCCTTCGGCGCAGCCAAAAAGAAGCGGTTTGCCGGCGGCCATGCCCAGCGATCAGGACTGGTCGCTGGTCGCCGACGCCTTCATCAGAAGCGGCGGCACGCCGGTCGAGATGGACGCCATCGCGAACGTAGACCAGGACTTTGAGGGTCTCTGCCCCGCCGTCGCGAAGTTCTACGCCGCCGCCCTGTCGCTGCAAGGCGAGCCTGGGTGGCACATCAAAACCGCCCTGCTCTACGCCATCGCGAAGAATTAGGCGCGGCGGCTGACGTGTCTTGACCGGACGCCGCGTTCCTTCGCTCAGGCGCCTACAAACTCGTTGGTGAAATACCCCTCGAAATCCGGCTTTTGCTTCAGCGCCTTGCCATTGCCATCGAGCAGTATTCCCGACGAGAACAAATACCCGCCCATCGCCTCGACCTTGGCCTTGTCGATGGTGCCGATAGCGCCGGCGGCACTCTTCAGGAAATGACCGTCGTTCAGCGCCTTCAGCGAGGCTTGGATCAAAGCCGGATTGGTGAGCGTATCCTTGTTCGCGGTAATCAAGAGGTCGCCGGCCTCTTGCGGCTGGTCGACGGCGAACTCGTAGCCGCGCCGTGTCGCCTGCACGAAGGCGGCGGCCGCCTTTGGATTAGCCGACAGGAACGCATTGCTGGAAGCGATGAAGGTGGTGTGCTCGTCCGGCACGCCGTAGTCGGCGTAGCGGAAGCTGCGCTGCTTCAGGCCCTTGAGCCCGGCCTCCACGCCTTCCCAGGTCGAGACTTCCAGCGTGAAATCCACGGCGCTGCTCGCCAGCGCATCATAAGTCGAGGTACCGAGCGTCACTGTCTTGAAATCGCCCTTGCCGCCGTCGTGGCGGATGATGGTCGAGATCAGCGCGTTCTCCCAGGCGCTGCCGAAACCGCCATAGGTCAGGCCGTCAAGATCCTTCGGGCTCTTGATAGCGGCGCGGTCGGCGTTGAAGACGACGCGGCCGGTCTCCGACTGGACGACGGCATAGACCGCCTTGAGATCCGCGCCCGCGCTCTTCTGCGTGAACAGGCCGAGCGCGCCGGAAATGCCGAAATCAGCGACGCGGTTGGCGACCAGCGTGCCCGAGCCGGTATCGCCATAGGGCAGGATTTCGACATCGAGCCCGGCATCGCGGTAGAAATCCTTGTCGCGAGCGACGAACAGACCGATGTGGTTGGTGTTGACAGTCCAGTCGAGCGCGACGGTGATTTTTTGCGCTTCCGCCCTGGCGCGTGCGGCCCCGGCGAGCGAAGCCAGCGGCAGGCCGGCGGCCAAAGCCAGGAGCAGCGCCTGGCGGCGGTTGAGTTCAGTCATTTTTCTCTCCATCAAACAATCGGGCCATCAAACGATCGGGAATTCGGTTCGGCCTGCCCCCAGCAGCGTGTCGAGGATGCTGGCCTCGATTGCCGCCGCCTCGCGGGCGAGCGCTGCACTTTCGGTGCGCGGGCGCGGTAGCGGCACGGCCACTTCGGCAACGACACGCGCAGGCCGCTCCGACAGCACATAGATGCGGTCGGACAGAAGCACCGCCTCGCGCACGTCATGGGTGATGAGCAGCGCCGTCCAGCGATGGCTCGCCCACATCTTCTCCAGCCAGCGCTGCATGGCCGTGCGGGTGAGCGCGTCGAGCGCGCCGAAAGGCTCGTCGAGCAGAAGCATGTCGCGCTGCTGCACCACGGTGCGCAGCAAGGCGGCGCGCTGGCGCATGCCGCCGGACAGTTCGGCCGGCCAGGCGCGCTCGAAGCCGGCAAGGCCGAACTCGGCGAACAGGGGCGCGACCCGCTCGCGCGCGGCCCGGCGCCTCATGCCCTGCACCTCCAGTCCAAGCGCGGCGTTGTCGATGACGCGCCGCCATGGCATCAGCGCGTCGCGCTGCGGCATGAAAGCGAAATGGCGGCCGTGATCGTCCAGCGGCGCGCCGTCGAAGCGCATCTCGCCCTCGCCCGCAATCGCACCGGTCAGCAACTGGAGGAGCGTCGACTTGCCGGCGCCGGACGGCCCGAGGATAGAGACGAACTCGCCATCGTCCACGGTCATCGAGATGCCGGAGAGCACCTCGAGCGCGCCGAAGTTCTTGCGCACGTCGCGGAGTTCCAGCCGGGTCATGGCCGGTCCTCCTCGGTCGGCTCCGGCTTTGCATCGCACCCAGCCCTTTCCCACGGCATGGCAAGGCGCTGGATAAGCACCGCCAGTCCGAACAAGGCAAGCGTCAGCGCCGAGCTGACGGCGACCGCGGCGAGCACCAGGTCGGGCCGAAAATTGTTCTTGGCGCTGAGCATGTAGATGCCCAGCCCCTTCGCCGCGCCGGCATATTCGGCGAAGATCGCGCCGACCACGGCATAGGTGATGGAAATGCGCAGGCCGGCAAAGAAATAGGGCAGCGCCGAAGGCAGGCGAGCCAGCCAGAAAATGCGCCAGCGCCTCGCCCCCATGGCGGCGAGCATCTGGGCAATCTCTTTGCTGGTCGACGCATAGCCTTCGACCAGTGCCACCATCATCGGGAAGAAGGTGACCAGCGCGACGAGCAGGATCTTTGGCAGCAGCCCGAAGCCGAACCACAGCACCACCAAGGGCGCGATCGCCACCAGCGGCAAGGTCTGGCTGGCGATCAGGATCGGGAACAGCGCACGCCGCAGCCTCGGCAGGAAATCGACCACCGTTGAAAGCACGAAAGCGGCGGCGAGCGAGCAGGCAAAGCCGGCCAGCGTGGCGCGAATGGTGGGCAGCGTGTTGTCGGCCAGCGCTGCGCGGTTCTCCCACGCCTGCGCCAGCACGCGCGACGGCGCCGGCAGCACGGTGGGCGCGATGCCGCCGAAGCGGGCGTAGAGCTCCCAGGCGGCAAGCAGCAGGGCGAAAGCGAGGGCCGCGGGGGCTGCTCTGGCGAAAGCGGCGGTGACAGCCGATCTCCCCCCTTGTGGGGGAGATGTCCGGCAGGACAAAGGGGGGCGCGAAGGAACGCCATCCTTCGAGACTTGTGCTGAAGGTGCTGAGCGTAACCACCTGATAGGTCGGCGGGACAGCGCCCCCCTCTGCCTTGCCAGGCATCTCCCCCACAAGGGGGGAGATCGGCCGTCATCGCCGCCTTCGCCAATCACCAACGGCTTCGCTGCTCCCTGTGGCAGACGCCTGGGCGTAGGAGCACCTTTCCCAGGCGGATCAAACGAACCAACCACGACAATATCCTCGACGGCGGCCAAGCGCCGCTCAAACCCCGGTCGGGCTGTTGGCCGAAATGGTGATGTCGAGGGTCACGTGGCCGGCGCCCGGGCCGAAGCGGCAGAAAGCTTCGTTGAGCGTGGCGAAGATCGCGCCGGCATCGCCGCGCAGCTTGGTGCAGAAATGCTTGGAGCGCTCGAAGACGCCCGACTGCTTCAGGAAGTCGATGCAGCCATAGATCTCGTCCATGTGGTCGCCGGTGCCCATCACATAGAGCGAGAATTGCGCGGCCGCCGGCTGGTCGGTCGAAGCTGTCGACTGCACGGCGCGGATCGCGGCCAGCTTGCGCTCGTCGAGCGGGATCGTCGGGCCGCCGATCTCGTCGGAGCGGCAGATCGGATCGTCCGGCTCGCCCGGGCAGCCGCGTGAGACGGCGGCGGACAGTACGCAATGCTTGCCGCTTCTCGCCGCCGCCACGAACAGATCGCGCATGGCCGGAAACAGCACTTCGGGCGGCCCGACCAGCAGCGTCGCGATGTCGTCGGTCTCGATCCGCAGCCTGTCCCGGTAGGGATCGAGCGCGTCGAGCGCGCCCAGGATGACGCCGACGAAATCGTCGGCCATGGGATATAGGGAAATCTGTGCGCCTGAAAACATCGCCCGCCTCGCTCCGCTGGTATTACCCAGATCAGCTTCTAGGGTCTGTGGGCTTGCCGCCCCCGTCTCAGCCCCGACCGTACGGAGCACCCCTGTGGATGAGCGCGTTAAAGCACCATTCGATCGATTGGGGAAGCGGTTTTTTTCGGCGAGCTGCGCCAAAAGCGTTGCGCCAGAGCAGTGGCAGTGGGCTGCGCCGGCGCGAAATTTTCCGGGAACCTTCACCAGGTCGAGAGGTTGTCCCGCCAGTCGCTACGCGACAAGTTCACGGAAAATGGAGACCAGCCATGTTCATGAAAATCCTCGCAGCTTCGGCGCTCACTGTCGCTCTTGCCAGTTCCGCGATGGCGCAAAGCAATAGCGCGAGCGGCACCGATGGCTCTGGCGGCAGCGGCAAGTCGGTCACTGTAGAACCGAGTACGCCAGCTTCGCCTGATACGCTCGATCCGGCAATGACCAACAGCACGACCATCGCGCCGGGCGACATGAACTCCAATGCGGACCGGAATTGCCCGACCAACCCGCAAGGTGCGCAGTCCGATGCCAGTGGCAACGCCACGGCGCCGACCTTGAACGACAAGAACTGCGGCAAATAAGTCATTGCCCAAACAGAGAAAGCCGCCGGGCGGATGCCTGGCGGCTTTCTCTGTTTCGATATCGTTCCCAACGCTCCCGAAAGGGATTTGCACCGGATCAGGGATCCCGCTCGGTATCGACCGAAGCGTCCTTCTGGACGTAACTAAGGTTCGATGCCTTGTGCCCGAAACGTTAGGATGCTGCCTTTTCGCGAACCGGCAGCTTCCAGCCGGGCCTGACGAAATGGCAGGTATAGCCGCTGGGATACTTCTCCAGATAGTCCTGATGCTCGGGTTCGGCCTCCCAGAACGCACCGGCCGGCGCGACTTCGGTGACGACCTTGCCCGGCCACAGGCCGGAAGCATCGACGTCGGCGATGGTGTCTTCAGCGACGCGCTTCTGCTCGTCGCTGGTATAGTAGATCGCCGAACGGTAGCTCATCCCGACATCGTTGCCCTGCCGGTTGCGCGTCGTCGGATCGTGGATCTGGAAGAAGAATTCCAGCAAGGTGCGGTAGCTGATCCTGGCCGGATCGAAATTGATCTCGATTGCCTCGGCGTGGGTACCATGATTGCGATAGGTGGCATTCGGCACATCGCCGCCACTGTAGCCAACCCGGGTGGAAAGGACACCCGGGAAGCGCCGGATCAGATCCTGCATGCCCCAGAAGCAGCCGCCGGCAAGTACCGCTCGTTCGCTCGAAGTCGCCATGTTTCGTCTCCCAAAAAGCAATTCCGGCTGTTTGACGTCCCGTCAGGAATTGCGCAAAGAAAATTGAGTTGCCCCATAAATGGGCATTGCCGCCCGTTTCGTCCAGTCGCCTGGGAATGGGCGGCGGCCTCGGCCAGTGGAACCGGACGACAGGCTTCAGCCGCGCGGATACTGCGTGCCGGGCGGAATGACAGCAAAGTTGATGGCTATTGGCGGCGCCCCGCGCGACCAGTTGAAAAGAACGGTCTTGACCGGGATGTTGCCCAGCCATGCCTGCAGCGGCAACGGTACGCCGCGACCAGACCAGACCATCAGCATGCCGTGGTCATGCAGCCGCTGGCTTGTGATCCAGGGCGCGAACTTCATATTCAGGTCGGTGAAGATCGACGGCTTGTCATACGCATTGAGGCCGGCCAGCATGGCCAGATTGGTATCGCCGCCGACAATGTCGAGCCGGCCAGGTGCCGCTGCGTGCCAGATCGTCTCCGCCTCGTCAGAGATGGGCTGCGCCGGCCAGCAGACAGCATCCATGCGCCCCCTTATGTTGCAATTCGTCCAGCGAATGGCCGCATAGGCGCCTGACATGGTGAGGATGCAGATGAAGGCGCAGATCGCCAGCCTTCGCATCTCGACGGCGCCAAGCCGATGGCCAAGGAAAGCGAGCACCACGACGCCAATGAGATTGTACATCGGCGCGCCCCAGGACTCGCCGGTGCCGGTGAACAACGAGGCGACCATGATCAGCATCGCCGGCCCGAGCCCCATCCACACGAGATAGGCGAGCTTGCCGCGCTCGACGGGCTCTTGTGGAGCTGGCGTGCGCCGCAGCAGCCCCGATATGGCCAGCACCAGGAGGAAGCCTGAGAGCCCGGCCAGTTGGACACCGATATAATAGAGGCGCGCACGGTGTTCGGTCACCCACGCGTCGCGGTAGGCGAAATAGGTCAGCGGCAAGAAATCGATGCGATAGAGCTCAATGGCCAGCGGCGCGGCCACGGCGAGAAAAACGGCAAGACCAAGCCATGGCCAAGGCGTGGCCAACCGGCTGCGCGCACGTGCGTCGCACAGCAGCCAGAGTGCACCGAAGGCAAGCAGCAGGCCGGTGGAGAACTTGGCATAGAGCCCGACGCCCGACACCAGTCCGAGCGCCAGCCACCAGCCCGGCCCGCCGCCGCGGCCGGCGCGCCAGAGCAGCCAGCAGATAGCCGCCCAGAACGGCATCTGCGCGTAGTCATGATTGAATTGCGGGGTTGGCCAGCCGAAGAAATAGACCGACGGCAGCAGCAAGACGGCAGCCAGCGCACGGTTTCGCCCCAGCATGTCGCGGGCCAGCAGATAGACCAGGACGAAAGTCGTGGAGATCGTCAGCTGGGCAAGCAGATATTGCGGCCAGCGGAACGATCCGGTCAGAAGATGGCTGGTCTCGAGCAGCCAGGCGGGAAGCTGCGGATGCTTGTAGGTCAAAAGCACCCATTCGCGGCCCCACATGAAGCCTTCCACGACGTCGCCAGGCGGCGCGGGATTGACCAGCGATGGCACCACCGTCCAGCACAGGATCTGCGCCAGGCACAAAAGCGCCAGCAAATACCAGGGATGACGAAGCAGGCCACGCCAGACCGATGACAAGTCCAGGCCCGTGCCGGGCAGTCCTGCCGGCACCCAACGATCCATGGAGTCATCTATTCCCACCATGCGGCGCTTAAACCACATCGCCCAGTTTGCCGAACAGCCCTAACATCAAAGCTTACAAAAAAGTATACCTGCGTGCCATTGCGACACCAAGATTGAGCAGGAATTTCGGCGTAACACCGCCTCCCCGAGCAACCAGCCCGCACACCCGATCCCCTCCGAACTTCCCGGACACTCGATGCGTCACCAGCATGCCGTCATCCACCATCGCGCGCTCGACTTCTGGCTGGCGCGTGCCGCGGTGCTTGTCATCATCTGCCTGCAGCTTCTGGTCATCAACGATCTTTCCTTCGGCCCGCGCTGGCTGGCGCCGGCCCTGGAAGCTGCCCTGCTGGTGCCCCTGTCGGTTGCTACTGCCTGGACGCAGGTCGCCACCCAGAAGGCGGTCGAGGAGGAGCACTGGTATCTGGTCGGCCGGTTTCGCGTCATGATCCGCAGGACAGCCCTGGTGATGACCGGCGTCATCAGCGTCATGAATTGCGGTTCACTGGTGTTCCTGGTGCGCGCGCTGCTGGCGGGCCATGCCGGCTCGAGCGGGCAGACGCTGTTGGTCGATGCGCTCAACATCTGGGTCACAAATGTCATCGTCTTTGCCTTGTGGTTCTGGAGCACCGACCGCGGCGGGCCGCCGACCTGCGGCCTTGTCACACGCGCGCATTCCGATTTCCTGTTCCCGCAAATGACCCTGAGCGACCGCGAGATCCGCGACTGGCTGCCGGGCTTCGTCGACTATTTCTTCCTGGCCTTCACCAACGCGACGGCGTTTTCGCCGACCGACACCTTGCCGCTCTCGCAACGCGCCAAGCTGCTGATGATGGCGGAGGCGATGATCTCGCTGCTGACGATCGCGCTGGTCGCGGCCCGCGCCGTCAACATCCTCGCCTGATGCAACTCCAGCCGGATGCGGGCGGGGCCCTCAGCGCCGGGATATGGCAGCGGCCGATCAGGAGCCACAAACGCAAAAAAGCCCGCCCCGGCGAACCGAGGCGGGCTTCCAATCGACCGGGCCATCAGGCACGGTTGTCGACGCTGGTAGAACGGGGGCTATTCCTCCGGGGCTGGCCTGAATTTCCGAACGATCACCTCGAACAGAATATCCGAGATCCACATGGCGCAGACGCCGATGAGAAAAGCCGCCGCCAGCGTGGTCGTGTCGTCATTGGCCAGCGGCAGGCCCGTGGCGCGGGAATACTGGACCAAGGGCAGCGTCAGATAGGCGGCGGCGAGCGCGCCGCAGATCGGCGACGCCACCATCTCGCGCAGCTTGTACCGATGCCGCGACAGCGCGCGCAGCACGCCCCCGGCAAGACCGGCGGCGACGACCGGTCCCTTGATGCCGAGCAGATCGAAGAAGTCATGCATCATTTCATCGTCCTCGCGATGAGGAAGTCGAAGGTCGATCCGGCGCCGAAAAAGCCAATACGCCGAGCAGCATGGCTGGATCCAGGGGAAGTGCCACGACCGTCATGGCTTCCACCCGCACAGTTTCTCGCCCTTGCGGTTGTGCGCCAGCAGCGCCTTGACCTCGGCGTCCGACAGCGCATCGACGGCGTCCGCCGACAGGCGCAGCGGGCTGGATACCGCGCAGAACCCGCCCTTGACGGTTGTGCAGCCGGCCATCACGGCCAGGACCGACACCAGCATCAATCCCTTGCCCATGATTTGAGCTCCTTTCGCGCTGTGGCGGCCGGCAGCGCGCCGATATCGTTCTGGACCTGGTCGGCGATTTCGCGCGCAGCGGCCTCGGCGGCGGCCTGCCGGGCAAGCTCGCTGCGTTCGCCGGCCAGCCGCTGGCGAACGCCCCAACCGAGTGCCGCGAGGACGGCCGCTCCGATGCCCAGAATGGTTGGACTGCCGAGCAGGAAAGCGAGGAGCGCGCTCATTGGTTCGGTGCGTCCTTGACCAGATAGCCGACGGCAAAGACGGCGATCGGCAGAAGCGTGGCCCACGTCTCGGCGTCATACCAGGCTGGCCAGATGTTGCGCACGAAGACGCCGGAAACCGAGACTGCCGCGGCGGCGATGGTCGCGGCCGTCAGCTTGTTGGTCGGACGGATGGTCGGCTGGATGACGGTGGCCATGATCAGAATATCCCTTGCAGGGCGACGGTGATGTGGTGCCAGGCGGCATAGGCAAGCAGCAGGCAGGCGGCGACGAACCCACCTGTCTTTGCGGCAAGCGGGATGCCGGGGCGGTGAGGTTCCGGCGATACCGGTTCGGCCGCGGGCGCCTCGCCAGCGGGTGTTTCGACTCGAGGCGATCGCTGGACCGGTTCAGGCGCGGGCGCCGGCTTTGCAGGCTGCACCGGCGCGGGCACTGTCGCGGGGGCCGACATCAGCAGGGCCTGGGCCCGCACCGACCTGACGCGATCGGACCAGCCGCGCCCGAATGTCGCCCATGTCGGCAATCGCCTGAGAAACGCCAGTCGCGCATCGCAGAGTTGGTCAATGACGACGCCGGCCGGCTTTGCCCTGACTGCCGCGAGCGTCGCCGGCCCGATGCGTCCGTCCTGGGAGACGCCTATGGTTGCCTGAAAGTATTTGGCCGCCCTGCCCGGCCCACTGTTCACCGCGAAATCGAACACGGCGTAGTCGACGCCATCAGGCAGCTCGGCACCGAGCACAGCGTCCCAATAGAACCGCCGATAGAGCCTGAACTCCTCGAACCAGTCCATCAAGGTGGAAAACACCTTGAAGCGGCCGGATTGCATGCGGTCGAGCATCTCCATCAGACCGGCCTCGACCGAGACCGAGCCGTCGGCAAAGCGGGCGTGGCCGGGCAGCATGTTGAGCCCATGCGCGGCATATTGCTTCGCCAGCGCGGTGCCCGCGCCCTCCAGCGTTTCGCGGCGGCCGTCGCGCGGCCATGCCCAGGGCAGCCAAGCGCCCCAGGGCTTCAGCGTCAGTGTCTGCATGGCGGGTGTTTGCTGCGAAGCTCTGGCGGCCTTGGTGACATAGACGACATCGGTCTCCGTATCCCAGGCGAGCTCGACCGCGGCCGAGGGATGGTCCCAGCCGAAATCGAGCGCCCCGATGCGCGGCCAGTAGCGCGGCAGCCGGAACGGCTCGCAGGCGATCAGCGCCTCGGCTACCGGAAAGATGCGGCCCGAACCCAGCACCGGAATGCCGCGCGCCCGCGCCTCGCGCTCATGCGCGGGGTAGGCGGCGACGATCGCGGCGCGCTGCTCGGCGCTGTAGTGAGCGGCGTCGTCAATGGTCATGAAGGTGACGTGACGGGACATGGGGAGTTCCGGAATCAGCTTGCTAAGCCTTGGCTGTATCGCTCTGTGAAGGCGTTATCTTTTGCGGTTGGCGCGGCAGCGTTCCCTCCCCCTTGTGGGCTAGCGTGCGCACACATTTGATTTGGCGGTGGTCAGTATGGGTTTGCAAGGACGAAGCCCTCAACAATGGCGTGGAAGCGTTTGAGGCCGTTGCTGAAGGTGACCGGGCCCGGCGGGCGCTCCTTTGGATAGCCGTTCCAGCCGCCGAGCCGGGCAATGCACCAGGCCGCCCAAGCGAGCGTGTGTGGCGGATGCGGGTTCTTCTGCGTTTGGGTCTTGCCTTCCAGCCTGGCGACCAGCGCGTCCAGAACGGCGATCTCGGCGGGATTGAAGAGGCGTGTGGCCCTGAGGGTCTGGCCGGCCGCGTCGCGCCCGTGCACGAGTTGCATAACCCTGGTGGCCACGATCAGCGCGGTTGCAGCCAGACGTTCGAGTGCATCGCCATCGGCGATGAGGCTTTCCTCCAGATCGATGGCCTGCGACTTCAAGGTCCGGAACAACTGCTCGATGGTCCAGCGCGACCGGTAGAGATCGACGATGGCGATGGCATCGGCGAGTGTCTTGACGGTGTGGGTTGTCAACAGCCGCCAGATCACCGCGTCCTTGGGCGAAGGCGGATCGATCTCGCGCACTTCCACGATATTGAGCCTGACCGCGCGCGGATCGCGGCGGTCGGCCCCAAGGCGCGGCTGGCGCAAGGTGACCTCGGCGAAGCGAACGGCCAGGTGCACCTTGCGTCCCGGCCGGCCGGGACGCGCCTGCAGATCGAAGGCGATGCGGCCGGCTTCCGGCGTCTTGGCTATCTCGCCGAACAAGCGGCCGCCCTCTTCCCCCAGCGCCCGATCGCGCACAGCGCGCATGAGCACATGCGTGCGCTCGTCAGGCAGCCTTGCCAGCACCTCGTAGATGTCGGCCTCGCGGTCGCCGATCACGGTGAGGAGCGGCGTGTCGGTCAGCGCCTGGCGGGCCGCCGTGGCGGTGGCGATCCATTTGTAGCTTTCCTTGGCTTCGATCGGCAGGGCCTGGTAGTCGTCCGCCTTCTGCCCCCGGCGCCGCCAGATCGTGGCCGCCGCAAGGCCCAGCACCGACCCGTCGCCGGCATCCACGGCCAGAGCCGGGTGTACGAACAGCCCGATATCCTTGCCGTTGCCGACACATCCGAGGCCGCGCTTGCGCGAGGCCTTGGCCTGATAGTTGATCTCGCTGCTGTCCTCGATGATCAGCACATGACGGCCGGCCGCCGCCTTGGCCGTTTGCGCCGCCGCCGTGCGCACGATCTCCTGCACCGTCACGTTGGGATTGCCAAACAGCCGCGTGAACGCAACCTGTTCCGCGCGTGTATCGGCCAGCCGACGCATGCCCGCGCTGATGCGCATGCACATGCGCTCCAGCACCATGCTCCCCTTTTTTGCAAGCGCAGGTCGCCGAAGTATCCAAGCAGCGGTGCCATCGTCGAAATCTCCCGAATCAACAATGGCAGCTACAGAATCACACACGATTCCAACCCTTCAAGCCCCATCTGCCGCCCGGCCAATACGTCCCTTGACACCCCTCCGAAGCAGATGTGTGCGCACGCTAGCCCACAAGGGGAGAAGGAAGAGAGCGTTCACCCCTTGCCCATCTTCTCCACCTCACCCGCCGACAAAAACAGCAGCACCACATCGCTCATGCCGAGCAGCGGGGTGAAGGTGACGATGGTGATGCCGCCAGTCGCATTGGTGCGCGTCAGGCCTTCGGAATAGATGTCGAGCGGCGGCTCCTCGTCGAACCAGACGCCGTGCAGCGTCTCGCCCTGCCATTTCTCGCGGCCCTTTTCGAAGCTCTTGAACGACAGCACGCTCTCGCCCGCCTGCAAATCGCCGCCGCCGCCATGGCGCACCACGACGCTGTCGAGGGCGCCCGGCGCGCCGCGGCCCATGATGGTGTCGGCGATGGCATCGGCCGGGATCATGCCGGTGCCCCAGGCCGCCTGCTGCTGCGGCGGGCCGACCAGCACGCGCTGCGGGTTGTCGCGCGTGCCTTCGCCGGTCACGCCGGCGGCCCACAGGCGGACCGGCGTCTCGAAGACCTTGCCTTGCCACCAGCCGGGGTAGCGGCCGGTCAGATGCATGGCCCATTCCGCGCCGCCGGCCCGGGTCTTGCCGAGCTGGTTGCCGGCCATGAACAGTCTTTCGCGGTTTTGGGCGCCGGCCGCGTGAAATTCCGCCTGGCGTCTGTACGGCTCATAAGAGGCCAGTTGGTTGGAGCGACGTCGGCGGTCAAGCTCCGCCAGCAGCGCCAGATATTCCGCCTGTGCCGAGCTCAGCAGTTTCGTCGAGGAACGGCCTGAGGACGGCCTCGAGGGCGCGGATGCGGCTGCGGATCTCCTCATCGCTCAGGGCATCCAGTTGGTTGACGGCAACATCGAAATCCTTAGGCAGCACGGAAAGCACGATCTTCAGATACTGGTCCGGTTTGTCGGCCCGCACCTCGGCGATGACGCCGGCGCCGTGCGCGCGGAAATCGGCCCGCACCGCGGTCAGGAAATCATCGCCGAGCGTTTTCTTCGTCCGCTTGGGGCGGGACTTTGGGGCAGAGGCCGGGTTGGCGACGGATTTACGCCTTGCTTTGCGCCGTGCCGGCCTGGCGGCGACTTCATCAGCCATTGGCCTCGCCTATCGCCTTTACTGCGGTATCGCTGGCGGAGACCGCCCTGCCCGCCTTCGGCACCCGCCTTGCCGGTTTCCTCGATCGGGCGGGCTTCTTCCTGCGCTTCCTCGGCTTTGCCGTCCCGGCGGGCTTCGTCGCCTTGGTTCGGGCCCTGAGCCCCGCCAGGGTAAGGCCAGCAAGGCGCGCGCCGCTGCCCGGCTGCGGAAAGCAAAAGCCACCGGCCGCGTCCCACAGCATGCCGATCAGCACGCCGGATGCGACTTGCTCGATCCGCCACAGGCGCGCTTGCGGCGCCGCGCCCTCGAACTCGCCAATGGCGCTGACGACCTCGCGGCCGTCATCGTCGGTGATGATGGTGGCGTAACGTGGCATGAGGGTTCTCACATCTCGCAGAAGTTCTGTCGCGCCCCCTTTGTCCTGCCTCCCCTTCTGGGGGGAATTGCGGTTCGGGCGCCTCGCCCGATCTGGCGGCTTGGGCGATTGGCGAAAGCCGGGATGACGGCCAATCTCCCCACCGGTGGGGGAGATGTCCGGCAGGACAGGGGGGGCGCCGGAGAGCGCTGGCGCACAAGTTGCAGCCGAGGTCCCAAAGCGCCAGAAACACAAAACCCGCCTCGGCGGCGGGTCGTTGGCGCAAATCAGCACCATGGCCGAATATGTAGCATGGCTGCCCTCAGCCGGTCAACGATTTCCTAGGAAAAAATTCACATCGCGTCGAACCGGCGTGATCCGAATCTGACATGCATGCCGGCCTTTCAGCAGCCCGGGAAAAGTGCGCGGCCGGTTTCCGCCCGGATTGCGTAAAACCGGCGAGATGGCGCACGATCCCGAATGGTGGATCCGGCCCCGACGCTGTTGCACCCCAGTGTCACGGAAAACGCTTTCGCGCCTTCGCCGTGGCGAGAATCTTGCCGCTGTCATCGAGCGCCGTCACCGAGATCTCGTAGGTGTGCGGTTTGGGCGGGCATGGCCCGCGATAGCTGAAGGTTCCGTAGGGCAAGGTTTTCTGGCCGGCGAAGGCCACCTGCCCACCGCCATGCTTGAAGTCGGGCGCGTCCAGGTCGGTCATCCTGAACGCCAGGGTCTTCGTCCCGGCGGGAACGCCCGAGAGTGTTATCGGCGGCGATTTCGGATCAAAACACTTGGCTGTCGGCCCCCATTCGAACGTCATCGTCATGCCGGCGGACGCGGCCGTCGTCATCGCCATGATAAAACCAAAGGCTAGAGCAAGTCGCATACACACCTCCTGCTTCCTACCCGGCCCGCGCCATCATAGTCTCTTTTCCCGCACAAGGCATCGCGGACACGCGGCTCCATCGCGGCGCGCCCGATGGAACGTCAGCCGCCCGATCAAGGGGACATCGCACCGTCATCCGGATCGGAATAGGCCTTCATGCGTTTGGAATCCATCGAATGGGAGCAAAACCATGAACGTCGCCAATCTGCAAATCGAAGGTCTGCTGATGGCCATCGCCGCCATCAACCACGCCCTTGTCCGAAAGGGGGTACTGTCGGCCGAGGAAATCGACATCGCCTTGCGTAAAGCCGAAGCCAGCGAGACCAGCGAGGAACGATCCGAAGGCATGTCGTCGTCGAGCAGGGACGCCGTCAATTTTCCCATCAGGCTGCTGGAGCTGGCCAACCAGTGTCAGCCGGAGGCTGACATACCCTCCTTTTCGAAGCTGGCCCGCATGGTGGGCCAGATGAAAGAGGCCTATAACGACCAGATGTGAACCCAGACCGGCCTGGGCCGTATCGGCCGGGGGACAGCGGTCTCGGCCTCACGCCCTCCCCGGCCATCCCAGGTTCAGCGCCAGCATCCTTCCCGGTCCGTGCACCGCCGCAAACAGCAGGCCGGCCAGGAAGGAAAAATGGTCGACGAAAAAGCCGAACTCGGCCTGGTTGCCGGCCCAGTGGCTGGGGCCGTGGAAGGCAAAGGCCAGGAACAGCACATAGGCCGCGGCGATAAGGGCCGCCTGCGAGAAGAAGGCTCCGCTGAGGAAACACAGCACCAGCGCAACCTCCAGGATCGCCGCGCACCAGGCGAGCAAGAGCGGAAACGGAAAACCGGCGGCGGCGATGTAGCCCGCGGTGGCACCCATGCCCATGAACTTGAAGGTCACCGCCATGAGGAAGACGGCGGCGAAGATCAGGCGGGCAATGAGAAGGGCCGCGGTCTGCCACGACGATTGAGCGATTTGCGAAGGCATGGTCGTTCTCCAGTTTGGTTCGCCCACAGGACGTGCCGCCGGGCACCGATCCGACAGGCCTCGGCAAATTTTTCCCCGGCTGTCCCCCTGGCCAATCCGACACAACCGATTCCGGTTTGCCAGCTGATGTACCCCAGCGTTCAAGGGAAGGATCAGGCCTGGCCAAGGCCTTGGCCATCGGCGCGCCGCGTCATGCGGCGCTGACGAAATCACGAACTTGTCCGTAACCATGATCGTGCTATGGTCAAGGCGGGGCTAATGCACTGGTATAACCGGTGCAGTGTTGGGTGGATAAAAAAATTGGGCGCGAGCGTCAGATTGGGGATGGTGTCCCCTCTGGTCCGGTCACCGGTTATGGAATGCAGTGGCTGCGGTGGCACCGGGCAGGTTTTCCAATGCCCGCGCTGGACGAGTTCCAATGGCCTTTGCTGCCCGGCCGGCACGCACCAGCGCGGCTGCCCTGGCGTAAGCGCGCCTTGCGCCGAATGCGGCGACGCCAGCCGGCACGACGCCGACCCCGTCTGCCCCTCGGCCTGAACCGGATCGCTTGCGACCGGCGCCAGGCAGACCTTATCCGGTCCGTCCGCCGCCTTCCATGGAACCAGCGGCGTCGATCGCTGTTATGTCTGACCGCGGCATCGCGTGGCGAACCAGGGGTTCGACGCCTTCGCGACCGGCCGCGGACGGAAAGCGAGGCCTGGCATGCCCGACGACAAATCGAAGATCAAACAGGACCGCAAGCAGGTTT
This sequence comes from Mesorhizobium sp. B4-1-4, assembly GCF_006439395.2. Taxonomy (NCBI): domain Bacteria; kingdom Pseudomonadati; phylum Pseudomonadota; class Alphaproteobacteria; order Hyphomicrobiales; family Phyllobacteriaceae; genus Mesorhizobium; species Mesorhizobium sp. B4-1-4. Next base: position 2,644,988 of record NZ_CP083950.1, read on the forward strand.
CGAGCGAGGAGACCTACGAGGTCGCCGCCTTCGCCCGCAAATACGGCATCCCGCAGAGCGAAGCCCAGACCATCATCAAGCGCTACGGCCCTTCGAGGAAGAAGCTTGACAACCACATGGCCGCGCGCGGATAGCCGGCGGCATGCCAGGCTGATGAAGCCAGAGTGACGGGGCCAGCCTGACGGAGGCCAGACTGACGGAGGAGCCGCTATCATGTCCGACACCACACGCAGGACCGGCAGTTGCCTGTGCGGCGGCGTGCAGTTCGTTGTCACCGGCCGGCCGTCGCGGGTCGGTCTTTGCCACTGCAAGGACTGCCGCAAGGCGGGCGGCTCGGTCTATTCGGCCTTTGCCATCTGGCCGCGCGACGCTTTCGAGACATCGGGCGAAGTTGCCTCCTATGGCACGCGCAGCTTTTGCCCGACCTGCGGCGGCCGCCTTGCCTGGGTTAGCGACAAGGAGGCCGAGGTGATGCTTGGCAGCCTCGACGTCGCGCCGACCGACCTTACTCCCGAGTACGAATTGTGGATCGGCCGGCGCGAGGCCTGGCTGCATGCCTTGCCCGGCACCGAACAGTTCGAGCATGACCGGCCGGAGGCGCCAGACGCCGATTTGCCGGCGGCCAGACCTCTGTCGGACGTCGTCGCGCACGACTGAAAATTGATTTTTCGGGATTGGAACCCTCCGTTGTCGGCGGCGTTATCCGCCGCCCTTCCTGCATGGCGTTCTCCAGAAAACGCAGCTCGGCTGGGCGACATTACCAGTCACGGAGACCACCGTTGAACGACAAGATGTTTCCCCGACCAATCCGCCTGAAATTCGCCCCCGAGCGGGAGCGCGTGGTGCGCAGCGCCTGGGAGGGTCTGGAATGCCTCGGCGACTGGCCGGCCGGTCGGGGCCGGCGATACCGGGCGGCGTGGCGCAGCTGCCGCGATGCATTGGACGGCTGGACGGCGCCGGAAAAGGCGATGGAGGCAATGATCGACGCCGCGCGCGAAGCGCGGATCCTGCAATAGCGGGCAAAACCAATGGCCGATTTGATGCTGCCGACCCCGATGCGGGTCAAGCCCCACGGCTCGGACACGATCCGTGAGGTGACCACGCTTCAGGACGCCAGTGAAATCCTGATCGACTGGCCGCATGCCAAGCGCGGTCCCTTCTATCAGGCCGCGCGCGAAAAGATCGAGGCGGCGCTCGAAAGCAATGCCGGCGCGGCCCAGGCACAGGAGGCCTTCACGGCGCTGTGCGATCACGCCGGCCTTCTCGTTCGTTAGAGCAGTTCCAGGAAAATTGCGTAGCGGTTTCCGTCCGCAATCGCGCCAGGACAAAGAAACAGTCCGGTTTCAAGAACAGAAAGGCAGGCCAATTCCCGCCTGCCTTTTCTGTTGCCGAACCGCTCCTGATTATGGGGAAGGCAGATCGCCGCTCACGATCGGATGGGAGGTCTCGAACCCGAAACTCTTCGGCGCCATCAGCATCAAGGCGATCACGATGGCGATGGAAGCAAGAAACGTGGCGGTGATGACAATATCTCTCACGATCCGTTCCTTTCAAATCCAATTGTCAAAAGAAACGTTTGGCATTGTACGAGGTTCCTCCGCCCAGCAATGCAGACGAATTGGCTTTTACTTCTGGGGCGGCTGCGCCGGCACTTCGCCCGGCTTGATGATCGGTGTATTGCCTTCGTCAGGCGCCGGCGTGGCCATGCCCTGGTCGCCGGTGGGCGGCGGCTTCAGCACGCCGCCGCAATCATTGAGTTTTTCGGTCAAATTGCCGCCGCCAAGCGGCTGTTTGCCGCCTTGATCCGTCTGTGCACGGCACTTGTCGGTCTGTTTCGCCTGGCTGTCGGTGTTCGGCTGCGTCTGCGCCGCCGCCGGCATTGCCAGCGCCAACATCAGGGACGCGATGGCGAGAGGTTTCATCCCGGCCTCCTTTTCTAACGCGGCCGCCCACGGCGGCCTTCCTTTCGCAGGAACAACGTCCATCGGCCGAAAAGGTTGGCCACTTCCCTCCCGCCAGCTGGAAGCGTCGCTGGCGCCGGCAAGGCCGTCAGCCGATCCGGACAACGCGCGGCCGTCACGTTGACTGAAGGCATGCCTGGCCCTACTCGCCGACCGCGTCCGCAACAGCGTGCCGGGAACCCGAGGCCAGGGCATCATGCCCATGCGGCCATGTCTGATCTGATGTGGTGCAAGTTTTCGCAACGGGCCATGGCCGGGTCAGCAAGATCTTACCGCGTCATCCTCGGACGTCGTGGCAGGCGGATCGGCCCTTTGCGGGCATTCCTCGTAGCGGTGGTCGCGACCGCCGCAGAAGGAACAGCACATAGCTTCGCGGCCTTCATTTCCGGGCCGCCATTGGGGTGTTTCGTAAGGCTTCCTGCCGTCCATGCCCAGCAATGCGCGAGGCATGATTTGGTTGCGCGGGAGCCCCGCCATGCGCAACGCACAGCCTGTCGCGGAACTGGCGGACAGATAATGGGTTTTATGCGACAATGCATGTCCGCTCGGGCAACTCCCGGAAGGTGTGAAGCGGTCTTGCGCCCGCAGTTGCCTCGAGAGCCCGACACCGCGTCAGAACCAAGAGAAACCGCCATGTCCGCTCGCGTTCGAATCCTGTTGATGACCCTGGTCCCCATGCTCGCGGCGACCAATCTGGCCGAGGCCCGGCCCGACAGCCGCGGCATGAGCTGCACCGAGATCCGCGCCATGATCCAGAGCCATCGCGCCGTGGTGCTGACCACTGGTCCGAACACCTATGACCGCTATGTCAGGCAGTTCGGCAATGAATGCGACTGGCCGGAAGTGCCGATGTCGGCCTATATCCCGTCCCGCGACGGGCATTGCCCGGTCTATCACTGCGAAGAGCCGGTCAACAACTTCCCGAATTGACGCTCCGCCGCGCCGGCGTCATAACCGTTCTCGCTTCTCCCGCTTCGTCTAATGGTAGGACAGCGCCCTTTGAAGGCGTGAATCGTGGTTCGAGCCCATGAGCGGGAACCAGCCCTTCATCAGGGCAGCACCGGTTTTGCGCCGCCCCTCCTGAAACCATTCGATGGACCCGGCGTTGACGATTGGGGGCATGGCTAGACAGGAGACATTCCATGACCGTCAACTGCCGTATATCCATCGACAACCGGCCGGCCACCAACGCCATTTTCCAGGCGGTGCCGCGGATTGGAGAAAGGGTTTCCTTGTCGGTCGACGGAAGTCCCCAGGACCTGCGGGTCTCGCGCGTCGTGCACGTCCCCGACGGCAAACTGGAAGCTGCCGCGATCATCGTCGAGGTGACGACCAACATCCTTTGAAGCATTCCAGGAAAAGCGTGAAACGGTTTTGCGACCGCAATTGCGTCAAACAGGCCTTGAGCCATGCCACGGGCGGATGCTCCCTGGCCTCACGCTAGAGTGATTGCAGGCATGAAACCACCTGCCGCGGTATGCGTTCTAAGCCCGCAACCTTGTCGAGGTTCCAATGCAAACCGCGTGGTTTTCCAAGCCCGTGGTGGTTTCGGTCGGCGTCACCGGGGCCACCCGCAACCTGTCCAATACACAGCAGGCCATCGAATTGCTGACGACACATTGGCGCGACGCCGGTAGCCCGAAGCATCAGTCGGCACTGCGCGCCTGCCGCCGTGCGACAAGTGGCGACGTCTCTCCCGATACTGCCAGGGAAGCTTTCGTCGAGGCCGCGCGCGAGGCGCATATCCTGGTCGAGTGAGTTGCCCCGCCACTCGTCTTGGCGCCGAGGCGGGCTGTTGGAACGGCCTTTCGAATGGTCCGTCCCACCCCGCCGGCCTGGTTTCGCGAGGCACTCACGGATCGTCGCCATCGTTCACAATGTCGTGACCAATGGAACTGCCTGAAACCACAGGCGTTTTTTTCGCAGACGTTTGTCAGGCAACATCAGGAGGCGTCTATGCGTGTCATGAACCTCGTCACTCTCGCCCTCATCATCCTTGGCGGTCTCAACTGGCTGGTCATGGGTTTGACGGGCCATGACGTGATCGGCATGGTTTTCGGGGGAGCTACCCTGGCTCGCCTGGCCTATGTAATCATCGGCCTTGCCGCCATATGGCAGTTGATGCCGGGATTCCAGAGCTTCACGGTTGGAGAAGTCGATGCCGAAAGGCATCTCCATCATCCGTGACCGGTAAGGTGGGGCGGTGGGAAGCCCGCCGCCCCACCCGTATGAGGCCGCTTAAGCGGCACTGAACAAAACCGTGATTGCCCCGTCGCGACCGACACGGCTCCCGACGGCCAGACCAGCGTCAACCGGGACGCTCTTCAGGGGCCGAAGCCCGCCGCGGCGTCGTTGTCGGCCTCGGAGCCGACTTGCGGCACGATAATCGAGGTCAGCGGCGCGTTGAGACGCCAACTGAGATGACCGGGCAATCGCTCCAGGACGGCGGAGCCGCCGAGTGACTGCGGCGCTACCCGCTTCAGCACGACCGTGCCGAAACCCTTGCGCGCGGTCTCGTCGCGCCTGGTTCCTGGGCGGGGCTTGGATGTCTCCTCCCACAATAGCTGGAATTCCCGTTCGCCTGAAGCACGCGAACCCTGGTCACCCGGGCCGATCGTCCAGGTGATCTCGACCCGGCCCTCTTCGGTGCCCAGCGCGCCGTATTTGGACGAATTCGTGCCAAGCTCATGGAAAGCCATGCCGAGATTCTGCACCGCGTTCGACTGCAGCGTCAGAACCGGGCCGGAGAGCGTTATCTGTTCCTCGCGGCCGAAAGGCTTCAAATGTTCCTGGATCAAGTCGAAGAGGCTGGCGCCCGCCCATTCCGAGGTCACAAGCAGGTCATGTGAGCGCGACAGCGCCATGATGCGGGCACGGATCAGTTCCTCGAACTCACGCGGATCGCTCGAACGCTTGCTCGTCTCCCTCACCATCGACAGGATGACGGCGAACTGGTTCTTGACGCGATGGTTGACCTCGCGCATCAGCAGCCTGATCCGGCGCTCGCTCTCCTTGGCGGCGGAAATGTCGCGCGCGATCTTCGAGGCGCCGACGATCTCGCCATGCGCGTTCTTGATCGGCGACACGGTCAGCGAGACGGCGATGAGCACGCCATCCTTGCGCCGCCGGGTCGTCTCATAGCTTGCCACCTGTCCGCCACTGCGAACCCGGCTGATGATCTCGGTTTCCTCGCCCTTGAGGTGATCGGGGATAAGCATGAGGATCGATTGGCCGATCGCTTCCTCGGCGCTGTAGCCGAACATGCGCTCGGCCGCCGAGTTCCAGCTGGTGATGATGCTGTTGAGATCCTTGCTGATGATGGCGTCGAAGGAGGAATCGACAATGGCCGCGAGACGCGCATCGGCGGTCGCGTCCTGCCTCTCATCGTCCACAATGCCGGTTACCGCCGCCACGATTTCGCTCATTGCCATGAGGTAGCGCGCAAACGGATCAAGGCAATCGCTCCCCGTGCAGTTGGCGCATGTCAGCCGAAGCGCCCCTCACTCCGACGACCGATCGGCCGCTTTACCGGGCTGATCGGTTACCTTGCCGTTCCCGCTGTCGGGCATGAGAACGCCGAATTCCTGTGACTTGACGCCATGCTCCGCCGTCAGGAAGCCTTCGGAGGCAAGACCGCGCCGCAGCAACTCCCTGACCGCCGCCGAACGGCTCGGCATGCGCTTTTCGAAGCGCCAGTTTTCCAGGGCCGCCAGCTCGTCCGCGGTGAGCATGATCTGCAATCGTTCCGGGCGTTCCAGTTCAGCCATTGCGCGTTTCCTCGCTCAGGACTAAAAATACGCTTAGTTAGTATTTATCTCATTTAGCTCATAGTTAGGATTGCTCCCATCCTGCGTCAAGTCCTGCCAATGGGTGAACAGCGCAACCCGCGCATGATGGGGATCAGACGTTGGTTGCACGTTTGCATGAATGTGCTAACTGGCTGATTTATTTGCACATTTTCAAATTTCCACTTGTCAGGGGTCGGCCATGGGTGCATGCTCCCACCAAAATAGAAACCGATCGCCTGTGGGAGGCTTCGATGCGGTACAACTTCTCCATGCGCCTGCGCGATGACGTCAATTCGGCCGTCCGGACGGCATTCCACAGGGGCATCGTCAACATCACCGCGGTGGCCGAGCAGGTCAGGGTCAGGAACCTTGTGGAAAACGTCGCCCTTGAGGATATCGAATATCTGGTCCTGCAGGCCGCCCAACTGTTTGGCGCGCCGATAGAATTCGACGCTCAAGGCAATGGATTGGCTTTGCCTGGAAATGGTTTCGCCGAGGATGGTGGCGAGGGCGCGATGGTCCCGCCCGATCTTCGTCAACATGTCTCGGTGCAATAGTCCGGCGAACGCCAAATCGGGCGGCGGGTCAAGGCGCTGGGCAAATGGACACCGCCGCCGCCGGCCTGCCACTTCTATTGCCCAGCCGGCCTTCAAACTGCTGGTCGATGCCTTGCGCTACCAGCCATGACCGGGAGGACATGCTCCCGAACGGGATCGACCGTCAGCGCGTCGCATACCTGGCCAGCGCGTGCTCGATCAGCACGTCGATGATCTGGCTGTAGCCGATGCCCGTTGCCGCCAGCGCCTTGGCGTACATCGAAATGTCGGTGAAGCCGGGAAGCGTGTTGACCTCGTTGACCAGCAGCGAACCGTCGGCGCGCAGGAAGAAATCGACGCGTGCCATGGCCTCGCAGCCGAGCGCCCGGAAAGCCCGCGTGGCCCTGTCCCTCGCCCCGTCGGCAATCGCGGCCGGCACATCGGCGGGCACCTTGACCACCGCGCCGTCGGCGTCGAGATATTTCGCCTCATAGGTGTAGAAGCCATGTTTGCCGGCCGGGATGATCTCGCCGGGCAGCGACACCGTGAGCGAGCCGTCGGCCCGCTCCAGCACCGAACACTCGATCTCGCGCCCTTCGACGAACTCCTCGACCAGCACCTTGCCGTCGTAGCGGAAAGCCGTTTCGACGGCCTCGTCGAAACCGTCCCTGTCATTCACCTTGCTCACCCCGAAGGACGAGCCCTGGCGCGCCGGCTTGGCGAAGAACGGCAGTCCAAGCATCCCGGCGATCTCCTGGAACGAACCGACATCGTTTCGATGCACGGTGACGGAGCGGGCAACCGCAAGCCCCGCCTCGCGCATCAGCCGCTTGGCGACATCCTTGTCCATGGCGGCGGCCGAGGCGAGGATGCCGCAGCCGACATAGGCGACATCGGCAATTTCGGCGTAGCCCTGCACCGAGCCATCCTCGCCGAACGGACCGTGCAGCACAGGAAAGACAACTTCGACCGGCGGCAGTTCAGGCTGCGCTCCATCCTGCGGCGCGGCCACCAGCCTGCCCTTGCCGCCGGGCAGCAGCGCGACCTCGAGGCCATCCTCCGACAGCGGAGCCCCTGCCCCGTCGCCGATGGCATCGGACGACGGTTGCAGCAGCCATTTGCCCTCCCTGGAAATGCCGATCGGGACCACTTCGTAGCGCGTCCGGTCGATCGCCTTCAGCACATTGGCCGCCGACAGGCGCGAGACGTCATGCTCGGCCGAGCGTCCGCCATAGAGGATGGCAACCCTGATCTTGTCCTTCATGGAAATCCCTCGAACTCAAATGGCGACGGCAATGCCGCGATTGGCAAAGAAGCGGTCGAAATCGGATGGCGCCAACACTGCGTTTGCCTGTGTGGCGCTGGTATGGCCGGACGGGTTGTGGAAGCGAAAACCCTGATCGGATGCCGAAGTGACCAGCACCAGGTGACCGCCCTTCGATCGCGGCTCGCGCTCGGGCCAGCGGATCGAGCTGCTGACCGAGGCGATGAAGAAGCGCGAGCGGGTAAGGATCGCCGGAATGTCCGCTGTCGCGACACCGGTCATCGCCTCGGCGTCCAGGCCGAACTCCGCCTTCACGAAAGTGACGAAGGGCGCGTAGATCAGCCCCTTGATCGATCCCTCGCTGACGACATAGCCGCCATATCCAGTGCATTGCCTGGCGAGTTCGACCGTCGGCACGATCTCGCCGCGCGTCGCCAGGATCATCTTGAGACACGCCATGCCGCAGATGTTGGCGGCCCAGAGAGCGTATTCGTCGAACGTTTCAGCACCCGAACCCCGCCACAACGGATCCCGCCGCAGCGCGATGTCGGCCCCTTCGGCGAGCACGGCCAGTGTCATGTCGGGCGTCTCCCATTGGCTGAAAAACGGTACGGCTTCAGGCAATGGTTTCATGCGGCTCCTCGGGTGCGGCCCAATCCAATCTCGTATACGAGATACGAAGAAAAAAGGCGGCAGCATCAAGGGCACGCACAACGGCCCTGGACCTCTGGCGCGGCGGGATTACCCCTTCAGCAGGGCCGCCAACCTTGGGATGCCCTCGGTCACCGCGCGGCGGTCGGCCAGCGTGAAGGACAGCCGCAGCGTGTTGCGTCCGCTGCCGTCGGCATAAAAGGCATTGCCGGGCACGAAGGCGACGCGCGCCTCCTTCACCGACCGTGCCAGCAGCTCGGTGGCGTCGGTCCCTTCCGGCAACGTCACCCAGACGAACATGCCGCCTTCCGGGCGGCTCCAGGTCACGCCGTCGGGCATGTTGGCCTCGAGCGCGGCAAGCAGGCCGTCGCGGCGCTCGCGATAGGCGCCGATCAGCTTTTCCACCTGGTCGTCGAACACCGATTCGGCAACGCGGTGCATGACCAGCTGATTGATCGACGGGCTGTGCAGGTCGGAAGCCTGCTTCATTAGCACCAGCTTCTCCACCACATGGCGCGGCGCGCACACCCAGCCGACGCGCATGCCCGGCGACAGGATCTTCGAGAACGAGCCGCAATAGAGCGTGCGCGCCTTGTCGATGCCGCCGGACCTGATGCAGTCGAGCGCCAGGATCGGCGGCACGCCCTCCCCGTCATAGCGCAACGCGCGGTAGGCGGCATCCTCGATGACGGCGATGTCGAGTTCGCCTGCGAGGTCGAGCACGGCCTCGCGCTGCTTCCGGTCCAGCGTGTTGCCGGTCGGGTTGGCGAAGTCGGGCACCAGATAGGCGAACTTGACCTTGCCGCCATTCGCAGCCGCCGCCGCGCGGTAGGCATCAGGCGTCATGTTGCCGCCTTCCGGCCGCAGCCGGTCATAGCGCGGCTCGTAGGCGTTGAAGGCCTGCAGCGCGCCGAGATAGGTCGGCCATGTCACCAGCGCGGTGTCGCCGGGCGACAGGAACAGCTTGCCGAGATAATCCAGCGCCTGCTGCGAGCCGGAGGTGATGAAGATGTTGGCTTCGTCGCAGGCGACGCCAAGCTTGCCCATCTGCCCGGCGAGCCAGCGCCGCAGCGGCAGATAGCCTTCCGAGACCTGGTACTGCAGCGCCGCCCCCGCCTCCGCGCCGCCGAGCACTTCGGCATAGGCATCGCGGATGGCATCGGCCGGAAACAGTGACGGATCGGGGATGCCGCCGGCGAAGGAGATGATATCAGGCTGGTCGAGCAGCTTCAGCAGTTCGCGGATTTCGGAAGCCTTCATGCGCGAGGAGCGCGAAGCCAACAGGTTCAAAAGGGTCAAGACACGCCTCCCCGGATGTTTCGAATATAGGTCAACTTAGCTGACCTATATCCCTCTTGCCGGCAAATTGAATAGAGCCTGAAAGAATTCCCGCATACGCCAGCCGCTGACGACCCGGGACGGACGACGCGCGAGAAGCCGGGCAGCGCCCAGCGGATCGTCGGCGAGCTTGGCGACAATGGCTGGCAGGTCGGAGGCTTGCGCCTTGCGGAACTGGATGTCGGTCATGGTGGATGAGATACGGCCAGGGGGCGGCAACGGCAAGCGGAAGAGGTTGGAGATCAAGGGTAAAGGCTTGCGCTGCCCCTCATCCGCCTGCCGGCACCTTCTCCCCGTATAGTGACGGGGAGAAGGACGCTCTCGCCGCTGATTTCGCCAATTATCAACGCTGCGGAAAGGACGCCGGCGTCGCGGCCGGCGCCTTTCTCCCCGTCACTATACGGGGAGAAATGTCCGGCAGGACAATGAGGGGCGGCGCGACCTTTCAGACTCAATCCGCATCATCGGCCGGCTTGGTCTTGCCGCACTGCGCCAGCACCTTGCCGATGGCCCCGCCCGAGCCCTTCAGCGGAAAGCTGTTCGCACCATACTTGTCCGCGCTCACGCTCACCTCGCCCTTCCCGCGCAACAGGTCGAGCAGCGGATCGGTCTTGGCCAGGTCCGCCACGAAATAATTGTACATGGCTTCAAGCTGCAGTGTCTTGGTCACCGTCTTGCCGTCGGCCTTGAAATCGAAGGCGCCGCTGATGCCGGGCTCCAGTTGCTGGCCGCCGGCGCCCAGATCATAGCTCAGCACCGGATTATCGAAGCAGGTCAGCATCAGGCGCGCATCGGCTTTCGGCCCGCCGCAGACCGAGGCGGTCAGCACGCTGCCGCCCTCGTCTTCCTCCATCTTCGCGTTCCAGCCGCTGCACGATGCGGCAGCAGCCGGTTGCGCGGCCTGCAATACGGTCATGGCACAAACGAAGAAGTATCCCGCTTTCATGACTTCCCTCGCACATTGCAGCACCCGCCGGCAGCATATAGGAAAAGCAGTCCGGCGACATTGCCCTGTTCGGCAAAACATCCGGTCCCGATTTGGAGAGAGTGGTGCCGAGAAACCATGTTCATCTGCGTCTTTTGCCGGTCGCGCTGATGGCCTGGCCCCTGGCAGCCGCCGCGGCCGGCTGGAAGCCGGTCGAGACGGTGGAGACCTATGCCATATCGGGCCAGTCGGGGCTGGAGCTCTACCGGTCGATCGGCGAGAACGGGCCGAATGTTGGCATTGCCCGCGCCATCGCACACACCAATTTCAAGCTGACCTGGACCAGGGACTATCAGGCGCGTGGCGGGGCCTGCGTGCTGGTGTCGGCCAAGCCGAAGCTGATCATCACCTACACCTTGCCCAGTCCCACCGCGCCGCTGCCGTCAGCCGTCCAGAAGAACTGGGAGGTTTTCCTCGCCGGCGTCAGCGCCCATGAGAAAGTGCATGGCGCGAGCATTGTCGACATGGTGCGCAAGATCGAGGCGGCGACCGTCGGCCTCACGGTCCCGGATGATCCCCAATGCAGCAAAATCCGGACTGAAATGACCAAGCGCCTGTCCGAACTCTCGCAGGCGCAGCGGCAGTCCAGCCGCGATTTCGACCGCGTCGAACTCGGTCAGGGCGGCAATCTGCAGAAGCTCATTCTTGCCTTGGTCACTGGCGGCTGAGAGGGGCCTTCGCGACGCGATGGCCCCTTTTGCCTCGGCCGCCTTTACCGGTTCAGGTCAAGTGCCGCGCTCAGATCCCCCATCGGCGGCTCGCCATTCACGGCAAGCGCCTTGTCACGGGCGACGATGCCGGAGAGCACCGGCAAGTCGTAACGCGCCGTGATGAAGCGCAGGATCGACGTCGTGTCATACTGCGTGTGGTCGACCGTGCCCATTTTCGCATAGGGCGAGATGATGAAGGCTGGGACGCGGTTGCCCGGGCCCCAGCGATCGGCCTTGGGCGGCGCGACATGATCCCAGAAGCCGCCATTCTCGTCATAGGTGATGACCACCAGCATGTGGCTCCATTGCGGGCTCTTCTCCAGATGCGAAACGAGATCGGCAAGGTGCTGGTCGCCGCTGGTGACATCGGTGTAGCCGCCATGCTCGTTGAGGTTGCCCTGCGGCTTGTAGAAGGCGACAGCCGGAAGCTTGCCCTCGTCGATCACCTTGATGAACTCGGAGCCCCCCATGCCACCATCCTTGAGGTGTTCGGTCCGCGCAGCGGTGCCGGGCGCGTAGGCCGTGAAATAGTTGAACGGCTGATGGTGGAACTGGAAATTCGGCACCGGCGTCGCGTTCTTGCCGTCGAGCGTGGCCTGCCAGGCACCGGCATACCAGGCCCAGTCGATGCCTTTCAGCGACAGGAGGTCGCCGATGGTGATGTCGTGCTGCGGCGGCAGCGTGCTCGGCTGCGCCGGGTCGGCAAGCGCCTTGTCGCCGCCTTCGACCGGCTTATTGGCACTCGGCTGATAGGGCGGCTGCATGGTGTTGACGGCGTAGAAATCGGGCGTGATGGCGCCGTCATTGACGAATTTCGGCGCCCCGCCCAATGCCGAGGCCGGCGAATTGTCGGCTACCTTCAGCGTCTTGCCGTCGGCCTCGACGGCCGCGATCTGCCCCTTCGCCGGGCTGGTGTCGGCATGCGGATAGAACGGCGCGCAGGCGCAGGCGAGTTGGAAGTGGTTGAGGAAGGAGCCGCCGAACGCGCCCTGGAAGAAATTGTCGGCCAGCACATATTTTTTCGCCACCGACCACATCGGCAGGCTGGAGCCATCATAATGGCCCATCACCAGGCCGCCGGAATCAGCCCAGGCGGCGAACTTGTCGTTCTTTCCGCCATCGATCTGCATCTGCTCCTGATAAAAGCGGTGCCAGAGGTCGCGGGTGACGACCGCCATATTCTCGTTGAAACCCTTGGGGTCGTCGATCGAGAAGACGGCATTCGCGAGATGCGCGGTCTGGGCCTCCGTCATCGCCGGCGTCACGCCCTTGCCGGTCAGCCCGCCCCAGGCCGGCGGCAGTTCCGCAAGCGGCTTGCCGTCACGGTCGAGCTGGCGCGCCTGGTCGGCCGAAACATTGGCGAGCCCGTCGGCGCCGGGGAAGCCGCCATAAAGATTATCGAAGCTGCGGTTCTCGGCATAAATGACGACGACTGTGTCGATCTTGTCGTAGCCGGGAGGGGCGGCGTGGGCAGCGCCAGCGAACGATGCCAGCGCCGTGGAGGCGAGGCAGAGAGAAAGGAAGGATCGGGTCATGGGGAAGATGCCTCGTGGCTGGGGATGGCTGGAGGAACTGTTCGACGCTAGGGCCGGCGCTTGTCAGCTTTGTGACAGGACAAGGATGACGCAAGGAGGCACGAAGAAAGCTGGCGGGACAGCGCCCCCTCTATTCTGCCGAACATCTTCCCGCATGGGGCACGGCAATCGCATATGGAAAGCCGAGGCTTTCGCCCTACGAATACCCCCACCCCTAACTTGCCGGGGCGAGCCACGGGTCTCGCCCGTCCTTCGGACCCCCACAAGGGGGAGGGAGACTTCCGTTGACGCCGATCCTGGCAAAATTGAGCATGGTTTTCGATCCCAAGGCGTAAGTAAAGGTGCGCGCGGCAGCATTCCCTCCCCCTTGTGGGGAGGGTTAGGGTGGGGGTCCCTCTTCGCAAGACTCCATACGCGATAGCCGTGCCACAAGGGAGAGGGAGACTCTGTGGGCGCTGATCTCGGCAGATTGCCGAAGCTCGGCACTAAAATAGGATCAAAGGGCGCGCGGCAGCATTCCCTCCCTTTTGTGGGGGTCCGTAGGACGGGCGAGACCCGTGGCTCGCCCCGGCAAGTTAGGATGGGGTCCTTCTGCGTAAGAATCCTTCTGCGCTCGCCCTGCCCACAAGGGGTGACAGCCGCCTCTGCCAATCACCAAAGTTTGAAGGGAGCTGCCGCTAAACCTACCGATCTCCCCCCTTGCGGCCTCTTGCGGGGGGCAGGGTAATCGCATGTGGATTCTTGCGAAGAGGGACCCCCACCCTAACCCTCCTGTTTGTGCCGGAGACAAGGTGGACAGGTGTTCGGGGACATCGTGGACACATTTTTTCATCATGATGAGACGGGTTGTTTTTGTTGTTGTTTGGGGTGTGGACCCTGTGGGCAAGGCTTAGCGTTGTCCACAAGTCCACAGGCCTCCCTGTCGGTGGAGCGCAGGTCAAGGGTGGCAATCCGATGCGAGCAGTAGTGCACGCTGAAGAGGCCATCCTGGTCAGTGGAGCGAAGTGCCACCAGCTCGCCGCGGAAGGCCTTGCCGATCCGCCAAGGTCGGTTCCTGAAGCTGATGAAGCCATCGCTGTCGACCTTGCGGACCTTGTCACCTGGTCCGTATTCGATCGCGGGCAACACCTCAGGGAAGCAGCGTGGGCTCGGCCGGTACCGCTCGGCCGGCGTCGCCATGTCGAGTGCCTCGTGCGGCCGTTCGTGGTTATAACGCGGACGCCATTGGTCGAAGGCCCGCTGACAATCGGCGAGATCGCCGAAGCTTCGCCCGCTGATCACTTCGGCTTTCAGCGTGCGATGGAAGCGCTCTTCCTTGCCTTGCGTCTGGGGGTGGCGCGGTCGACCGTGCAGGACGCGGATGCCAAGCCGCAACAACCAAACGCTGAACACGGTGTAGGGCTCGCCGCCGGGATCGCTCCACGGCGGGCCGCCATCCATCAGCATCGCCAGCGGCAAACCATAGTGGCGAAAGGCAATCTCCAGCTCCCCGCGCACCGTTCGGCCCTGCTCATTGCCGCAGGCAGAAAGCACCAGGTTGAAGCGCGAATGGTCGTCGAGCGTGGTGAGCGGATGGCAGCGGCCGCTATGGATGGCAAAGTGACCCTTGAAGTCCATTTGCCACAGCTCGTTGGGGGTCTCCCGCTCGAAGCGCTGCCATGGTCCCGGATGTTGCGCCGCTCCAGCCTCCGTCAGCCGCTCGTGACGGCGCAGGATCGCGGTGATCGTGCTTGCCGCCGGGATTTCGAGCTCACTATCCTTCTCCAGCGCCCCCTTGATCTTGCGGCCGCCCCAGACGTTGTTGCTCTTGTCGCGTACCTCCAACACCTTCGCCTCAACCTGCCAAGCGGTGCGCTGCGGACTCGAGTGCGGGCGGCGCGATCGCTCGGTCAGCCCGGCCAGCCCTTCCGCCTGATACCGCTCGATCCATTTGTAGCCGGTCGTCGGACTGATCCCGAACCGTCGACAAAGCTCTCGAACGTTCGCCCCCTCATTCAAGGCAAACATCACGAACTCTCGCTTCTGAGCCATCGCGGACACCTCGCAAAACGGCATTCCGTCCCTCCCGATTCGATGCTCGGGAAGTGTCCACGATGTCTCCGAACGCCTGTCCACCATCTCCCCGGTCTCTACACCCTCCCCACAAGGGGGAGGGAACGCTGCCGCGCGCCTAGTTGATCATATTCAGCGCCGAACTTGGGAAATTGTCGAGATCGGCGTTTACGAGATTCCCCTCCCCCTTGTGGGGAGGGGTTAGGGGCGGGGGTATTCGTAGGGCGACGCCATATGCGATTGCCCTGCTTGCGGGGGGGAGATGTCCGGCAGGACAGAGGGGAAGGAACGCTGCCGATCTGGACAAAGCGGTCGGGACGCACGGTCATCAAGCCGTAGCAATGCCGATCCCAGATTGACGGACCAGAAACGGACCAGCCGAGATGCCAGTCGCACAATGGAAGAACCGCGCCGTCGCCGCTTCGCTATTGGCCATCGCCGCGATCTTCTCTGCAACCATCGTCCGCGCGGGCGCCGGCAGCGTTCATCCCGGGCCGCTATCATGCGCGCAAGCCTTCGCGCGGGCCGAGGCCCTGACCGCGCTCGGTCGCAAAATGTTCTTCGAACCCTCGCTGTCGGCATCGGGCAAGCAGGCCTGTTCGTCATGCCATGACCCGCGCCACGCCTTCGGCCCGGCTTCGGCCGCGCCGGTCGAGATGGGCGGGCTGAACCTGGACCGGCCGGGCGTCCGCGCGGTCCCCTCGCTGCGCTATCTGCAGGCGGCGCCCGCCTTCACCGAGCATTTCCACGATTCCGAGGATGAGGGCGACGAGAGCGTCGACAATGGCCCGACCGGCGGCCTGACCTGGGACGGCCGCGCCGACCACGGCAAGGACCAGGCGAAGATCCCCCTGCTCTCGCCTTTCGAGATGGCCAACAAGGATGAAGCCGCCGTCGCCGCGGTCTTGCGCAAGGCCGCCTATGCCGACGAACTCAAGGCGGCCTTCGGCGACGACGTGTTCGACCGCCCGGACGATGCTTTCGGCGCCGCCGTCGAGGCGCTCGGCACTTTCGAGCAGAGTGCCGCCGACTTCTATCCCTATTCCAGCCGCTACGACGCCTTCCTCGCCGGCAAGGCAACACTCTCCGCCCGGGAATTGCGCGGCCGCGCGCTGTTCGAGGACGAAGCCAAGGGCAATTGCGCCAGCTGTCATCTCAGCGAGCCCGCCAATGACGGCGAGCCGCCGCAATTCACCGATTTCGGCCTGATCGCCATCGCCGTGCCGCGCAATCCGGCCATTCCGGCCAATGCCGATCCCGCCTACGCCGATCTTGGCCTGTGCGGCCCGCTACGCACCGATTTCAAGGGCCGCACCGAATATTGCGGCCTGTTCGAGACGCCGACGCTGCGCAACGTCGCACTGCGGAAGAGCTTCTTCCACAATGGCCGCTTCCACACGCTGCGCGACGCGGTGGCCTTCTACGCCAGCCGCGACACCGATCCGGGCCACTGGTATCCGAGCAACGCCGACGGCACTGTCAACAAATATGACGATCTGCCAAAGGCTTATTGGCCAAACCTCAACCGGGAGCCGCCCTTCAACGGCAAAAAGCCTGGCGGCAAGCCGGCGCTGACCGATGCCGAGATCGACGATATCGTCGCCTTTCTCGGCACGCTGACCGACGCGGACCAGCGGTGACGCCCTTGCCTTCTCTCCTTGAGGGAGAGGGGGATCCCTACTGCCCTACTGCCCTACTGCCCTACTGCCCTACTGCCCTACCTCACAGCGCCCTAATAACACCCCCATCCACGCGAATGTTCTGGCCGGTGATGTAGCCGGCGCCTTCCGATGCCAGGAAGGCGATGGTCGCTGCAATCTCCTCCGACGTGCCGTAGCGCTGCATCGGCACGCTGTCGCGGCGCTCCTCTGTGGTCGGCAGGCTGTCGATCCAGCCGGGCAGCACATTGTTCATGCGCACATTGTCTGCCGCATAGGTGTTGGCGAAGATCTTGGTGTAGGCGGCAAGGCCGGCGCGGAACACGGCCGACGTCGGGAACATCGCGTTCGGCTCGGCGACCCAGGCCGTCGAGATGTTGATGATGGCGCCGCCCTTCTGCTTGACCATCTGCGGCGCCACGATGCGCACCGGCCTGATGACGTTGAGCAGATAGACATCCATGCCGGTGTGCCATTGCTCGTCGGTGATGTCCAGGATCGGCGCGCGTGGCCCGTGGCCGCCGCTGTTGACCAGCACGTCGATGCGGCCATAGCGCTCCAATGTCAGGTCCGCGAGGCGCTGCAGGTCGTCGTTCGACTGGTTGGAGCCGGTGACGCCGAGCCCGCCCAACTCCATGGCCAGCGCCTCGCCCTTGCCCGACGATGACAGGATGGCGACCTTGAACCCGTCGGCCGCCAGCCGCTTGGCCGCCGCCGCCCCCATGCCGCTGCCGCCGGCCACGATGACAGCTGTTTTTTCTGAACTCATTGGGTTTTCCTCTCGGGTTGGCCGGCAACGGAACTGCCGCCTCGGCGTCGATATAGCCGGTTTTACCGGCCAGTTCGAACCGGAAAGACTGAATTCAGCCTGCAGAAAAACTCAACGCAATCCGGCGCCACCGGCCAGCCCTGAGCGAGCTGGGCAGCAACAGCCTTTATTGCTGATGTCCGAGGCCGCCCTATCTTTGCCCTCGCCGATTCCCGAACTCATCCGGCCAGGCGCCAATCGTTGCCCCAGCTTGCGGAGGACTATCCGATGAATGAAGACGAGAAAGCCATCAGGCAGGTGGTCGACACCTGGATGAGTGCCAGCAAGAGCGGTGACATAACGACCGTTCTCTCGCTCATGACCGATGACGTGGTCTTCATGGTTCCCGGCCGGGAGCCGTTCGGCAAGGCGGCCTTCGCCAAGGCCTCGCAAGGCATGGCCGACGCGAAGATAGACGGAACGAGCGAAATCGTGGAACTGCAATTGCTTGGGGACTGGGCCTTTATCCGCAACCGCATTGAAATGAGCGTCACCTCGCCGGATGGCAGCGTCCATCGTTCGGGATATACGCTGACGCTGCTGCGCAAGGAGAAGGACGGCCAATGGCGCGTCGCGCGCGATGCGAACCTTCTTGCGACGAAAAAGGAATAGCCAGCATCGACAGGCACGTATCCGGCATCGATAGCCGGATCACCTCCGATGACATGTCAGCGCTGCTGAGATGTCAGCGCCGGCTGCTGTCGGTGTCCAGCAGCAAGGCCAGATGGCGCGCCGCCGCACTCTCGATGATCAGTTGTTCGAGGTCGAAGTCGTTCAACTCGGTTTCGACCAGTTTTCGAACGGCCTCGATTGCGTGAGAGAGCGAGATCGGTGCGAGCTTGGCCTGATCATCCAGGTAGCGGCCGATCTCGATGACTGCGTCCGCATCGACATTCCTTGGCAATTCTCGCACAGCCACCCCCATTCGGTTCGCCGACGAATAATAGCGCCGATTCGTTGTCCGCCGCATCATCTGTATGAATTCCAAAACGCCGCCCCCGGAATAGGAAGCCCCTACCCATCCACCGTCTCCAGCACGCTGAGCAGCGTGCCTTCCATGTCGGGTTCGTCGCCGGAACAGACGCAGAGCATCTCGGCGTCGCCCTCGCCCACCGACAGGTAGGCGTGGCCCATGGTGGAATCGATGTAGACGCTTTCGCCCTCTCTCAGCCGCACCGGCGCGTACTGGTCGGTGTGCAGTTCGATCTCGCCCTTGAGCACGATCAGGAATTCCTCGCCGGCATGCCGGGTCAGCGGGCCGAATTCCTCCGGCGTGCGGGCGCGCGCATAGGCATGGATCGGCACCATGCGTTTGCGCACCAGGTCGGTGGCGAGATACCGGTAGTCGTAGTTGCGGGTGAGTTGGCGCAGCGTGTTGGACTGTGACGTCACCGAGCGGCGGGTGCGCGCCGCCGGCTGCTTGCGGTCGCCGCTGAGCAGCTCCGTCACATGGATGCCGAGCCCTTCGCAGATCTGCAAGAGCTTGTCATAGCTGAGCGACATCTGGTCGTTCTCGACCTTGGACAGCGTCGAAACCGCGACGCCGGTCAGCGCGCTGACTTCCTGCAAGGTCCAGCCATGCGTTTTTCTCAAGGCGCGCAGACAATCACCGAGGTTCGGTTGCTCCGACATTGTCAGCTCCATGGCGCGGCGATTCCGCCGCCTGTTCATTCTAGGTAGTCCAACTCCCCACCATCATCAACGACGCCAGCAATTTTCTTATATGCTAAATATTGACTGAATACGAAATTATTTTTACGACTGATGGATGCGGTCGAATTCTCCCAAGAAAATCGTCGTCATCGGCGGCGGCATCGCCGGCCTGTCAGTGGCTGCCGCGGTGGCGAACTGGGCCGATGTTACCGTCCTCGAGCGCGAGCCGCATCTCGGCTACCACGCCAGCGGCCGCTCCGCCGCCCTGTTCACCGAGACCTACGGCAACCGGGTGGTGCGCGGGCTGACGCTGGCCAGCCGGCAGCGAATAGTCGCGGGCGGCTTCGTCGCCCATCAGCGCGGCGCGCTGCATGTCGGCTGGAGCGGCGATGACGCCGCCATCGACAGGCTGGCCGGCGAATTGCAGGCGCTGGTGCCAAGCGTGCGCCGCCTGACGTCGGCCGAACTCCACGCGCTGGTTCCGGTCATCGCCGCCGAGGCCACCTGCGGCGGCGTCTACGAGCCGGACGCGGTGGATGTCGATACCGGCAAGATGCTGGGGTCAAGCGCCTCGGCGCTCAAAGCCGGCGGCGGCATCATCCGCACCGGCGAGGAGGTCCGCGCCATCTCGCCCGATGGCGGCGGCCTGCGGGTAGAGACGAATGCGGGTGTCTATACGGCCGATATCGTCGTCAACGCCGCCGGCGCCTGGGTCGATGTCGTCGCCGGCATGGCGGGGCTCTCCGGCCTCGGCTTCCAGCCGAAAAGGCGCACCGCCTTCCTGTTCGACCCGCCCGCCGGCATGGACATATCCGGCTGGCCGCTGGTCGTCGACCTGCACGAACAGTTCTACTTCAAGCCGGATGCCGGCAGGCTGATCGGCTCGCTGGCCGACGAAACCGATAGCGAGCCTTGCGACGCGTACCCGGAAGACATCGACGTCGCCATCGCCGTCGACCGCATCGAGCAGGCGACGTCGATGCGCATCGGCCGCCCGTCGACGCCGTGGGCGGGCCTGCGCACCTTCGCGCCCGACCGCACGCCGGTCGCCGGCTTCGACCCGCGCCTGCCCGGCTTCTTCTGGCTCGGCGGACAGGGCGGCTACGGCTTCCAGGTGTCGCTGACACTGGCCAGGCTAAGCGCGGCGCTGATGCGCGGCGAGCCATTGCCTGCGGACGTCACGGCCCTTGGCGTCACTGCCGCAGCGCTGGCGCCCGACCGCTTCCTTGTCCCGGCGGCGACGCCATGAAGTTCATGCCCTTCCCTCAACCCGTAAAGTGTCATCAGGAGCGTTTGCGATGAAATCCACCCTTCTGCGCGCAGTGCTTACCTCGACCCTTCTGGCTTCGTCCGTCCTTCTCGGCGGGCAGGCCTATGCCAAAACGCTCGTCTATTGCTCCGAAGCCAATCCCGAAACCTTCAACCCGGCGATCGGCATCGCCGATTCCACCATGGACGCCGCCGCCAAGACGATCTTCAACCGGCTGGTCGAGTTCAAGCCGGGCACGACCGAGATCGGGCCGGCGCTGGCCGAAAGCTGGGATGTCTCGCCCGATGGCAAGAGCTACACCTTCCACCTCAGGCACGGCGTGAAGTTCCAGTCGAACGAGCACTTTACGCCGACACGTGACTTCAACGCGGACGACGTGCTCTACACCTTCAACCGCCAGCGCGATGCAAATAATCCCTATCACAAGCTCGGCGGCGGCTCTTACGAGTATTTCAATGCGCTCGGCATGGGCACGCTGATCGACAAGATCGACAAGGTCGACGACTACACCGTGCGCTTCACGCTGACCGCGCCCAACGTCACCTTCCTCGCCGGCATCGCGCTCGACTATCTCTCCATCCTGTCGTTGGAGCAGACTGAGAAGATGGTCGCGGCCGGCACGCCGGAGCTGATCGACAGCATGCCGGTCGGCACCGGGCCGTTCGTGCTTCAGGCCTATGTGCCCGACAGCCAGGTCCGCTATGCCGCCAACAAAAATTACTGGCGCGGCGCGCCGAAGATCGACACGCTGGTCTTCGCCATAACGCCCGAGCCGACCAGCCGCGTCGAGCGCATCAAGGCCAACGAATGCCAGGTCGCCGCCCCGCCGCCGCCAAGCGCGGTCGCCGACCTGCGCAATGATCCCGACATCACCGTGCTCGACCTCAAGGGCCAGAACATCGGCATCCTCGGCTTTAATGTCGAACACCAGCCGTTGGGCGACAAGCGCGTGCGCACCGCACTGGCCAAGGCCATCGATCGCAAGGCGATCGTCGAGGCCGTCTATGCCGGCGCCGGCACCGTGGCCGGCAGCGTCGTGCCGCCGGCGCAGCTCGGCGCCGTCACCGATGCCGGCATCGACTATGATCCCGACGGTGCCAAAAAACTGCTGAAGGAAGCCGGCCACGAGAGCGGCCTCAAGATCAGCCTCTGGGCGATGCCGGTGTCGCGCCCCTACAACCCCAACGCCAAGCGCATGGCCGAGATGATCCAGGCCGACTGGGCGAAGGTGGGCGTCCAGTCCGAGATCGTCAGCTTCGAATGGGGCGAATATCTCAAACGCACCGCGGCGGGCGAACAGGACGCGTTTCTGCTCGGCGGCAGCAGCGACAATGGCGATCCCGACAACATGCTGAGCTATCTCCTGTCCTGCGACGGCGTGAAGGGCGGCTCCAACCGCTCGCGCTGGTGCGACAAGGACTTCGAAAAACTGCTGGATGAAGGCCGCGTCGCCGCCGACCCGAAGCAACGCGCGGCGATCTACGGGAAGGCGCAGGCGATCTTGAAGGACGAGGTGCCGGTGGCGCCGATCGCCCATTCGGTGGTGGCGATCCCGATCCGCAAGAGCGTGCTCAACTACGTGCTCGACCCCTTCGGCCGACAGAATTTCGCCGCCGTCGACATGGCGGAGTAGGATGCATCTTCTTCCTTCTCCCCCTTGTGGGAGAAGGGAAGAACGAAATGACAAGCGAGACCACCATGCGTGAAAACCTAACCGCCCTTCTCAACCGCTACCTCGCCGATGGCGCGGTGGGTGCCTCGCTGGCCTATGCGCTCGATGGCGCGGCGCCAACAGCCCTCGCCGCCGGCCTCGCCGACCGGCAGCACAATGTCGCCGTCACATCGGACCAATTGTTCAAGATCGGCAGTTGCACCAAGGCCTTCGTCGCCGCGGCACTCGTCAAGCTTGCTCAAGACGGCAAGCTCGATCTCGGCGCGCCGATCGCCGCCTGGTTCCCGGACCTGCCGGGGGCGAAAGATATTTCGGTGCGCCAGTTGATCAACCATCGCAGCGGCCTGCCGGAATTCGAATATTACATTCCGATGGATCCGAGCCGGCAATGGACACCCCGGCAATTGGTCGACATCGCCTTCGCCTCCGACAAGCAGAAGGCGCCGGGCGGCCCGGCCGTCTACAACAATACCGGTTATGTCCTGGCCGGCATGGTGATCGAGGCCGTTTCCGGACAGTCGCTCGGCGCCTATGTCAGGAGCGCGATCCTGCAGCCGCTCGGCCTGGACAACACTTGGTCGCCGGCGACCGAAGCTTTTCCGGAAAAGTCGATGGTGCGCGGCTACTACCACCGCCCGCCGCCGGCGCCGGACGCGCCCACCGACATCGCCTCGGGCGGCGAGATGTGGCGCATGGACGGCGTCCTGCCCTATTCCAACGAACTGCAGGATTCTTCCGACTCCTTCCCGTTCTCCGCCGCCTATGGCTGCGGCGACATGGTGTCGACGCCATCCGACATGGTGGGTTTCATGCGCGGCCTGTTCTCCGGCAGGCTGTTGTCGCCGCCTTTCTTCGCGGAGATGTTCGAACACCGCGTTCCCGCAAGCTTCCCCGGCACCCGCATGCGCGAGACGGGTGCGGGCATGTTTCAGAGCGCCTATGCCGATCGCGCCTTCTACGGCCACCAGGGCAGCATTCCGGGCTACGTCGCCGTCATGCTGCACGATCCCGCGTCAGGCCTCACCATCGCCATGACCAGCAATGTCGGCTCCGGCAACCGCCTGTCCTTCCAGGCGAGCGGCATGCATCCGGTGGTGGATCAGGCGATCGCGACAATCTTGCGGCTGTGATCTGGGTAGGAAATCGAACTGCTGCCTTCAGACAGCCTCACGTCCCAATCTATAGGCTGGCAAAATCCATATTTCAGAAACATCCTCAATTTCTGCAATAGCAGAATCCATATGTCAGATTCGATCAACTTCCAAAAGCTGCTTCATTTCCACGACATGTTGCTGAAATAACAATCGGCCCTGTTTCAGAAACTTTCCTACGCGGCGCTCCGGGATGGTGGAAGCCGCGCCGGGATATGAGATCTCCCGGACGCGAGACTAACTTTGCCGCTGCTGCTGAGCTTCAATCACCGCCATGTCGACACGGCCGGCTTCCAGGCGAGCGGCATGCACCCTGTGGTGGATCAGGCGATCCGGATCATTCTCGATTGGCCGCGTTCAGCCACTTCTGCCCGGACGATGGATCGGGCAGGCCCGGCACCATCTGGCTCAGCACGCGATCGCGGAGGAAGACGTGATGGAAGATGGCCGCGGCTGCATGCAGGCCGGCGAGCCACATGATGATATCGCCAAGCGTGCCGTGGATCTCCGCCAGCGGAGCGCCCCAGGTGCCGGAAAACGGACCGATCGCCCCCAGGCCGTAGACCGTCACCGGGTGGCCGCCGAACCATGCACCGAGCATGGCGGTCGCCGGGACCGCGAACAGCAGCGCGTAGAGCGCCCAGTGCGTTGCCTTCGAGGCGACCTCCATCCAGGTGGGCATGGCCGGGGCTTCGGGAATACGGTCGAACGGGCGCCAGACCAGGCGAATGACCAGCAGACAGAAAACGGCGAAGCCGAGCGACTCGTGAAGCCGCAGCGTCGACGCCCTGGCCGCCGAATAGACGCGCTCCGGCGGGCCACCCGCCGAGACCAGGAAGGCTATGAGCACCAGTAATGCCGTCAGCCAGTGCAATGCCTGGGCGAGGCCTCCGTAGCGGGTTGTCGTGCCGGACAGCGACATGCGAGAGCTCCGAAACAGTTGGACACGTTCCTCCCGCACCCCTCCCTGAACGTGCCCTCATTTCAATTGTTCCTCAAGTGGCTTCTATCCCGTGACGCGTGACGGGATGCGCCCGGCGGATGCGAAGACGGAGGCGCCGCATGGAGGTGGAACGCTGCGCCGGGATATGAGACGCTGTCTGATCCCCGGACGCGAGGCCGCCGCCATGAAACCCACTTTGCCGCTGTTGTTGAGCCTCAATGGCGGTTATGTCGACACGGCCGGCTTCCTGGCGCTGCAGGGCCTGTTCACTGCGCATGTGACGGGAAATTTCGTCACCCTGGGTGCCTCGTTGGTACTCGGCATTTCAGGCGTGCTGGCGAAGCTCCTGGCGCTGCCGGTGTTCTGCGTCGTGGTCATCCTGACCCGGCTTGCCGGCGAGCGCTTGCGCAGGCGCGGACGACCGGCGCTCGGCGTGCTCTTGGCAGCCAAGCTGGCGCTGCTTGTCATCGGGGCCGCGCTCGCGATCCGGTTTGGCCCCTTTGCCAGCGGCGACAGCGCCGCCGCGATCCTCACCGGCATGGTGCTGGTCGCCGCGATGGCGATCCAGAACGCGGTGCATCGGGTCCATCTGGCCGCCGCGCCGCCCTCGACGCTGATGACCGGCACCACCACCCAGATCATGATCGATCTCGGGGACCTCATCGGCGGCGTGGTCCCGGACGCCCGGCCGGCTATTGTGGCGCGCCTCAAGCGCATGGCCGCGGCGGTCGCCGTATTCGCCGCCGGCTGCGCGGCCGCCGCTCTCGGTTATGCCTTCGCCAACATCTGGTGCTTCGCCGTGCCGCCGGTGATTGCGCTCATCGCGCTGCTGCTGCGGCTTTCCGCGCCCGAGGGGGAACCCAGCTAGCGGAAGAACCTCAATCGGTGTCCCGATCGGCCCATGGCCAAGGCCTGGCAAGTGTCTGACGGCGCCTGCCGCCTGCTGGCTTCATCAAGCCTCGCCGCGAAAAACCGCCACCGCAGCCGCAACGATTTCCGCATTGTCCTTCGCCGTGCTGCCATCCGCCAGCGTCTTGCCGTCTTCCAGCCCGACTCGCGTCCACCAACGCTTCCGGCGCGCAAGCTCGACGAACGGCCAGACTGTGGTATCGACGCCATGCAGCAGGATCGGCCGCCGCACTTCGGCGCGCTCGAGTACGGCCGCAATGCCCTGCGCCTCGTCAAGCGCGGCGGACAGGTCCTGCATGTCGATCTCGATCAGGATGCGCAGCACCCGGTTGTGGCCGGCAAGCGCCACAAACCGTTCCGCGTCGGCCGTCGTGGCAAGCCCGGCCTCGATGCCGACGCCGCGTTGGCGCAACAGCTCCATCACGGCCGGCGCGTCGGCCTCGGAGAGATTGACCGAGGCATAGTCTGGCAGCTCGCGCCAGCCGGCGATTGCCTCGCGGGTGCGCGCGACGTCGTTCTCGATCCAGGCGCCGGTCGACACACCTATCAGCGTGCCGGGACAGGCGCCGCGCACCGCAAGAACCGTCGCGTCGACGGCCAGGCTTTCGCGCCCGTCGCCGCCGCGCGGATGGATGTGCAGTTCGGTCGCACCGGCGGCGGCGCAGGCCGCGGCGTCGCTGGCCATCGCTCGCGCCGTCAGCGGCAACGCTGGATGGAAATCACGCGGACGCGCGCCGTTGATGCAGGCCTGGACGATCATGGCACCACCTCGGGGCAGGAAGAGCCGCAGTCTAGTCGTACAGGACACGCTCGCAAAGACCAGGCAATGTCACTCCTGACAGCGCGGCTGCCGAAGCTGCCGTGCCCTTCGCCAAGCTCCTCCCCGCATTTGAATAAAAACCGTCTGTGGATATTTACCCCGCGTTCCACCAGTTGGCCCAAGGTATATTAGGGCGAGGTAATGGAGGAACCATTGACCAGCGATTTTTCGGCCGCCCGTATCCACCTCGAACGCGCCTACGACTATTTGCGCGGCAATGACGGGACGAGCCGCTCGGCCTGCGAGGCCCTCGACCTGCTGATCGAGATGGTGGCTGAAGCACAGCACAGGTGCCCCGAGGCAGGCGCGCTGGAGTTCCCGCAAACGACGGTGCGGCAAGCCTTACGATCATGACGCCTTGCGGGTGAGCGCCCTGCTTGCCGGCCTGGTCGCGCGGATAACGATCTGCTCCAGCGGTTCAGGCCGGTGCAGCAGGAACCCCTGGCCGAAATCGACCCCCATGGCCTGCAGGACGTCGAGCGTCTCCGGTTGCTCGATCTTCTCGGCCACGACGCCGCAGCCGACGCCGCGGGCAATGCCCGCTATGGCTGAGACGATCTCGCGGTCGAAGCGGCTCTCGGCGATATGCTCGATGAAGGAGCCGTCGATCTTGATGGCATCGACCGGAAAGCGCCTGAGATACTCGAACGAGCTCATGCCGGCGCCGAAATCGTCGAGGCTGACACGGCATCGCCGCTCGCGCGCCTTGCGCACGAACGCCTCGGCTGCGTCGAAATTGGTGACGGCCGCGGTTTCGGTGATCTCGAAGCCGATGCCGGAATGCGGCGCCCCGGTTTCCTCGATGATGCTGTCGACGAAGTCCCACAGACCGGGGTCGCTCAGCGTTTGCGCCGACAGGTTGAAGCCAAGCGTGATCGCGCCGGACTTCATCGCCGGGCCATGCAGCGAGAGCGCCGTGCGGATGATCCAGCGATCGAGCCTGGCGGCAATGCCGAAGCGCTCGGCCGCCGGGATGAATTCACTGGGCGGGATGAGCTTGCCGCCGCGCCCGGCCAGCCGCGCCAGCACCTCGACATGGCGGCTTTCCTGCCAGGGCCGGCCCAGCCGGTGGATCTCCTGGCCGAACAGTTTCAGACGGCCGTCATCCATGGCGTTGACCGTGTCGGCGGCGAGCCGCGCCGCGTTGAGGCCGCCCGAGGCCGCCTCGGCCGAAAACACCGCGAAGCGATCGCGTCCCGCGGCCTTGGCCGCGTAGCAGGCGTCGTCGGCGCAGGCCAGCGCGTCGGCCACCGTGGTGGCGTGATCGTCGACGATCGCGATGCCGATGCTCGCCGCGAGCCGCCGCGAGGTCGCTGCAAGACCGAGATCGGCGCCGCGCACGGCCGCCAGGATGGCGACGGCCAATGGCTCGGCTCGCGCCGCGTCGCAATTGGGCACCAGCAGGGCAAACTCGTCGCCGCCGAGCCGCGCCGCATGCGCCGAGGGCGGCAGGCAGCGGCCAATGCCCGCCGAGACGCTCTTCAGCGCCAGATCACCAGCCGCGTGGCCGGCGAAGTCGTTGAGCGCCTTGAAGTAGTCGAGATCGACATAGAACACCGCCAGCGGCACGCCCGTGGCGATGTGGTCGGCGAGCAGCCTGTCGAAGGCGGCGCGGTTCCACAGGCCGGTCAGCGCGTCGTGACGGGCGGCGAAGGCAAGCTCCTGTTCGCGCAGCTTGTCCTCGGTGATGTCGCGCACCGTGCCGAGGATCTGGCCGGCGGCACCCGCGGCGGCAATGAACCGCACCAGCGATTCGATATGGCGGATCTCACCGTCGCGCCTGATGATGCGATATTGATTGGCGATGACGCCGTCCGTTTCGAGCGGAGCCCGGTGGGCGCGCTCGGTGGCTTCCTTGTCGTCGGGGTGCAGATAGCTGTGCCAGAGGTCGCCCGGCACCTCGTCGATATCGGCGACAAGGCCGAATATGTCCCTGGTGCGGGCGTCCCAATAGCTCTTGTTGGTGGCGATGTCGAAATGCCAGATGCCGGTGCCGCTGGCGGCGAGCGCCAGGCGGAAGCGCACATTGACCTGTTCGAGCGCGGCTTCGGCCGCTTTCTGCTTCGAGATGTCGGTCTGCACGCCCATCAGCCGCAGCGGCTGCCCGTCCGCGCCGCGCTCGACGATGCCGCCGCGGTCGAGCACCCACACCCAGTGGCCCTGCTTGTGCTTCAGCCGGAGTTCGGTCTCGATGGTATCGGTCAGTCCGGCAATATGGCGGTCGCCGCTGGCCAGCGCCCGCTCGCGGTCGTCGGGATGGGTGAGTTGCAGCCACAGGTCGCTGGTGTTGGCAAGTTCATCCTCGTCATAGCCGAGCATGCGCGCCCAGGTGGCCGAATAGAAGCAGTCGCTGGTGCGCAGATCCCAGTCCCAGACGCCGAGATGGGCGCGCTCCAGCGCCTTGGCCCAGAATGCTCCGCTACGATTTTTCTTGTCCTGACGCGCCATGTCCTGCTTCGCCCGCCCCCACCATCGGACAATCTGCCGCAGAACCAGAGAAGAAACCGTTACTCGGCCTCGCGGGAGATGAAAATAGGCGCCTCGCCGTCCGCCGGCCCGCCGTCATTGGCTTTCGATTGGCGGGCAAGAACCGGAGTTTTGCGGGTCCGGGATGGCCTTATCGCTTATCCCGGGTCGGCGAAAACCGCCGATCCCTGCCAAACACCATAAAGGACCTCGCAATGACCAAACAGGAAGACAACAAGGCGGTCGTCGTCCGCTGGTTCACCGACTTCTGGGGTGAAACCTGCGATCTGTCCGTCGTCGACGACATCGCGGCACCCGACATGCTGCTCAAATATTCCTTGCATGAGCCGCGCCGGGGCCGCGACGACATCAAGGCCTTCATGACCGATTTCCGCGCCGCCTTCCCGGACCTCAACTTCTGGGCGACCGCCGATCTCATTGCCGAGGGCGATTATGTCGTCGGCCAGTGGGAGGGCGGCGGCACGCATACCGGCCCGGCCTTCGGCGATTTCCTCGCCGGCTCGCTCCCCGCCGCCACCGGCCGCGCCATGCGCTTCACCGGCACCACCGTGCTGAAGGTGATCGACGGCAGGATCGTCGAGGAAATCGGCCTCGATGACGGCGTCGCCGCCCTCACCCAGCTCGGCCTCATCAAGCCCGCCTGATCGAAGGGCCATCGCCGTCGCGGCGGTGGTCCGCCTTCACAGGTGAAGCGGACGTGCTGCATCTTGGTCAACAAATTCTTGAAAACAAATAACGTATTATATACATCTAATATCTCGAGGATTTACTTTGAACAAAGTGTAACAAACCGGTAATACATAGCATGTGAAATAGTAATCGGGTTTTAAGCGGCTGACGGGGCGTCCTTCGATGAGCATGCAGACCGGGCGGAGCGGCGAGGATGGTCGCTCCGGTGTCCTTCTTGGCCTGGATAGCGTAGCAACCAGGAGCGGCTGGCTGCTGACGGCCTTGTGTCTGGCCTATGTTTTGACGGCGGTTTGCCTTCGGCCGGAGCGTTACCTGCGGCTGTCCATACAGTATTTCGGGACATTCCTCAGCGTGCTGCCGGTTCTCCTGGTGGTTGGTCTCGGACTGGCGGCCCTGATATTCGGTGGGGCAAGGCCAATAGAGTTCATGGTGCACATGCTCAAGGAACGTGGGCCGGGGGGAGCGCGGGTCGTCCTCTTGTTCTTTCTCGGCATCACCGCTTTCACGGCGTTCAGGATCACCATACCGGAGATCGTGCCCTACTATGCCGATCCCAAGCTGGCCGAAATCGATCTTTCGCTGCACGGCATCGATCCTTGGGTATGGACGCACAGCATCGTTTCAGAGCCCGCCTCCATGCTGGTTTTCAAGGCCTACATGTCCTGGTGGTTCATGCAATGGTTCGGCGTCGTGCTCTTCGTCGCCTTCTGGAACGATCCCGCCCGGCGCCTCCGCTACCTCTGGGCATTCGCGCTCACCATGCTGGTATGCGGCACCGTTCTTGCAATCACACTGTCGTCCACCGGGCCGATATTCTACGAGCGGTTCTACGGCGACGACCGATTTGCCGGGGTGCTGGCCGCGCTGATGGCTGACCCGCATGCCTTGCCGGTAAGATTCGCCGCCAACTATCTGCTCGACGCACATGAGAGCGGCAGATCCCAGTTAGGCACCGGCATCACCGCGATGCCAAGCATGCATGTCGCCATCGCCACGCTCAACGCCTTCTTCCTCAGCGGTTTCGGCCGCCGCTGGGCCGTCGCCGGCTGGTGCTTTGCGGCACTCATCCTGTTCGGATCGGTCTACACCGGCTGGCATTATGCGGTGGATGGCTATCTCTCGATCCTGGTCGTGTCCATGCTCTGGTACCTGACCGGGCGTTTCGTTCTGCCGCAAAGGAAAAGGGAGATCACCGGGATCGGGCTGCCAATGCCCGAACCCGTATCGCGATGATCAGGCCTGTCTGACATCGTCAGCGGCAGCGAGAAATCATCTGCTTCGCCTCATGGCTGATGCCGGCGGTGATCGACAAAAGTCGACGGAACTTCGGACAACGGCCGGGCGGCATTGGCGCCGCCCGCCCCTGCCGGCTTACTGGCTTGGCGCCATCGCGTGTTCGCACGACACTTTCGGGTTCATGTCGGCGAAGGTGCCGGTCGGGTTACCCTTCCAGGCCCAGACATGCAGTTCGTAGAACTCACCCAGGCCATAGCGGTTGGGCGCGCTGTTGAAGTTGAACAGCTGTCCTTCCAGCGATGCCGGACCCTTGGAGGTGATGTATTCAACCGCCACCAGCTTCAGCGTGCCGTCGGCCATCGGCTCGTACATCACGGCTTCAGGACGGGCGATGTCGATCTTGTCGTCCTTCAGGTATTGGCCGTTGACGTAGTGGATGCCCATGGCGCCTCCGGTGATGCCGCTGGCGCAGGGAATGGGCGCATAGCCTTCGGCCATAGCCGCCCTGACGTCGAGAAACCGGCTGTTCGCTGCCCGCACCTTGTCGGCCAGCGGATTGGGACCGGATGCGGCTTCAGCCGCCTCCTGGTGCGCCTGCGCAACGCCTGTGCAGACGCACAGCACGGCCGCGGCCATGAAAAGCCTGTTGCGAAAGTTCATTGTCATGCTCATTCCATTCTTCTTGAAAATGCACAGCGGGCCGGCCGCCGGAAATACGGAGGCCCGACAGGCAAGCGCTGTGGCTGTTGTTGCTTGGTGATCCCGGATAGGGTGCAAGAAATACCGGGAAGGGTCATCCCTTCGGCAGATACGGGATCGTTCCGGCCAGATCGGTGTTGTCGATCAGCTGGAAGCGGCTGTCGCTGCCATCCTGACGCGCCGAAACGAAGGGCGCATAGGCAGGATCGTTGGCGAAGGCGCGTGCCGCCGCTTCCGACGGGAAGGCCATCAGCGCAATCAGCGTGGTGTCGAGCGGCTCGCCTTCAAGCGTCTTCACATTGCCGCTGCGCGACAGATATTTGCCGCCATGCTTGTGGACGAGGTCATGCACCGAGGCGGCGTAGGCCGGCACCCATTTCGGGTCCTTCACCTTGATGTCTGCAATGACGTATGCGGTCATGGGTAGTCTCCTGGTTGCGGCGCACAGGGGGATCCCGTGCAACCGGCCAAAGGGCTCGCATGACCGGGCCCGCGCCAACCAGTCCGCGATCTGTACCGGGCCAGTACAGTTTCCGTACTGGCCGCTTCCTTCACGAGAGCCTAATGTTGCGCCCAGGTTCGAGGGAGGGACGTCGACCATGGTCCAGCACGGATACAAACAGTTCTGCCCGCTATCGATGGCCGCCGAGGTGCTGTGCACCCGCTGGACGATGGTGCTGATGCGCGAACTGGTGGCGGGTTCCACCCGTTTCAACGACCTGCGCCGCGGCGTCCCCAAAATGTCGCCAACCCTTCTGTCGCAACGGCTGAAGGAGCTTGAACTCGCCGGCATCGTCGAGCGCAAGGAGGTCCAGGGCGAGAAGGGGATTTTCGATTATCGGCTGACGGAAGCCGGCCGGGATTTGCGCCCGGTCGTCGAGGCAATGGGCTTCTGGGGACAGAAATGGGTGGAGTCCCGGCTGTCGCTCAAGAACCTCGATCCATCGCTGTTGATGTGGGACATGCGGCGCAACCTGAACCCCTCGCCGCTACCCGAGGGGCGCACGGTGATACAATTCCTGTATCAGGAGCTTCCGGCGTCCAAACGCTCGTGGTGGCTGATCGTCGAGAAGCACGGCGAGGTCGATCTGTGCTGGTACGATCCGGGTTTCGACGTCGACCTCTATGTCTCCACGGACCTCTACACGATGACGGCGATCTGGATGGGGCTGCTCAGCGTCGAGAAGGCCGGCGCGAAGGTGGCCCTGACCGGCGATCAGGCGATCGGCAGGAAGATGCAGGCCTGGCTCGGGCTAAGCCCGTTCGCGGTGGAGCCCAAGCGGGCGGCATAGGAGCGAGGCGAGCCTCAGCGATCCTGGGACACTTGGCAGGAAACGGGTGGCGGAGCCGGCCCTTGGGGGTTTCAATGTCGCCATGTTCATCACGCGGCAAAGAGACCTGAAACCAACACCACTGCCGGTTGCCGATGATCCGCGCTGGGGGCTGATCGTCAGGCGCGACAAGTCGGCTGACGGCAAATTCTGGTATTCGGTGGCGACCACCGGCGTCTATTGCCGGCCCTCCTGTCCATCGCGGCGTGCCAACCCCAGGAATGTGCAGCTGCACGACACGCTGGCCCAGGCGAAGGCGACCGGCTTCCGCCCCTGCCGCCGCTGCAACCCGGATGGCCCGTCGATCGATGCCGGCAATGCCGCGATGGTCGCCAAGGCCTGCCGCATGATCGAGGACAGCGAGGAAGAACCCTCGCTTGACCAGCTGGCGGTCGCGGCCGGCCGCAGCCCCGGCTACTTCCATCGCGTCTTCAGGGCGACCACCGGATTGACACCGAAGGATTATGCCGCCGCGCACCGGGCCGCCCGGGTCCGCCAAAGCCTGGAAGACGGCGTCAGCGTGACAACCGCGATCTACGATGCCGGTTTCAATTCGAGCGGGCGCTTCTATGAGAAATCGACCGGCATGCTCGG
This sequence comes from Mesorhizobium sp. B4-1-4, assembly GCF_006439395.2. Lineage (NCBI taxonomy): Bacteria > Pseudomonadati > Pseudomonadota > Alphaproteobacteria > Hyphomicrobiales > Phyllobacteriaceae > Mesorhizobium > Mesorhizobium sp. B4-1-4. The sequence continues at coordinate 2,677,729 of NZ_CP083950.1, forward strand.
CATGACGCCAACGCGCTACCGCGCCGGCGGCGCCAACGAAGACATCCGCTTCGCCGTAGGCGAATCCTCGCTCGGCGCCATCCTGGTCGCATCGAGCAAAAAAGGCGTCGCCGCGATCCTGCTTGGCGACGACCCGGACGCGCTGGTGCGCGACCTGCAGGACCGTTTCCCCAAGGCGCGGCTGATCGGCGGCGAACGCGACTACGAGGCGCTGGTCGCCCGCGTCGTCGGTTTCGTCGAGGCGCCGGCACTCGGTCTCGACCTGCCGCTCGACGTGCGCGGCACCGCCTTCCAGCAGCGCGTCTGGCAGGCCTTGCGGGATATCCCGGTCGGCGGCACCATATCCTACGCCGAGATCGCACAGCGCATTGGTGCGCCGAAGGCGACCCGTGCCATCGCGGCCGCCTGCGCCGCCAACGCGCATGCCATAGCCATTCCTTGCCATCGCGTGATCCGCAAGGACGGGACCCTGTCAGGCTATGCCTGGGGCGCCGAGCGCAAACGCGCGCTGCTCGAGCGGGAGGCCGGCGGGTCGATGAAAGCAGCCGACAACGCCCGCCGGTCTTCGCGGGGCTGACGACCGGCGATGCGCGCGATGGCAAGCTCTTCCGCCGCCGGTGCGAACAGCCGGATTTCCGCCGGCGCTGCCGTTAGCCGTGAGGATGCGAAATCACAGGTGTTGGCCGCCATCGGCGAGCTTGTCGATGCCGGCAAGGCCGAGTTGCGCCACGGGCCGAAAGGCGAGACCGAATTGCGGCTGCCGTCAGGCGAGGTTTTCGTGCTCGGCGAAGTCGCAGTCACGCGTGTCGCGTGAATATACTCAGCACCTGCGGCACTTACCTTTTCACCGCTCGTCCCCAGACCCCGAGATTCGAATTTGAAAGCAAGCATCGGAGTGAGAGACGCAAAGCAGACGTCTAGGGTCAGCCACACAGAAGGAGTGAAGGCAATGAACCTCATGCAAACCGACGTGCCGGCGGCACCCTTTGACGCCGCCACCCTCGACACCATCGCCTACGCCATCGGCGAATCCGCGATCGGCACCATCCTGGCGGCGCGCAAGCCGCATTGGCGTCTGCGCCATCCTGATCGGCTCCGACGCAGAAACACTGGAGCAGGACCTCGCCAACCGCTTCCCCGGCAGGATGCTGGCCGAGGACGGAGCCGCCCTGCGCGACGACCTCGTGGCAATCGCGCGCTTCATCGAGACGCCGGCCGCCGGCCTCGACCTGCCGCTCGATATGCGCCACGGCACGCCTTTCCAGCAAAGGGTGTGGGAGGTGCTGCGCGCCATCCCGTGCGGTGCCACCATCACCTATACGGCCCTTGCCCGGCGCCTCGGCCTGCCCGATGGCGCCCGCGCCGTGGCGACGGCCTGCGCCGCCAATGCGATCGCGCTCGGCATTCCCTGCCACCGCGTCCTGCGCGCCGACGGCACGCTGTCCGGCTACCGCTGGGGCGTCGAGCGCAAGCGCGCTTTGCTCGACAGGGAGGCCGCGATATGAACGCCCACGCCAAGGTTGCCGCAGCCGCGGTCGAAGCGGCGGAGACACGCATCGCCGGCTACGACTGGCCGGCCTTGGCCGCCGAACTCGACGGCTTCGGCTGCGCGGTTATGGAAAAGCTGCTGTCGCCGCAGGAGTGCCGGCAGATCGCCGGCCTCTATCCGCAGGAAGAACATTTCCGCAGCCACATCCACATGGCCAGGCATGGTTTCGGCAAGGGCGAATACCGCTACTTCCGCTATCCTCTGCCCGACCTGATCGGCGGCCTGCGCAGCGCACTCTATCCACGGCTGGCCGAGGTCGCCAACCGGTGGAACGAGCGCATGGGGCTTGCGATGCGCTATCCCGCGACTCATGCCGAGTTTCTCGACCAGTGCCATGCCGCCGGACAGGTCAGGCCGACGCCGCTTCTGCTGCAATATGTGCCTGGCGACTTCAATTGCCTGCACCAGGACCTCTACGGCGATCTTGCCTTTCCGCTGCAGGTCGCGATCCTGCTTTCGGAGCCGGGCAAGGATTTCACCGGCGGCGAGTTCGTGCTGACCGAGCAGCGGCCGCGCATGCAGAGCCGGGTCGAAGTGGTGCCGCTGCGCCAGGGCGACGCCGTCGCCTTCGCCGTCCACAATCGGCCGGTGCAGGGTACGAAGGGCAACTACCGCGTCAATCTGCGCCACGGCGTCAGCCGCCTGCGCTCAGGCATGCGCCACACCGTTGGCATCATTTTTCATGATGCCACCTGAGTGCAGGCTCACGCCTCCCAATAGGGCGGATCGCCGAAGACATCGTGCAGCCATGCGATGAGCGCGCGCAGTTTGGCGGACCCGCGCCGGTCCTCGGGACAGGCGATGTAGATGGTGGCTCCTTCCGGCTCGGCACCGACATCGACGACCGCCAGTCGGTTGTCGGCAAGCTCCTTCTGGATGAAGTATGCGGGCAGCAGCGCCAGGCCGAGGCCGGCAAGCGCGGCATCGCGCATCAGAATCCCATTGTTGACGCGCAGCGCGGTTTCCGGGCGGATCGTCACCAGCCGCCGCGAAATCTTGAACCGCCAGTCGGCGGCACCCCGGATGGAAAAGATGATGCCCTTGTGGCGTTTCAGGTCCTCGATCGTCGCGGGCCGTCCGAACCGCTCGAGATAGTCCGGCGAAGCCACCAGGAAGCGGCGGCTGGAAGCCAGTTTCTTGACGATGACAGGTCCGTCCTCGACAACCGGCCCGTGACGCAAAATGGCGTCATAGCCCTCGGCCACTATGCTGACGAAGCGGTCATCGAGATCGAGCGTCAGTTCAATCCCCGGATGCTTGGCCAGGAAGCCGTACAGCGCCGGGCCGAGATGCAGGATGCCGAAACTGGTTGGAGCCGCTATCCTGAGCGGCCCGGCAAGTTCGCCCCGGCGCTCCGCGACTTCGGCGCCGGCATCGGCCACCTCCTGCATGATGCGCTTGGCGCGTTCGTAGAAACTGCGCCCCGCCTCGGTGATGGACAATTTGCGCGTCGTGCGATCGAGCAGCTTCGTGCCGAGGCTGCGCTCGAGTTCCGACAACCGCTCGCTGATGACCGATTTCGACAGCGCCATGCGCCTGGCCGCTTCGGTGATCGAACCGGATTCCGCGACGGCGACAAAGGCGGCGGCGGATTCGAGCTTCAGCATTGTTCGGCTTTCCCGAATTCACAATCAGGCGACCGTCGCCTAACGAAATCAAGGACATGGTGTCATAGTTGGCGAGGCCGCGATATGGCGGCCGCAAACAAATCTCGGCGGGAGTATGGTATGTTTCGTCCTTTGGTCGTCGTCCTTGGTCTGTTGGCAATGAGCGTTCCAGCTTCGGCCCGCGTGGTCCCCTTTCCGGCCGGTTTCAAGACGCGGACGATCGAGACCAACGGCACCAGCCTGCATGTGCGGGTTGGCGGAAAAGGCCCGGCGGTCGTGCTGCTGCACGGCTTTGCCGATACGGGAGACATGTGGGGAGCGGCAGCGATAAGGTTGATGAAAGAACACACGGTGATCGTGCCCGACCTGCGCGGCATGGGCCTTTCGGCGCATCCCGACGGCGGCTATACCAAGAAAAACCAGGCGGTCGACATCGCCGGCGTGATGGATGCGCTCAAGATCGACAAGGCCGATCTGGTGACGCACGATATCGGCAATATGGTCGGCTATGCGCTGGCCGCGCAATATCCGAAGCGCATCACCAAATGGGTCGTCATCGACGCGCCGCTGCCGGGCATTGGCGACTGGGAGAAGATCAAGCAGAGCCCGCTGCTGTGGCACTTCAACTTCCGCGGCCCCGACATGGAACGGCTGGTCAAGGGCCGCGAGCGCATCTATCTCGATCGCTTCTACAACGAATTGTCGGCCGACCCGAAGAAGATCGACGAGGCGACGCGCGTCCACTACGCGAAGCTCTATGCCCGGCCGCATGCGATGCATGACGCCTTCGAGCAGTTCAAGGCATTCGACCAGGATGCGATCGACAATCAGGCGATGCTGGCCAGCGGCGGCAAGCTGACAATGCCGGTGCTGGCGGTGGGCGCCGAGAAATCGGCCGGCACGAGCCAGGCCGACATTCTGCGCTTCGTCGCCAGCGACGTGACCGGAGCCATCGTGCCCGCCTCCGGCCATTGGATCATGGAGGAAAACCCTGACGCCACCGTCAAGCTGATCACGGATTTCCTCGCCAGGTAACAACCTCGCGGAGCGGCCATTCCGGGCTTTGCCGAGACCGGTCTTGTAAGGCAAAACCGAACCGGGTTGATCGGCCACAGCCCCGGTCACCCCGCCGGCGCGTAGCGGCTGACCACCATGCCGCAGGCATAGGCCTTCGAGGCGAGCAGCCGCAGCTTCCCGAAACCGCCCTGGTCGAAGATGCGGCGGCCCGCGCCCAGCACGGCCGGGTTGACGAACAGCTGGAACTCGTCGACCAGCCCGGCCGCGATCAGCGAGGAAGCAAAGCCGGCGCCGCCGAAGACGGCGATGTCGCCGCCCTCGCCGGCCTTCAGCGCCGCGACCTCACGCGGCAGGTCGCCGCTCACCACCGTCGTGCGTTCCCATCGCGAGGCCTTGAGCCTGTCGCTCGGCACCACCTTGTGCGCCTCGACGATGCGCCGGGCGAAGGCGTAGAACGGATCGGCCGGATATTTCCGCGCCGCATTGCCCCAATGGGTGAGATAGCCCTCCTCGGCCATCTTTCGGCTGAGCAGGATGGTGTCGATGCCGGCGAACACGACGTTGAAGTCCCGCTTCAGCTCGGCGTCCCAGCCATTGTCGTCACCCCATTCCCAGAGCTGCCAGTCATGGTCCTCATTGGCGCCGACGAAACCGTCGACCGATATCTGCATATGAAGGATCAGCTTTTTCATGTCTGGAGGTGCTCCTCGTCTCAATCGCCAAAGTGGTTTACTTCTGGAACCATTGACGCGAAACCAAAATGATGTCAATAGTGAAGTGATTTAAAAATGGAACCATAGACATGTCGACGCGCGAAAGATCCGGCTGCCCGATCAACCTGTCGCTCGAACTGCTCGGCGACCGCTGGACGCTGCTCATCATCCGCGACCTGGTCTTCGCCGGGAAAAAGCATTTTCGCGAGTTCCTGCAATCCGATGAAGGCATTTCCTCGCGTACGTTGGCCGAGCGGCTGCAGACGCTGCAAGACGAAGGCATTCTCACCCGCAGCGACGACCCGACCCACGGGTTGAAGGCGATCTACCGGCTGACCGAGGCCGGTATCGACCTGTTGCCGGTGCTGGCCACGCTCGGCGCCTGGGGCAGCAAGCACCGCAAGGCCGACGATGATCTCGCCCGCATCGCCGACGAACTGGCCGCCGGCGGCGATGCGGCGCTGGAACGGATCAAGGCAGCGCTGCGCGCGGAGCATGCTGGATAGGGGCGCGTGGCAGGCCTTCCGTCCAGGTGATCGGTTTAATTTTAGCGTTTCGTAAAACAATACGTAGAAACCCCTGCTGTAGTACCTGGTACTGATCTGACGAGGGGCGCTGTCGTGTTGAAAGACTTCTGGGCTTCGGAGCGCGGCAATTTCGCGCTGACCACGGTGATCGCGATGCTGCCGCTGATGCTTGGCGTGGCCGGCGCGATCGATCTGGTGGGCACGAGCGACGACGCCGACCACTTGCAGAACTCGCTGGACGCGGCGGGACTCGCCATCGGGACAAAATATTATGCCGGAATGGCGGCTGGCGACGTGCAGCAACTCGGCCAGAACTTCTTCACGGCCAATATGCGCGCCGCCGACCAGCAGGAATATTCGGGAAGCGTCGCAGCCCTCTCGAGCGCCGCCAGCGGCGGCCCCAGCGCCTACTACATTTCGCTTTCGTCCAGCATCAGCCGTCCCAGCTTCATCAGCGCCCTGCCCCCCTGGCAAGCCTCGCGCTCCACTATGGTCAAGATCGTGCCCGGTGCGCAGGCCTGCGTACTTGCGCTCGATCCTCATGCATCCGCTGCGGTCAACCTGCAAGGCTCGACCAACGTCGCGATGAACCATTGCGTGATCGCCGCCAACTCGGACGCGGCCGATTCCGTCAACAGAGGCGGCTCTGCGCTGGTGAGCGCCAGCTGCGTTTCGACCGTTGGCGGCACTTCCGGCCTCTTGCCGCCCAACGCCAGCTTGAGTTGCGGCAATCCGCTCGAACGTCAGTACGCGTCGTTTGACCCGCTGGCCAACGTCACCCCTCCCCCCTACACGCTTTGCCAGACGGCACCCAACGGCAAATCCATCACCCTTTCGCCCGGCACCTATTGCGACAAGACATGGTCGGGAAACATCACGCTCAACCCCGGCGTCTACATACTGCGTGGGGTCACCATAAAGCTCGGCGGAAATGGCAGCCTCACCGGCCAGGGCGTGACGATATTCCTGATGGAAGGCGCGCAAATCTACATCAACGCAAATGAACAGGTGACCCTCTCGCCGCCCACCAGCGGCACCTATGCCGGCATCACCATATTCCAGGATCGCGGCAATACATCGCCGCTGACACTGAATGGCGGGGCCGGCTCGGTGATCAGCGGCTTCATCTACGCACCGGACGCGCCGATATTCTACGCCGGCAACTCGGATATGAATTCCCAGGGCGACTGCATCCGGCTCGTCGGCGATACCGTGCAGATGACAGGAAATTCGGCCGTGCAGTCGGATTGCGCGGCGGCGCTCGGAAATCGCGAAATGTATGCGGGCCGCCTGATCACGCTTGTCAAATGAGCCGAGAGAGCCGGCCGCCGGCGGCAAGCCGTCTCTGGAAGCGATGAAGACGGTATTGCGGGCCGGGCAGTTTGGTTAGGCGGCGGCTCTTTTCAGGTTCAGGCGAAGCAGCTTTCCTCTCTAAGTCAGCGCCGCCCCTCACCTGCCTGCCGGCATCCTCTCCCGGTAGAGTTACGGGGAGAGGATCGCTCATCGCCGATTTCATCAACCTGCGGGATGCTTTTCAACAAACCCGTTCCTTGCTTGACAATGATCCCCTTTTGTTCTTCATTCGTTCGCATCTATCAGCAACTGCGGATGAGCGGTCGGGAATGGAGACGACAGCCACCATCCTGCATGCCGATCTCGATGCCTTCTATGCCTCGGTCGAGCAGCTGCTCGATCCGTCGCTGCGCGGCAAGCCGATCGCGGTCGGCGGCGGCGTGGTGCTGGCCGCCTCCTATGAGGCGCGCGCCTTTGGCGTGCGCGGCGGCATGCCGGGACGCAAGGCGCGCGAGCTTTGCCCGCAGCTGATCTTCGTCGGCGGCAATTTCAGCCACTACCAGCGGCTGGGCGACGCGGCGATCAAGGTGCTCGTCGATTTCACGCCGGTGGTGGAGCGGATCTCCATCGACGAAGCCTTCGCCGATGTCGCCGGCTGCACGCATCTGTTCGGCCCGCCGGACGAAATCGCCAAAACCATCCGCCGCCGCGTGCGGGCCGAACTCGGCCTGCCGATCTCGATTGGCGTGGCCCGCACCAAGCATCTGGCCAAGATCGCCTCGCAGGTGGCCAAGCCCGACGGGCTGGTGGTGGTCGATCCGGGAACCGAGCTTGCCTTCCTGCACGACCTGCCGGTCTCGCTGATGTGGGGCGTCGGCCCGGCGACCAGGGCGCGGCTGGCCGAAATCGGCGTCGAGACCATCGGCCAGCTGGCCAGGACGCATAGCGGCGCGCTGACGCGACTGCTTGGCCCCGCCGCCGGCGAAAAGCTCGCCGCTCTGTCATGGAACCGCGACCCGAGAAAGCTGGAGACGAAGCGCCGCGCGCATTCGGCCGGCGCGCAATCGGCGCTTGGTCACAAGCCGGCCGTGGCGCGGGTGATCGTGCCGACTTTGCTGCATCTGGCCGACCGCGTCGCCAGCCGGCTGCGCGCCAAGGCGCGGCCCGGCCGCACGGTGACGGTGCGCGTGCGCTTTGCCGATCTCCGCGCCGTGACGCGCTCGATTACGCTCGACCAGCCGATCTCGGCGACCACCATGCTGGCCGAAATCGCCGGCGATCTCGTGCGCGGCGTGCTTGCCGACCACCCCCGGGAGAAGGTGATCTCGCTGCTGGCGATCTCGGTCTCGCATCTGGAGGAAAGCGCCGAACTGCAGCTCGACCTGCCGCTCGGGCTTGCCGACGAGAAGCGCCGGCCCGGCACCCAGAAAGGCCTGGCACGCTTTGGCGCCGACCGCGCCATCGACAAGATCCGCGAGCGCTTCGGCAAGCAGGCGGTCGGCTACGGCGCAGTGGCGCTCGAAGCGGGACGTTCGGTGCCCGACGAATTCAGGGAACTGGCGGAAAAGGAGCTGTGAGCGGACGGCGCACCCGTCTCAGCCTCTGATCGCCCTACCCGTCTGCTGCAGCAGCTCAAACGCCGCGAAGCGCTTGGCGTGCCAGCCGGTCAGCGGCGCGTTGGGATGATAGGCTTCGCCGAGTTCCGACATGGCGGCCATGGCCATCACCAGATCCTCATAGGCTCCAGCAGCGACGGCTCCGAGCATCGCCGAGCCCAGCAGCACCGGCTCCTGCGAGGTCGACGCCACCACAACCAGGCCGGTTGTATCGGCCAGCAGTTGGCGGACCAATGGGCTTTGGCCCGCGCCGCCGCTGACGACGATCGTATCGACGGCAATGCCCTTTTCGCGCTCGGCGCGCACGATCTGGCGCGCGCCATAGCCAAGACCGCAGATGCCGGCGACATAGAGCGCGACCAGGCTGTCGAGACTGGTGTCGAGATCGAGCCCGGCGATCAGCGCATGTGCGTCCGGATCGGCGAAAGGCGCGCGATTGCCAAGAAATTCCGGCACGACATGGATGCCGCCGGCCAGCGCCGGCACAGCCGCCGCCCCGCCCCGGCTTTCGGCCAGCAGCGACAGCCAGACGCTGAGAGTGAGCCCTGCGGCTCGTGCTTTCTCCGTCGCTTCGCCGGCTGCCGGATGCAAGCGCACCAGGTGGTCGATGGCCGCGCCTGCCGCCGATTGCCCGCCCTCGTTCAGCCATAGGCCCGGCACCATGGCCGAGAAATACGGACCCCAGACGCCGTCGACAAAAGCCGGCTCGGCCGTCGTCGACATGGTACAGGCCGAGGTGCCGAAGACATAGGCCATGCGCGACAGAACACTGCCGGCTGCGCCGCGCGCGCCGACCGTGCCGATACCACCGGCATGCGCGTCGATCAGGCCCGCCGCTACGGCTGTTCCCTCGGCCAGGCCCAGCTCTGCGGCCGCTTGCGCCGTCAGCCCGCTGCCGAGTGCCGCACCGGCTGGCACGATCTCGGTGCCGATGCGCGTGAAGGCCTCGTCGGCGAGTGCCCCGAGGCCTATCTCGCGGAAATATCCCTCGTCCCATCGGTTTTCATGCGCGAGGTAGGTCCATTTGCAGGTCACCGTGCAGACCGAGCGGGCAAGGCTGCCGCTGGCACGCCAGGTCAGGAAGTCGGCGAGATCCAGAAACTGCCAGGCCGCGTCGAAGGTAGCAGGCAGGTTTTCGGTCAGCCACAGAAGTTTCGGCGTCTCCATTTCCGGCGAGATGACGCCGCCGACATAGTTCAGCACCGCCTCGCCACTGCGGTTGATGCGGCGCGCCTGTTCCGCCGCACGGTGATCCATCCACACGATGATGTTGCGCTCCGGATCGCCAGATGGGCCAACCGGCAGCGGCGCACCGCCTTCGCCCAGCACCACGAGCGAGCAGGTGGCATCGAAGCCGATCCCGGCGATCGTCTCCGGCGCGGCGCCGGATTGGGCGACGGCCTCGCGCACCGCGGCGCACACCGCACGCCAGATGTCGCGGCTCGACTGCTCGACGATGTCGCCGGGCTCGCGCCACACCTTGATGTCCCGCTTGGCCGAGGCCAGCAGGGTGCCGGACAGATCGAACACCCCGGCGCGCGCGCTACCGGTGCCGACGTCGATGCCTATGTAATGGGGCAAGGAAAACCTCTGATTTCAGGGAGCAGCAGGTCGTAAGCAGTGAGTGGACGGTGGTGAGGTGGAGCCCGGCTACCGACTACTCTTCAGAGATCATTGCTCTGCGGCAGGATCACGAGATCCCTGATGGTGACGTTCCTTGGCCGGGTCAGCATGAACATCACCGCTTCGGCCACTTCGCGCGGCTGCATCAGGCCACCGGCGGCGAGCTCTTCCTCGAGCTTTGCCTTCGGCCAGTCGTCGACCAACGCCGTCACCACCGGGCCGGGCGCCACCGCACCAACGCGCAAGCCGTGCCTGGCGACCTGCCGGCGCACCGTGTGGACAAAGGCCTGCACGGCATGCTTGGAGGCGGTGTAGATCGGCTCCCAGACCACCGGAACCAGTCCGGCGATCGAACTGGTGACGATGATGTCGCCGGTCTTGCGCTCGACCATGTGCGGCAGGACGGCCTGGATCGAGCGGAAGCAGGCGTTGATGTTGAGGTTCAGCACGCGATCCCAGAGGTCGGGATCGCCGTTCGCCACCTCGCCGCCGACATAGGCGCCGGCATTGGCGTGGAAGATGTCGAGCTGGCCGGCCTTTTCCAGGATCCGCGGCATCATCGTTGCAACGCTTGCCGGCTGCATCAGCTCGATCGACAGCGGGATCGCCTTCGGACCGAGTTCGGCACAGAGTGTGTTCAGCGTCGCCTCGGCGCGGTCGACCAGCACCACGGTGGCGCCTGCCGCCAGCATATGCCTGGCGCATTCCAGACCGATGCCTGAAGCCGCACCGGTGATGGCGGCAACTTTTCCGGACAGTTCTTCACTCATGTCTTCATTTCCTGTTGATGGGTTCAGGCTCGGCCATGAGAGACACGCGAGCGGCGTGCCAGCGAGTCGACGATGACTGCGATGGCAAGCACGGCGCCGGTGATCATGTACCGAAGCGACGAGGACAGATCGAGCAGCGTCAGCCCGCTGGCGATCGACTGGATGACGATGATGCCAAGCAGCGCCGAATAGGCACTGCCGCGACCGCCGAAGAGGCTGGTGCCGCCGATGACGGCGGCCGCGATGGCGTTGAGGTTGACGTCGCCGGTGCCGGCCTGCTGGCTGGCCGACGCAAGGCGGGCCGCCGATAAAACGCCGCCGAAGGCGGCCAGCATCGAGCACAGCACGAAGGCGCTGGAATAGATCTGCCCCACGTTGATGCCGGCACGCCGCGCCGCCTCGCGGTTGCCGCCGACCGCCGACATCGAGCGGCCCCATTTGGTCCGCGTCAGCGCGTAGTGCATGGCGATGACCAGGCCGACGAAAAGGCCGAACATCCAGGGAATGCCGCGTGCCTGGTTGAGATAGAAGACGATGAATTCCAGCACGAGCGTCATCGCCACGGCGCGCGTGATCAGGCCACCGCTCGACGGCGCCGACAAATTGGCGGCACGGCGGCGCGCCACGGTGCGCAGGCCGGTGACCAGCATGACGATGCCCGGCACGGCCGCCAGCCCGAAGGAAACCCATTTCGGCATCACCAGCAGCTGGCCGAAATTCACCAGGTTCGAGCCGTAAGGCAGGTTTATCGAGCCGGTCGACCCCAGAATGTAAAGCTGTAGGCCGAGTACCGCGAGCAGGCCCGCCAGCGTCGAGACGAAGCTCGGCATGCCCAGCCGATTGAACAAAAGCGCATAGAGCGCGCCGATGAAGCCGCCGAAGGCGACTGCGGCAAGAATGGCGAGCGCCACCGGCCAGCCCTGGTTGACCCAAAGCGAGCCGACCAGTGCGGAGGCAAAGCCGCTGATCGAGCCGACCGACAGGTCGATCTCGCCGACCATGAGCACACAGACGATGCCGAGCGCGATGACGCCGACGGTAGAGCAGTCAAACAGCAGGTTGACCAGGTTGCTGCTCGACAGGAAGATCGGGTTGATGCTGGCGAACACAGTCCAGATGATGACCAGCCCGACGATGACCGGCAGCGAACCGAGATCACCGGAACGCACGCGATCGGAAAAGGCGCGGATGGTGCCACCGATCCCGGCCTCGTGCCTGACGCGCACATCGGCACGGTCGAGCGGCGCTGGAGCGGGCTTTTGGGCTTCAAGGCTCATGAGTGTTGCTCCTGCGTGTGATCCGGCCTCGCCTGCCGGCGCTCCGCACGCCGCGAAACCGAATTGTTCGACGCGCCGGTGATGGCGCTGACCAGTTCCTGGTTCGAGGCGTCGGGCGTGAAGATACCGTTGTTGCGACCAAGCCGGAGCACGACGATACGGTCGGCCACCGCGCGCACGTCTTCCATGTTATGGCTGATGATGACGACGCCGAGGCCGCGATCGCGCACGCGTTCGATCAGGTTGAGCACCTCGGCCGTCTGCGCCACGCCGAGTGCGGCCGTCGGCTCGTCGAGCAGGATGAGTTTCGGCTCGAGCAGCAGCGAGCGCGCGATCGCCACTGTCTGGCGCTGGCCGCCCGACAGCGACGCCACCACCTCGCGCACGCTTGGGATGCGCGCCGACAGTTCGTTGAGCAGCGTCCAGGCGCGCACTTCCATCGCCACTTCGTCGAGCCGCAAGGGGTTGAGCTCGCGGCCGAGAAAGATGTTGGCGACGATGTCGAGGTTCTCGCACAACGCCAGGTCCTGGAACACGGTGGCGATGCCGAGCGTGAGCGCGGCACTCGGGTCGGCAAGCACCACCTGCTTGCCTTGAAAACTGATGGCGCCCGAACTTGGCTGATGCACACCGGCAAGGATCTTGACCAGCGTCGACTTGCCGGCCCCATTGTCGCCCACCAGCGCCACCACTTCGCCGGCATGCACGTCGAGGTCGATGTCGGTGAGCGCCGAGACGGCGCCGAAATTCTTCGAAACACCACGCAAGCTGAGCACCAGCTCGCCAGCCGGAACCGCCGGAGTATCGATCATGCCTGGAACACCTCTTCAAACCAGTTCGGAATATGCGCTGTCCGGCCACGGCCGGACAGCGCAGCAGCTAAAAGTTGCGGTCAGTTGATACCCAGCTTCTTGCAGCCTTCCGCGTAACGGTCGACGCACAGTTCAGCCGCGGTGTTGATCTTCTTGTCGATGATCTCGGCCTTCAGGTTTTCCTGCGTCACGACAGCAGGCGTGAACAGCTGCGAGGGCGTATCGTACAGCGTCGTCTCGGCCTTTGGCGTCTCGCCCGAAAGCAGCTTCACAGCGACGTTCGCCGCCGCGGCCGCCACGATCTCGCTCGGCTTGGAGATGGTGTTGTACTGATCGCCGGCGATGATCAGCTGCAGCGCGGCGATCGTCGCGTCATTGCCGGTCACCGGCGGAACCGGGTCGACACCGGCGGCCTTGAAGGCAGCGATGGCGCCGCCGCCGGTGCCGTCATTGGCGGCAACCACGCCGAGGATCTTCGGACCGAAGCGGGTGATCTGGCCGCCTGTCCATTGCTGCGCCTTCGGCGGCGCCCATTCCGGTGTGTCGAATTCGGCCAGGATCTGGTAGCCGCTGTTGTCCAGTCCCTCATGGATACCCTTCTTGATCAGGCCGGCAGCCGCGTCGGTTGGTGAACCGTTGATCTGCAGCACACCGCCGGTGGCCGGGTCGACCTTGAGCGCCTTCAGATGGGCGACCAGCGAATCCGCGATGGCCTTGCCGATGCCTTCATTGTTGAACGAGACATAGAAGTCGGCCGGAGCGGTCGGGATCGGCCGGTCATAGGCGATGACCTTGATGCCCTGGCTTTGCGCCAGCTTGACCAGCGAGGCAGCGGCGGTCGAGTCGACAGGGTCGAGCACGATCGCCTTGGCGCCTTGCGAGATCACCGAGTTGAACTGCTGCTGCTGGCGCGAGACGTCGGCATCGGCGTTCTGGTAGATCACCTTGCAGCCCGGGCACAGCTTCTTCATCTCGGCGGCGAAGCCGGGATAATCGTGCTGCTCGTAGCGGGTCGAGGCCTGGTCGGGCATCAGGAAGGCAACCGTGGCATCGGTGACCTCGGCGGCACGGACGCTGGCAGCGGTGCCGGCCAGCAGCGACAGCGCGAGCGCCGCCATGCCGGTCGACTTTATTGAAATTCTGGTCATTCGGTCTTCTCCGTTTCTGGATATGGTTGTAAGAAGGTCGTTGACTGCTTTGTGTAGAGACGCGACCTTTCCTGGTCCCTGGTATTGGGACCAGGGCCTGGAGGCGGCCTTTCCAGGCTGCGCCGACATCCTCCTGGCGCGGAGGATTTCCCGGACAAGCGCTCTCCATCGCGGACCGCTTCCTTGCGGTCCACGTCCTCATGTCGAAAACTGTATCTCCTCCCTTGGCTCCTCCCGTTAAGCGGCTTTTCCCGCGTTGATATTGTCGGCCAGCAGGCGTCTGAAACGCGAGGGCGGCATGCCCTTCTCCGCCAGGAATTGCCGGTTGAAATTGGACAGGTTGTTGAAGCCCACCTCGTAGCAGATGTCGGTGATCGAGGCCTGCTCGTCGCTCATGAGTATCTGGCAGGCAAGATTGATGCGCAGCCGCTTGACATACTGCACCAGCGACATGCCGGTGTGGCGGCGAAACGAACGCGAAAACGCGCCGGTCGATTGCCCGGCGATGGCCGCAAGGTCGGCCTCATCGAACAGCTGCGTCAGATTTTCCCTGATATAGGCGAGTGCTTTGTTCATGCCGGCTGTCATGTAGCCGGAGGGGTCGGGCCGGTAACTGGCGCTGGCCAGCAGCCGGATTTCCTGGGCGCGGCTGAGCAGGCCCGCGATCATCATGAACAGCTCGATGCGGCGCACGCCCTGCGCCTGCATCATCTCTTCCATCAGCGGCGCCAGCTCCTTGTTGGTGCGGGCGGAAAACAGCACGCCGCGCCGCGATGCCTCGAGCAGCGGGCCCAGCCCCGCGAGCTCAGGCAGAATATGCATGGCATCGCCGATGAAACTCTCCGAGAACTGGATGATGCGACCGCGCAGCGGAATGGAACTGTCGCGCGGAATGTCGCTGACCCAATTGTGCGGCAGGTTGGGTCCGGTCAGCACCAGATTGCCAGGCTCGAACTCGCCGATGAAGTCTCCCACGAAATACCGGCCGCTGGTGAAGATCACCTGATGAAGCTCGTATTCGGGATGGAAATGCCAGCGCACTGTGTGGAAGGGATAGCCGTGCGACCACGCTTTGAAAGACTCACCGCGTCTGATCTGGACAACTTCCAGGTCCGGTTCCATGTCCGTTTCCTCCCGGGCCGGCACGGATCATTGCCGCATTCGGCCCCAATTCCCTAAACCGGCCGAATTGGTTTCGGCTCTGCATTTCGAAACCACGGTACCGGCTCGTTTGAGCAGGCGCCACCACGATTCAGGGCAGCGGATGATACTTTTTTGACCGGGAGGGGACGCGGGGAAGCGATATTCGGACAGCCTTGCTGATAGCCGCGCAATGGTGCGCGCCGGCACCGAGAGGGGGCCACCGCCTACCCTCGTCCTGGCGCGTTGCCGCGGTCGATCTGTAGGCCCAGATCACCAAGCCCGCGCCGCCATGCAAGTTCCGCGATCGTAGGCATGTGCGCCATCACCCGAGGCCCTGCTTCAGCAGCTGTTCGAAGTTCGCGCCGCCATGGCTGGCCAGAGCCGAATTCCAAGCAGTGTTCAGAGCCGTGCCGTGCCGAAAACCCGGTCCCAGAAAATGGACGTCACGCCGAAATTGGCAGTGTCATCGACATGGTGGTGCACCGCGTGGCGGCGCTTGAGCGTGTAAAGGTAGCTCGGATGGCTCGGGTGCCAGTGATGGATCATGTGATGGACGCTGATGTACCAGAGATAGCCCAGCATCAGGCCGCAGCTCACCGCGCTCGCGGCCACGAAGCCGGAAACCAACCAGACAGGCAGGAACGCGACCAGCGCATGGACGCCCAGGCTGAGCCAGGTCGGCGTGCCCACCGAGCTGCGCTCCTCGACATGATGGCGGTCGTGCAGATCCCTGATCCAGGGAATGTGGTGAAGGACGAAGCGGTGCAGGACGTATTCGATCAGCGTCCACAGGCCAAGGCAGACCAGCATCGTGCCGATCCAGTCCGGCGCGCTCTCTTCTCCGGCCTCGATCAGCCCGGCCACCCCCAATATGGCGATGACCAGGGGATAGACCACGAAGTCGCTGTAGTAGCCGATCAGACCCAGTTGCATTCGGACGCCCCACTGACTTTCGACGCCAAAACGATGCTATCAGATTGCCGAACTCGCTGGTGAGGTGCAATGCAGATGCATCTGAAATAGCGTCGCAATTCCCTGGTGCAAGGATCGGCACACATCATCCCGGACGAATCAGATGGCGGCCGAAGTCGCACCGGCGCCACAAACGGACATGCAAAAATGGCAAAACGCAGTGCGGGATTGCTGATCTATCATCGAAGCGATGGCGATATCAGGGTGCTTCTGGTTCATCCCGGCGGACCGTTCTGGGCGAAGAAGGACGATGGCGCCTGGTCGATCCCGAAGGGCCTCGTCGGCGAAGACGAGGATGAGCTCGCGGCAGCGCAACGCGAAACCGAGGAAGAGCTCGGCCTCAAGGTGGAAGGCCCGTTCGAGCGTCTCGGCGACTACAGGCAGCCGGGCGGCAAGATCGTTGTGGCCTGGTCCGCCGAAACCAGAACCGGGATCGATGTGGCCACGATCAAGAGCAACATCTTCACGATGGAATGGCCGCCGCGCTCCGGGTCGATGAAAGAATTTCCGGAGGTCGACAGAGCGGGTTGGTTCAGCCTGCCCGAGGCCGAGGTCAAGATCCTTGCGGGCCAGCGGCCGATGCTGACGGATTTGTTAGCGCAGTTGAATGGAGCGTGATTGTCTCCCTGCCCCTTGTGGGGCCGGAGGAGACCCGTGGCTCGCCCCGGCACCAGCGTGCGCGCTTTCTCGCCATGGACGGAGAACCGCAATTCCTCTGGCCGCCTGCCGGACCATTCGAGCCCGGCTCTGTCGCGATGGATGCGCACGGACAGATCATTGTAGTGGCCGGGCGAAGTCTGGCTGGCCAGCATCGTGCCGCGTGCTGCGTCCGTCCAGCGCACCTCGCCGAACCGGGGAACCTCCTGCCAACAGCTGTTTCGCCACCGAGCCGATGACGGCGATCGTCTCGATCTCGGGAATGGGCGCCGCAACGGGCGCGACTTCCGGGATTGACGCGCATGTCTGCTCGCTGCAATGTCTATTAACCAGCTGTTAACCTTGCGACGGCGGAGATCGGGGGCACTTTGGAACCGTTTCTGGACGCGAACCTGCTGAATTGGGACGATCGGGCCGAAATACACGCGACCGACAGAACAGGCAGCTACCGCATCGAGAATGTGCTGGCTGGCGGATCCAATCTCTATGAGCTGGAAACGCGCGAGGTCGGAGACATTTTCGGCAAGGACATCGTCCATCTGCAATGTCATATCGGGCTTGACACGATCAGCCTGAGGAATCTCGGCGCGGGCAGCGTGACCGGCCTGGACTTTTCACCGAGGGCGATCGCTGCGGCGCGGGATTTCGCCTCCAAGGCAGGCAGTGACGTTCGCTTCGTGGAGGCGCCGCTATACGAGGCGGTCGAAGCGCTCGACCAGACCTATGACGTGGTCTACGTCACCTGGGGGTCGGTGAACTGGCTTGACGATGTCTTTCGTTGGGCGCGGGTGGTCGCCGATCTCCTGCGGCCCGGCGGCCGGCTGTACATGGCCGAGGGCCATCCCTTGATGTTCCAGTGCAATCGCAAGGCTGCCGCCCTCGAATTGAAGGACGACTGGCGAACACCGGTGGCGCGACCGCTCGCCTGGAACGAGAAGCAGACCTATACCGGCGATGAACGAACCTTGAAGCATCCTCGATACTATGAGTGGATCCATCCGATCAGCGATGTGGTGAACGCGCTGATCGCAGCGGGGCTGACGCTCGATTTTCTCAACGAGCATGACACGGTTTCCTGGAAGCATTTTTCATTCGCGGTGAGGGCCGGCAAGGATATGTACGGCCTGCCCGAGAAAACTGCAAAGATTCCAATGGCCTATTCAATTGGAGCAACCAAGCGCGGCGTCGGGACGTATCGGATCGTCCAGAAAAAAGTCGATAGCCACTAAGCCGCTATGTGGTGAGTGCTGGTGCGATTGCCCGCGCCAGCGCCCGAAGGCGCAAAAATTTTAAAGACTGTGAAGGCCAAAATTAAGTTATTGCGAACTAATATTCCCTTGATGAGGCTCACCCGGAGAGCCTGACAAGCACAGGGAATCTCGCCCTATTGGCTCTTTTCGCCAAAATGCTAGGCCGCGTAAGGGGGGCCGTATTGTCGCCGGCAAGGATCCCGGTGGGGATTGCGATTGTGGTTATTGCCGTTTGCGCGGCGTTCGCGGACCATCAGAACAGGATCGTTGCGGACCAGGCCGCCCGCGTGGATGTGCTGGCCAAGGTCAATGTCATTCGCGCCAAGCTCGAAGGAAACATTAACGGCAACCTTCAACTGGTTCGAGGTCTGGTCGCCGCGGTCACGACCGAACCATACATGGGAGAGCAACGCTTCACCGAACTTGCCAGCCGCCTGTTCAGCGAAGAGTCCCAACTTCGCAATATTGCCGGCGCGCCCGACCTGGTCATTTCCTTGATGTACCCGATGGCCGGCAACGAGAAGGCCATCGGTCTCGATTACCGCAAGAACGACCAGCAGCGCGCGGCTGCCCTGCGTGCGCGCGACGAGCGCAAGCTCGTTCTCGCTGGCCCGGTCGATCTGGCGCAGGGAGGACAGGCTTTCATCGGTCGATTCCCGGTATTCGTAAAAAGCGCGGGCAACACCGACCGGTTCTGGGGCATTGTTTCCGCGGTCGTCGACGTGCAGCGCCTTTACCAGGCGACGGGTCTCCTCGACAAGAATCTCGGGATTGACGTGGCGCTCATCGGCAGTGATTCCCCTGGCGCGAAGGGAGTCCAGTTCTTCGGTGACGAGAGAGTCATCAAAAACAATCCGGTGACGGCCGACGTTCTGCTCCCGTCGGGCTCCTGGCAGATCGCCGCCATTCCCAAGAACGGTTGGCCCGCCACTCCCGCCAACGCATGGCTGCTGAGGGCGATCATGGCGGCAGCGGCCGCACTGATCTTGATCCCCTTCCTGGCGGCAGGCCGCCTTATCGACGAGAGGCAGCGAAACTACTGGGAACTGCATCGGCTGTCGCGACGGCTGGAACTTGCTCTGGAGGCGTCGGCCATCGGAGTATGGGAGCACGACCTCGAAACCAACCATCTCACGTGGGACGATCGGGTCAACGAGATCTATGGCAGAGAGCCCGATGGCGGATCGCGCGGATATTCGGACTGGGCCGGAGCCATTCATCCTGCCGATCTGCCTGGCGCGCTTGCGGATTTCGACAAGGCAGTGGCCGGGCGAAGCACATATTCGTCGGAATACCGGATTGTTCGGCCGAACGGCGAAATTCGTCACGTCCGGTCCACGGCGATCTTCTACGAGATCGCAAACAATTCGCCTCGAATGGTCGGCGCAGAGTGGGACGTGACGGCAGACGTCTTGCTGAATACCGATCTGGTTCGCGCAAAACAGCTGACCGAGTCGAAAAATACCGAACTCGAGGCTGCCAAGGCGCGCATAGAACACATCGCCCTGCACGATTCGCTGACGGATTTGCCCAATCGGCGTTATCTGGACCAGGTGCTGGAAGATCATGCGGCAAAGGCCAGACTCGACGGCGGCTGCGCGGCGCTGCTTCACATGGATCTGGACCGCTTCAAGCACATCAACGATACGCTTGGTCATGCGGCGGGCGACGCAATGCTGGTACACGCGTCGTCTGTTCTCAAGTCCAACGTCGGCGACCGCGGTTTTGTCGCTCGGATTGGAGGAGACGAATTCATCGTGCTCTGCACCGTGCACGGCGATGTCGGCCAGGCCGCGGCGCTCGCCGACAACATCATCGAGCAGATGCGCAGACCTGTTTATTACCACGGCCATCAATGTCGGTTTGGCGTCAGCGTCGGAATTGCGATCGACAATGATAGAGACGCCGATGCCAGGCAGTTGCTGGTGAATGCCGATATTGCCCTCTACCGGGCAAAGACGCGGGGCCGCAACCGCTATGAATTCTTCAGTGGAGAACTGCAAAGCGAAATCGTAAACACGAAGAGAGTTGCCGACGAGATTCTAGCCGGTCTCGAGCGAGACGAATTCATCGTATTCTACCAGCCTCAATTCGATGCAAAGACCCTGGAGATCGTCGGCGTTGAAGCGCTGGCGCGGTGGAGGCATCCAGAGAAGGGGATTCTGACGCCTGACGCTTTCCTGAAGACCGCTGAAGAACTGAACGTCGTGTCGGAGATAGACCGGAAAGTCCTCCAGCAATCGCTTGTGGATTTCGAAGCGTGGTCCGCCGACAAGATCGGTATTCCGCGCGTGTCAGTCAACGTATCGGCACGACGCCTTCAAGACGAGGAACTCCTGAAGAGCTTGCGTGACCTCAACATCAGAAAGGGGACTTTTTCCTTTGAACTCGTCGAGTCGATCTTCCTCGACAACAACGATGATCTGGTCACATGGAACGTCGAGCAGATCAAGGAACTCGGCATCGACATCGAAATCGACGATTTCGGCACCGGTTATGCCTCTATTGTCAGCCTGCTCAAATTGCAGCCTCGCCGCCTGAAGATAGATCGTCAGTTGGTGGACCCTATCGTGAACTCACCCCAGCGACGGCAGGTCGTCTCGTCGATCATCGAAATCGGCAAATCCCTGGGTATCGAGATCATAGCCGAAGGCGTCGAGACGATGAAGCACGCACGTGTGCTCAAAGGGCTTGGCTGCGACATATTGCAAGGCTACGCATTCGGGCACGCAATGGATTCCGACCGGCTGAGAAGCTTTGCTCGATCTCGACGGTTGCCCGTGGCAAGCTAGCCCCCTTAGTCGAAATCCCCGGCACGCGTTCTATCGCTGAAAGCGTCGCGCGCCTCAGCCAAACCGCGCAGCCGTCCACGCCCCGCCGGCCGCATTGGACTCCACCGCCGCCGCCACGAACTTCACGCCGCGCGCGCCGTCGACCACATCAGGCACCTGCGCCGCGCGCGCCGGATCGACCACGCCGCCCGACCGATGCGCGCGGATGATGTCGGCGGCGTCGCGGTAGAAATTGGCGAAGGCCTCGATATAGCCTTCCGGGTGCGCCGCCGGCATGCGCGACACGCGCCGGCTTTCCTCGGTCGAGCCATGGCCGCCACGCACCAGCGTGCGGGTTTCCTCGCCATATCGGGAGAAGCGCAATTCCTCCGGCCGGGTGCCCGACCATTCGAGGCCGGCTCTGTCGCCATAGATGCGCACGGAGAGGTCGTTGTAGTGGCCGGGCGACGTCTGGCTGGCTAGGATCGTGCCGCGCGCCCCACCCGTCCAGCGCACCAGTACATGCGCGTTGTCGTCGAGCCGCCGTCCCGCCACGGCGGTGAACAGGTCAGCCGACACAGTCTCGGCCTCGCGGCCGCTGATGTAGCTCGCCAGGTTGAAGGCATGGACGCCGATATCGGCCAGCACCGCCGACTGCCCTGCCCTTGCCGGATCGGTGCGCCATTCCGCCTGCTTCTGGCCCTCGGCGTCGATCGGCTTGGTCAGCCAGTCCTGGATATAGGCGCCATGCACGGACACGATGCGGCCGAGCTCGCCCGCCATCACCATCTCGCGCGCCTGCCGCACCATGGCGTAGCCGGTGTTGTTGAGGGTGACGACGAAGCGCCGCTTTCGCGCCCGCGTCAGCGCCACCAGCGCCTCGGCGTCGCCAAGCGTGGTCGACAGCGGCTTGTCGCAGATGACGTCGATGCCGGCCTCGAGGAAGGCGGTGGCGATCGGCGCGTGCAGATGGTTGGGCGTGACGATGACGACCGCCTCGATGCCGTCCGGCCGCGCGGCTTCCGCCCTGGCCATGGCGTGGTAGTCGGCATAGCTGCGCTCCGGCGCGATGCCGATCTCGGCGGCCGAGGCGGCGGCATTCTCCGGATCGGACGACAGCGCCCCGGCGACCAGCACGATCTGGTCGTCGAGCCGCATGGCCAGCCGATGCACGGCGCCGATGAAGGCATTGCGCCCGCCGCCGACCATGCCGACCCTCAGGCGCTTCCCCGCCGATCCGTCCGATGTTGCGTAGACCATGTTGTTCTCCTCCGGCTATCTAGCCAATTCCTCGGCATAAAAGGTTTTGGGTCAGTACCCACCGTCGAGTTCTGTGGCGCCCCTCTCTGTCCTGCCGGACATCTCCCCACTTGGGGGGAGATTGGCAACGTCAACTGCGGCGCCTTCATGCGATGGTGGTAGTTGGCGAAAGTAGAGGCGACGTCCGATCTCCCTCCTTGTGGGGGAGATGTCCGGCAGGACAGAGGGGGGCGCCGTAGAGCACCACCTTTGAACCGTTCGCATCCAAGACCACAATTCGCCATCGAACAGGATTTCCAATTTCCATATTGTAAAACGATCGTGCCGCGCTAGCCTGAAATCATGAGCGGGGCGCGCAAATCATCCGGTCGATCCAGTGCCGACGAGGCCGCGACGCGCAAGCGCGGGCGCTCGCTGGCGGCATTGGGCTATATCCAGCCGCAAACCTATGAGGAACTGCGC
The DNA here is from genome assembly GCF_006439395.2 of Mesorhizobium sp. B4-1-4. Taxonomy (NCBI): domain Bacteria; kingdom Pseudomonadati; phylum Pseudomonadota; class Alphaproteobacteria; order Hyphomicrobiales; family Phyllobacteriaceae; genus Mesorhizobium; species Mesorhizobium sp. B4-1-4. The sequence goes on from NZ_CP083950.1 coordinate 2,700,196, forward strand.
GCGGTGCTGTCGTCGGGCACCGTGCATTTCCCCAAGCGGCTGCGCCAGGTGGCGATCTTCCTTTGGCAGCACCCGAGCGACGTCGCGCTCGGCACCATCGCGCAGGTGGCGGCCCAGGCCGGCGTGCAGCCCTCGACGCTGGTGCGCTTCGCGCAGATCTTCGGCTATTCCGGATTTTCCGATTTCCAGGGCCTGTTCAAGGAGCATGTGAAGGGCTCGTGGCCGGAAGGGCGTGGCGAACAGCGCAGCGAGGCCGAGCCCAATGCTCGGCTGCATTTCCTGCACGGCATGGTCGGCGCCTCGCAAGCTTCGCTTGGCCGCATCGAGGCCGGCTTGGACGTCGGGAGTTTCGAGAAGATGGTGACGCTGCTGGCCGCCGCCGACCTGATCTATGTCATCGGCTCCAAGCGCGCCTTTCCCGTCACCGCCTATCTGTCGCTGACGCTCTCGCAGCAAGGCGTGCGCAACGTGCTGGTCGACAATGTCGGCTCGACCGCGCTCGACCAGGTCGGCTGCATCGGCAGCCGGGACGCCGTGCTGGCGGTCTCCTTCAGCCCCTACAATTCGATCACGCCCGACCTCGTCGCGGTGGCGCATGAGCGCAAGGCCCGCATCGTCACCATCACCGACAGCACGTTCAGCCCGCTGACCCGGCTGTCGGACAGCTGGCTGGAGGTGGTGGAATCCGACTTCGCCGGCTTCCGCTCGCTGGCCGCCTCGCTGGCGGTCGGCATGGCGCTGGTCCATGGCGTGGTGGCGCGGCGAGGCAAGTAAGCTGCTTCTGGATTGTAGCCCTTGTGGCGGAGGTCGCTAATTGTCGAAGTCGGCGCTGCCCCTCATCGCCCTGCCGGGCACTTCTCCCCGTATAGTGACGGGGAGAAGGGGCTGGCAGCAAGGCAGGCGACCGCATCGCAAGGTCGATAATTGGCGAAAGTGGCGACGAGCTCTCCTCTCCCCGTCCCTATACGGGGAGAGGATGCCGGCAAGCAGGTGAGGGGCAGCGCCAACCAGCAGCGATTGTCCTGTGAACCCACGCTGAAACAATTGACTATCGGGAACCATCGTTCGATATTTCAAAAAATAGAAACTTTGTTCCGGGAGGAGGAATGGAGATCAGGCTCGACGGCAAGGTGATTTTGGTCACCGGGTCGACGCAAGGCATCGGCCGCGCCATCGCCGAGACGCTGGCGCGCTCCGGCGCGGCGGGCCTTCTGGTCACCGGCCGCGACAAGATGCGTGGCGACGCCGTGGCGGCGGAGCTTTCGCAATTGGGCACGCCGACCGTCTTCGTCGCCGCCGACCTTGCGGATCCGCAAGCCCCTGCCCTCCTGGCGCAATCCTGCATAGAGCGGTTCGGCCGCATCGACGGTCTCGTCAACGCCGCCGGCCTCACCGACCGTGCCTCCTTCCTCGATGCCAGCCTCGACGACTGGGCCTCGTTGTTCGCCGTCAATGCCCGCGCGCCCTTCTTCCTGATGCAGGCGGTCATCGCCGACATGAAGAAGCGCGGACAGGGCGGCGCTATTCTCAACATCCTGTCGATCAACGCGCATTGCGGCGCGCCCGAACTCGCCGTCTATTCCGCCACCAAGGGCGCGCTGGCGACGCTGACCAAGAATGCCGCCAACGCCCACCGTTTCGACCGCATCCGCGTCAACGGCATCAATGTCGGCTGGACCGACACGCCCGCCGAACGCGTCATGCAGGCCGAGACGCTCGGCCACGGTCCGGGCTGGCTCGACGCCGCCAATGCCGCGCAGCCATTCGGCAGGCTGCTGACGCCACACGATATCGCAAATCTTGCCGTGTTCCTGCTCTCCGATGCCGCCGGCCCGATGACCGGCGCCGTGATCGATCAGGAGCAGTCGGTGATCGGGGCGAACCGGTGAACACTTCGCCTGAAACGCTCGGGCCCGAGTTGCTGGAGAGGCTTCCCGCCACCGTCCAGAGGCCGGCCTACGACCGCGCCGCGCTCCAACCCGGCATGGCGCATCTGGGCGTCGGCGCCTTCCACCGCTGCCACCAGGCCGAATACACCGACGACCTGCTGGCGCTTCAGTTCGACCGCTGGGGGATAGTCGGCATCAACATCCGCCCGCCTCATCTCGCCGAGACGCTGGGCCGGCAGAGCGGGCTCTACACCAGGCTGATCCGCGAGAACGACCATGTCGAGGCGCGTGTCATCGGCAGCATCGTGAAGGTGGTGGACAGCCAGGACAGCGCCGGACCAGCGCTCGACGTGCTCTCCTCACCCGACATCGAACTGGTGACGATGACGGTGACCGAGAAAGGCTATTGCCATATCCCGTCGAGCGGCGAGCTTGATCTCGGTCACCCCGACATCGTCCATGACCTTGCCAACCCGGAGACACCGCGCAGCGTGCCCGGCATCCTCACGCGGGCGCTGGAGTTGCGCCAAGCCACGCATGGCCAGCCGCTGACGCTGCTCTCCTGCGACAACATCCAGACCAACGGCGTCATCCTTGAGACCGTGGTGCGGACCTTTGCCGAACGGCGCGGCAATGGTCTTGCCGAATGGATCGCGGCCAACGCCGCCTTCCCCTCCGCCATGGTCGATCGCATCGCGCCGGCGGTGACGCAGGACGATCTCGACAGCGTCGAGCAATGGTTCGGCTATCATGACGGCGCCGTCGCCGTCGGCGAGCCGTTCCGGCAGTGGGTGATCGAGAAAAAGTTCGCCGGCCGCATGCCGCGCTGGGATCTGGTCGGCGCGACCTTCGTCGACGATGTCACGCCGTTCGAGCATCTCAAGATGCGGGTGCTGAACGGTGCGCAGACGACGCTCGCCACGCTCGGCGTGCTGGCCGGGCTCGAACACACGTCAGATGCCGTCGCCGACCCGCTGCTGTCGGTCTTCGTGCGCCGCATGCTGGTCGAGGAGACACTGCCGACGCTGATGCCGGTGCCCGGCATGGAGCCGTTGGCCTATGTCGAGCAGAGCCTGGGCCGGCTGAAGAACACCGCGATCCGGCACCGCAACCACCAGATCGCCACCGATGGTTCGCAAAAGATCGTCCAGCGCCTGCTCAATCCGATCCGCGACCGGCTGGACCAGGGCGCCAGCGTCAGACTGCTGTCGGTGCCGGTCGCCGGCTGGATGGCCTATCTGATCCAGGCCTCGGAATGCTTCGGCAAACTCTGGCCGGTGTCGGATCCCTATGCCGGCAAGGTCGCCGCGATTGCCGACGCCACCGGCCGCGATGCGCCGGCGCTGGCTGCCGCCATCCTGGCCATCGAGACGATTTTCGACCCCGGCCTTGCCGCGAACGCCGCGTTTCGCGAGGCCGTGACTTCGGCGCTGGGCGAGCTGCTTTCCGGCGATCCAATGGCAGCCGTCCGGCACAGTCTTGAACAAGATGAGGTCGCGAGGTTGAAGCGATCCAAACAATCGGCATTATAGGCATCGGTCGTGAAGCCACGGCCAGGGGAGGCATGATGAAACTTGGACTGCTCACCGCACCCTTCGCGGAGACGCCGCTTGGCGATGTCGCCGGCTGGGCCAGCTCGGTCGGCTTCGAGGCGCTGGAAATCGCCTGCTGGCCGAAATCCTCCGGCGCCAGCCGCCGCTATGCCGGCACCAGCCATATCGACGCCGCCTCCACCTCGCCCGCACAGGCCAGGGAGATCGTCGCCTCGCTGGCGGAGAAGAACATTTCCGTCTCCGGCCTCGGCTATTATCCCAACCCGCTGCATCCCGATGCCGCGCACCGCGAGGCGGTTATTGCCCATCTGAAGAAGGTGATCGTGCTGGCCGCCAATATGGGCGCGCCGGTGGTCAACACTTTCTGCGGCGGCGATGCCTCCAAGACCGTCGACGTCAATTGGCAGGACGCGCTGAAAATCTGGCCCGAGATCGTTGCCTTCGCGCGCGGGCATGGCGTGAAGCTCGCCTTCGAGAACTGCCCGATGATCTTCAGCTATGACGAATGGCCGGGCGGTCACAACATCGCCTATTCGCCACAGGTCTGGCGCCGGATCCTGGAGACCTGGGGCGGCGATATCGGCATGAATTTCGACCCTTCGCATCTGGTCTGGCAGATGATCGACCAAGCCCGTTTCATCCGGGAGTTCGGCCCTTACATGCTGCATGTCCACGCCAAGGACCTGATGATTGATCATGATAGTTTGTACGAGCGCGGAATCCTTTCGGCTGGCATAGGCTGGCAGGTGCCGCGCATGCCGGGGCTGGGCGATGTCGACTGGAGCGGCTTCTTCTCCGGACTCTATCGTGCCGGTTATGACGGATGCATCATCATCGAACACGAGGACAGGCGATTTGAAGGCAGCGACGATCAAGTGAAGCGTGGCTTCCTGCTAGCCCGCGACGTGCTGCGCCCCTTCGTCAAATGAATTGAAGCGCGCTGCGTGACTCATCTTGCCAGCGGCGCGCTTCAACGGCTTGAACTGGAACTGAAAAACAATGTGGAGGAGTACTGAAATGAAGAAAATCCTGACCATGGTCCCGCTGCTTGCGGGTGCGGCCTTGCTGGCCTCGGCGGGCGTGTCGTCGGCCGCCGGCAAGTACACGATCGGCATCTCCAACACCGTGCAGGGCAATGGCTGGCGCGAGGAGATGGTCTGCGCCATGAAGGCGCAGGCGCTGGCTTCCGGTGAGGTGGCAAAACTCAACATCGCCCACCGCAACACCGACGCCGCCGGGCAGCTGGAAGACATCCGCAACCTGATCAGCGCCAAGGTCGACGCCATCGTCGTCAACCCCGCCGATCCGGCCGGCATCAAGGCGGGGCTTGAGGAAGCCACCAAGGCCGGCATCGTCGTCGTCGCCGTCGACCAGGCGGTCACCGAACCGTCGGCCTACATCATCTCCAACAACCAGGAGCAATATGCCTATCTCGGGGCCAAGTGGCTGTTCCAGCAGATGGGCGGCAAGGGCGAAGTGTTCTACATGCGCGGCGCGGCCGGCGCTTCGGCCGATAGCGACCGCGACAAAGGCTTCAAGAAGGCGCTGGCCGAATTCCCCGACGTAAAGGTCGCTCAGGAAGTCTTCACCGGCTGGCAGCAGGACCAGGCCAAGCAGCAGATGTTGTCGTTCCTGGCCACCGGCACGCCGTTCAACGGCGTGTGGACCTCGGGCATCGACAACGTCATCGTCGACGCCCTGGTGGAATCGCAGGCGCCGCTGGTGCCGATCGTCGGCGCCGACAATGCCGGCTTCGTCGGCCAGTTGAGCTCGGTCAAGGGCCTCGTCGGCGCGGCGGTGACCAACCCCGGCTCGATCGGCGGTGCGGGCGTTACGCTGGCGCTGCAGATCCTCGACGGCAAGAAGCCGGCGGAGCACACCGTGCTGGTGCAGCCGCAGCTGTGGGAAAACGCCACGGAAGAAGGCAAGGCCAAGCTGAAGGCCGCCGCCGACCCCTCGCTCAGCCCCGAATGGCCGGTCTCGATCATGATCCCGGACTGGACGACCTACACCAAGGACCAGATCGTCGCCTGCAAGGGCCCGGGCGAGTAGTTGGGCTGCTTTGAATTGCATAGCGAGAATGGCGGTTGCCATTCTCGCTATGCAGGGTTTGATAGGTTAGCGCTCCACGCCGCCCCCCTCTGTCCTACCGGACATCTCCCCCACAGGTGGGGAGATTAGCTGCGACTTCGCTTTCGCCACTTTTCAACGGTGCAAGGCGAGAGCCGGCGCCGGAACTGTCAATCTCCCCCCAAGTGGGGGAGATGTCCGGCAGGACAGAGGGGGGCGCCGTGGAGCACCGGCGTTAGCTTCTGGAACGAGACCCGAACGATTTGATTACCAATCCCCTCCTCGACGCCTCCGGCGTCGCCAAGAATTACGGCGCGGTCGCCGCGCTGCGCAATGCGTCGCTGTCCGTGCTACCGGGCGAGGTGCATGCGCTGATGGGCGCCAACGGCGCCGGCAAGTCGACGCTGGTGAAGATCCTGACCGGAGCGATTTCAGCCAATGCCGGGCACATTCTGATCCGTGGCGAGGCCCGCGACATACGCTCGCCCGCCGCCGCGCGCCGCGCCGGCCTGCTGCCTGTCTACCAGGAGCCGTCGCTGATCCCAGATCTCGACGTGCTGTCCAATCTGCGGCTCACCGGCACGCCGGTCGAGCCGTTCCGCGCCTGGGTGCGCGAACTCGGCATTCCCGACCTCGACCTCCGCGACACCGCGCGCGACATTCCGCTGGCCATTCTGCGCGTGCTCGACCTCGCCCGTGCGCTGGCCGTCGAGCCCGACGTGCTGCTGCTCGACGAGATGACGGCGGCACTGCCCGCCAACCTCGCCGAAAAGGTGCTGGAAGTGGTGCGCCGCCAGGGCGACAGCGGCCGCGCCGTGATCTTCATCTCGCACCGCTTCGTCGAGATCTCGGCGCTGTGCGACCGCGCCACCGTGCTGCGCGACGGGGCAACCGTCGGCGTCGTCGACATCGACCCGGGCGTGGAAGAAAAGATCGTCGAGCTGATGCTCGGCACCCGCATCATCAAAACCCACGTCGCCGCCCGCACCGCCGCCCAGAAGGCAGCGCCCGCCCCTGCCCGCCCCCGGCTTGGCGTGCGCAATCTGCGCGTCGGCACCAAGCTCAACGACGTCTCCTTCGATCTCGCCGATGGCGAGGTGGCCGGCGTCGTGGCACTGGAAGGCCAGGGCCAGGACGAATTGTTCGCCGCCCTTGCCGGCTCGATCAAGCCGTCTGGCGGCACGATCGAGGTCGACGGCCAGCCGGCGAAGTTTTCTCACCCCATCGACGCCATCCGTGCCGGCATCGCCTATGTGCCAGGCGATCGTTCCGAGGCGCTCGCCATGCAGCGTTCGGTGCGCGAGAACATCGCCCTTCCCTTCAGTGCGCCTCTTCGCAACTGGGGGCCGATTCCCATGCGCCGCGAACGCGCGACCGTGCTCAGCGCCATCCAGCGGCTGCAGATCGACACCCGCGCCCAAGGCGAGGTGCAGCGCCTGTCCGGCGGCAACCAGCAGAAGGTGACCATCGCCCGCTGGATCGCCGCGGACGCCCGCACCATCCTGTGCTTCGACCCGACGCGCGGCATCGACGTCGGCACCAAGCAGGAGATCTATAAATTGCTGCGCGAGCTCGCCGGCCACGGCAAGTCGGTGCTGTTCTATACGTCCGAACTCGAAGAGGTGCAGCGCGTCTGCGACCGCGTCATCGTCATCTTCGGCGGCCGCCTCGTCGACATCTTTCCGGTCGAGGAGGCCGACGAGCCGGCGCTGATGCGCGCCGCCTACGGCCTGCCGCGCGGCGCCAAGGCCGATATCGGCATTCTGGCCGATCCCTCGGCGAATCCATCGGATTCGACGTCGGGAAATGCCTCCGATACGCCGGAGGCCGCGCCATGAGCCATTTCCTGCGCCGTCAGGGCTGGGTGATTGGCCTGTTGGCCCTGCTGATCGTTCTGTTCATTGTCACCAAGCTGATCCAGCCGGGCTATGGCAGCGGCGATTTCGGCTCGCTGGCGCGCGCCGTCTTGCCCTATGCTTTCGCTGTCGCCGCGCAGACCGTGGTCGTCATCGCCGGCGGCATCGATCTGTCGGTCGCCGCCATGATGGCGCTGACCAGCGTCACCGCCGCCTCGATGATGGCGGGCGCATCGGAAGAATACGCGCTGTTCGTCGTGCCCTTCGTGCTCGCCATGGGCTTCGTGCTCGGCGCGCTCAACGGCCTGCTCATCGTCGTCACCCGCGTCCCCGACATCGTCGTCACGCTCGCGATGCTCTTCGTGCTGCAGGGTGCCGCCCTTCTCGTGCTCGAAGCGCCCGGCGGCGCGGCCGCCGAGTGGCTGAAGGCGCTGATCTCGGGCACCGTGCCGATACCGGGCCTGCCCGACGCCGTCGACGCCTGGGTCCCGAAGGCGCTGCTGGTATTGATCGTCTGCCTCTCGATCATCTGGATACCGCTCAGGCGCTCGCGCCTTGGCCTGTCCATCTACGCCATCGGCTCCAGCGAACTGGCGGCGTTCCGCAGCGGCGTACCGGTCAAGCGCACCCGCATCATCGCCTATGCGCTGTCGGGCCTGTTCGCCGCCTTCGGCGGACTGGCGCTGACCATGAGCACCGGCATCGGCGCGCCCATCCCCGGACCCTATCTGTTGGCCAGCGTCGCCGCCGTGGTGCTGGGCGGCGTGGCGCTCGGCGGCGGCAAGGGCGGCCTGCTCGGCCCCATCGTCGCCGTCTTCGTGCTTCGCCTGGTGCGCACAGACCTGACGCTGCTCGCCATCGACCCCAACGTCACCGCCATCATCGAAGGCCTGATCATGGTCGCCGTGGTGATGTTCGGGGCGTTCATCACGATGCGGGGGCGGCAATGATGAAGGGTGTGATGCTGGCGGAGCGGGATGTCGGCGATCCTTCGCGCCCCCCTCTGTCCTGCCGGACATCTCCCCCACCAGGGGGGAGATTGGCAGCTTCGGCGCTCCGCTCAATCTTGCAATGTGGACAATTGACGAAAGCCGCGATGACAGCTGATCTCCCCCCAAGTGGGGGAGATGTCCGGCAGGACAGAGGGGGGCGCCGTAGAGCGCTATCCTTGCTCATCCATTGCTCCGGCCCAACCCCATCGCGAGGCCCCACCGCATGAGCACCACCGCGATCACACCCCCCGTTCCCTTCGGCCGCCGGATAAAGCGCTTCATGGCCGACCGGCCGCTTGTCCCGCTCATTATCCTGCTCGTCATCCTGGTGATGATCCTGCAGATCCTGCGCCCCGGCATAGTCAACGAGCGCTGGATCGCCAACACCATCAAATTCGCTATCCCGCTGGCGATCCTGGCCGGCTGCCAGACCATGACCATGCTGACCGGCGGCATCGACCTGTCGGTGGGCACGGTGGCGACGATGAGCGCCTTCATCATGGCGACGCAGATCGTCAACCAGGACCCCGCCGTGGCCTTCCTGCTGGCGATGATGCCGGCGGTGCTGATCGGCCTGGTCAACGGCGTCGGCGTCGGCGTCTTCCGCGTCCACCCGCTGATCATGACGCTGGGCACCAGCCTGATCGGCACCGGCTGCCTGCAGGTCTACCAGCGCACGGTGATTGCGTCGGGCGCCAGGATACCGGATTTCCTCAACTGGCTGGGCACCGGCGTCACCTGGGGTTTCCCCAACGCCCTGCTGCTATACGTGCCGCTGGCGGCCCTCATCGTCTTCACGCTGGCCCGCACCGGCTTCGGCCGTCTGCTCTACGCCGTCGGCGACAATGAGCGCGCCACGCGCCTCTCCGGCGTGCAATACTGGCAGGTGATCACCGCGCTCTACATCACCTCGAGCGTGCTCGCCGGCATCACCGGCCTGCTCTATATCGGCCTGATCAAGGCCCCGTCCCTGTCGCTCGCTGAACCGCTGGTTCTGCCCTCGGTGGCGGCGGCCGTGATCGGCGGCACCTCCATCTTCGGCGGCCGCGGCGGCTACACCGGCACCATCATCGGCGCACTCATCCTGACCGTTTTGACGACGCTGCTGACGATCTTGCAGATGCCGGAAGGTGCGAGACGGATCCTGTTCGGGCTGATCGTGCTGTTCGTGACGGCGGCGTATCTGCGGATTGTGGAGGAGCGATAGAGAACAAACGGCTGATTCGAGCCGGAAGCCGACACCTGCCGCCCGATGGCTGCAATTCGCGAGGGGCGGTGCAGGCCCGGATCACGCGTTTGTTTGACGCCTTGGCCTTAAATGCCTTGCTCTTGGGCTTGGAAATGTCGCGTTATCCCGTTCTTAAGACACCAAGGAACAGATCCATGCGCAACATCTTGCTCGCAGCTGCTTTCATCGCCGCCTCCGCCATGCTTTCGAGCACCGCCTGTGCCCATGCCCATCTGGAAGCTGCCCAGCCGCCGATAAACGGCACGGTGAAAGACGCTCCTACCGAACTTGATCTCAAATTCAGCGAGGAGCTCAACCTGAAGTTCACCGGCGTAAACGTCACCGGACCGGACAAGAAGCAAGTCAAGACCGACGGCGACATGCTGATGGACGGCGACAAGACATTCATGGTCGATCTTCCCGCCGGGCTCGCCGCCGGCACCTACAAGGTCGAGTGGCATGCGCTGTCGCGGGACGGCCACAAGACGCATGGCGACTACAAGTTCACCGTGAAGCCGTGATCGATCAGAGGGGCCCACGATCATGCCCCCTCTTTTCGCTTTCGTGATGACGGACCGCCCAATGTTGCCTCCCCCGGCCGCCCGATGATGCCGGACACTTTCCTCATGGCCTGCCGCTTCGTTCACGATGCGGCGCTGATGATGCTCTGGGGCGGCTTCGGCTACCTGGCGGCGCTTGTGCCTCGGCGCCTGGCCGGGCCGATCGCCGACCGGCTGGCTGGTTCCCGCCTCGTTGCGGTCGGGCTTGCGCTGGCCACCACGCTTCTCGCCCTGCCGATCCAGACCGCCATGATCGGCGACGGCTGGACCGATGCGGTGAACGGGCGGGTACTGACCGATGTGCTGATGACGACCAGCGTCGGGACGGCATGGCTGGCGCAACTCGCGGCTGTCGTCATCCTTGTCTTTTCGCAATTGTCTCCTGCCCGCTTCAAGACGGCAGCGACCGCCGGCGCGGCAGCGCTCGGTCTGGCCGCGCTCGCCTTCAGCGGACATGCGGTCATGCAGGGCGGCTGGCAAGGCGTTGTTCATCCGCTAAACGACGTCCTGCACGTGCTTGCCGCCGGCGCATGGATAGGCGCGCTGCCGCCGCTGCTCATTGTGCTCGCGCAATTCGGCCAGCCGCCCTTCAAGGCCGACGCGACAGTGGCGCTGCGCCGCTTTTCGACCGCCGGCCACTGGGCTGTCGCGCTTGCGATCCTGTCCGGCATCGGCAATAGCCTGTTCATCGTCGGCTGGCCACTCGGCATCTCCCCTACCTACCGGGCGCTGCTGACGGCAAAGATCGTCGTCGTCTTCCTCATGACGGCGGCAGCTATCCTCAACCGCTATTGGTTCGTGCCGCGCCTCGGCCGACATCGCGCCTCCGCCCTCGCCGCAATCCGGACAGGCACGCTGGCAGAGATAGGCCTCGGCCTTGCCGCGATCTTGCTCGTCTCGATCTTCGGCTTGCTCGATCCGATTGGCGGGAACTGATCGAGTCGCCTCACCATGGCGCGGTGTCCATCTCGTGCCAGAGCCGATTGTGCGAGATCACGGTAGCTCAGAGCACCCATTGCAAGACCAAGCCCAGGACACAGAGCGACATGACGAGCGTGGATAACCATCCAAGCGCGCGTAGCCAGCCTTGCACGGGGAATTCTCCCATAATCTCCCGGCGATGGGTCATCTGCATCATGACCGCCATCACCGGCACCGCACAGACGCCATTGATCACGGCACTCCAGTAAAGCGCCTTGATGGGGTCGATCGGTGTAAACATGATCCCCATCCCCAAGGCCCCGGCGCTCGCCAGGGTGGCGTAGAAGGCGACAGCTTCCTTGGGCCGGCGCTCAAGACCGACTGGCCAGCGAAAAGCTTCGCCCACCGCGTAGGCGGCTGAGCCTGCGAGGACAGGCACGGCGAGCAGCCCGGTGCCGATGATTCCAGCGGCAAAGATTACGAATGCGAAACGGCCGGCCACCGGCTCCAAGGCCTTTGCGGCGTCTGTCGAAGAACCGATATCCGTCACCCCGGCCTTGTGCAGGGTCGCGGCACTGGTGATGACGATGGCGATCGCGATCAGATTCGAGAAGGCCATTCCCATCAGCGTGTCGGCGCGGATGCGTGAAAACGCCGGCGAGGCCTGCCAAGGCGCCCAACGGAGTGGCTTGGCCTTGGGATCGAGTTGCTGTTCCTCGACTTCTTCCGAGGCTTGCCAGAAGAACAGATAAGGCGAAATGGTCGTGCCCAGGATTGCAAGCAGCGTCGTGAAAAAGGTCTCGTTCCAGCTTATGCTGGGAATCAGAATGCCGCTTGCCGCCTCACCCCATGGTACATGCGCGAGGAAAAGGGCACCGACATAAGCGAACAGGCTGAGTGTCGTCCATTTGAGGACGGTGACGTATCTCGAATAGTTCAGGAACACGATCGCCGAGATGCAAATCGCACCGAAAAGGACGACATAAAGCGAGCTCGGGCCACCAACCAGGAGCTTTAGAGCGTCGCCCATGGCGCTGAGATCAGCCCCGATGTTGACGACGTTGGCGACAAACACCAGCGTAACGACAAACCACGATAGCGAAACCGGGTAGTGCCGGCAGAGATTGCCGGATATGCCCCGCCCCGTGGTTCGGCCTAACCGCGCCGCTATCTCCTGGATCGCCGCCATGAGAGGGAAAGTGAAGAGAAGCGTCCAGCTGATAGAGAACCCGAGTTGCGCTCCAGCCTGGCTGTAGGTGCCGATGCCTGAGGGATCGTCGTCGGAGGCGCCGGTGATGAAACCCGGGCCGATGGTCCGCAGGAGGCGCTGAAATGGTCCTTTTGCCAAGACGTTGCTTTGGTCCTTGGCGACTTTGGCGCTGAGATCGGTCATGATTGCCCTCGCGCCCCTCAACGACGGCCGACCACATTGGTTTCATAATGCTAATAAAAAGCGTGGCTTACCAAGGTGCGAGCCATCGGCACTGAGACCGCGCTCGCGCTGGTTTATGGCTTGGGCCACTTACCAAGCCCAGGCGCCGGCCGACCAAGTTCCGTGCTGGCCGAATTGGTCTGACCGGCGCGTCGTCCTTTTGGCCGCTATAGCCCTTCCAGTGCGACTGAACGCGATGACATATCCGCAGATCGAGCCTAGACCGGTTTGGCGTACTGTTCGGCGCTCAGCACTTCGATGCACTGGAACGGTGCCTTGCCTTCCACCCAGGCGTCGTGGCCGGGCGGGATCGTGTAGGACATGCCTTCACTGAAGGTCTTTTGCGTCCCGTCCTTCATTTTGATCGTGATTGTCCCCGACACGACATAGCCGACATGTGAGACTTGGCAGCTGTCGGTCTTGACCACCGGCTTCACGCATTCGGACCATCGCCAGCCTGGCTCCATGTTCATCCGCGCGAGCGTGTAGCCTGGCAGCCGCACCACCTCGACGCGCGTCTTGGCGGGCGAGCGCACCTCGTCCGGTTTGTCATGCGATTTGGCTTCCAGTTTCGTGACGTTCATTGCAGCTTCGGCCATGGCATCCTCCCATCTTTTTGAAGCGGAGCCCGACACCGCGATCGCCGGGGACCGCTTTCGCATCCATACACCATTTCATCAGCGTTCGCTAATGTAACAGGCCTGGTCCGGCCTCGTTGGAGACAACTGGCGGCCGCGCCACCCTCACCGGAAGCCGATGAGTGACCTCAGGACCGCCGCCGGGCCAGCGGCGTCCGCCAGCTCTTGCGGAAGCCGGCCCGCAGACGGGCAACATTGCCGTCGGGCAGCCTGTGCGATCCGCCGGATGCTGAACGCGTCATAGTCCCCTCACAGCGCCAGGCTGCCCTGCTCCGCCTCCTCGGCATTGGGATCGCCGGGCGCCGTGGCCCAGGCGAGTTCCACCAGCGTCACGGTGCGCTTGCCCGTGCCGTCGACCTGGCACACGATCAGGCCCTGCTCCTCGATATAGGTCAGGAGACGCCGGGCCCGGCGCAGCGAATGCGAGCCATAGGCGCGGGCGATCGCGGCGTCGCTCGGGCACGGCCAGCCCTCTTTCGCCGCACGCGCGATCATCATGAACACGCCCTGCATGTCGTCGGGCAGCAGCGAGGCGCGGACCGAAACGTCGCGCCACGCATCGTCCTCGGTGGTCTCGGACCCCAGCCCGGCACGCGCGCGCGTCAGCATGCGGCGGAACGCGGGCAGATCGGGCACCACCGAGGCGAGGCCCTCGATGCGGCAGCGCACGACGAACTCCTGGTAGAGCACGCCGATGACGCGAAAACCCGCATCGGGCTCCGCCAGCACGGCGCGCAGCACACGGTCGACCCGCTCGCGCCGCTCCGCCAGATCCTCGGCGCTGATCGGCGGTTCCATCGGCTCGGGCCGGATTTCCAGCGCCGCCGATTTCGCCGCCATCAATTGATCCAGCAGGTCCGGTGACGCGGTCCGGCGCGGCGCGCGCACCGCCTCGGGCGGCGGCGCCGCCAGGATGATCGAACGGGCATCCTCGAGCGCGGCCCCCGGCAGCGGCATCAGCCGCGGCGTGCCGTTGCGCGGGCTTGTATCGGTCGGGCCGATGCGCAGGCCGAGCGGCCGCCGCGACAGCGCCGGCCCCAGCGCCATGAACTGCCCGCGCTCCAGGTCGCGGAACGCTTCCGCCTGGCGCCGCTCCATGCCCAGGAGATCGGCGGCGCGCGCCATGTCGATGTCGAGGAAGGTGCGGCCCATGAGGAAATTGGACGCCTCGGCCGCGACGTTCTTGGCGAGCTTGGCCAGCCGCTGCGTGGCGATGATGCCGGCCAGCCCGCGCTTGCGGCCACGGCACATCAAATTGGTCATGGCGCCAAGCGACAACTTGCGCGCCTCGTCGGAAACCTCGCCAGCCACAGCCGGCGCGAACAGCTGCGCCTCGTCCACCACCACCAGCATCGGGTACCAGTGGTCGCGTGCCACCTCGAACAGCCCACCGAGGAAAGCGGCGGCCCGCCGCATCTGGTTCTCGGCATCGAGCCCTTCGAGATTGAGCACCGTGGAGACACGATGGATGCGCGCCCGCTCGCCGGCCGCCTGCAGGCCGCGCTCGGTATGCTCCTCGGCATCGATCACCAGATGGCCATAACGTTCGCCCAGCGACACGAAGTCGCCTTCGGGATCGACGATGGTCTGCTGCACCCAGGGCGCGCTCTGCTCCAGCAGCCGGCGCAAGAGATGCGACTTGCCGGAGCCCGAATTGCCCTGCACCAGAAGACGGGTCGCCAGCAGCTCCTCGAGATCAAGGTTCGCCGGTGCGCCCGCCGTGGTGTGGCCCATCTCGATCGCAACGGTCATGTCTCGACTCAGGCTCTCCCTTCGCAGACGGGCTTATCAACCCCATCGCGGCGCGTCGAGCCGCACCGGGCAGAGGCTTCGCGTTGCGCACAGCCGTGAGGAGCGGTGAGTTGCCCTGGGGAGGCCAGCAGGCCAGGCGGAACTGGCGGGCAGCCGACCGATCGCCGCAGAGCCTGTGGATAGTAACCACCTGTTCACCATGGGCCGGCGTTCCGATTGAAGCCGTCAGGCATCCGCGTAGCCTGACCCTGCAATGTGATGCACCCCAACGCCCCAAATGGCGGCCGGCGTTTTCAAGTTCTCTCCACAAGTATGCGCCGGTCGCCGCCTTTCATCCTTGCCATACCCCGACGCCGCGCCGACGGCGCACAAAACCCGTTGTCTGGGGCAAAGCCGGGGTTGACCGGCCCGGACCGCGAGGCGACACTTCATGTGAAGGGCAGTTCCGGCAATGCCCACCGCCAGCCCGGACTGCGCAAGGCAAGTGCGAGGAGGAAATGCGATGGACGAGCCCGAACGGTGGCGCCACATGTCGACGGCGCCGAAGGACGGCAGCCGGATTCTGGTTACGGTCCGTCCCTCCGAACAGGGACCGGCGGAAGTCGACCTCGCCTACTGGTCGCGCGCCGACCAGTTTGCCGAAGAGGGCTGGCGCGCCTCTGATTCTTCCCCGGGCCGCGTCATCGAATATGCCGAGCCGGAGCTGAAATGCTGGATGCCCCTGCCCTCGGCCAACCTCGCCCGCGCCTCCATGCCTGCCCCCTGGGAAGGCGACGACGCCGGGCAGTTGGACGGCTCGGGGATTTAAGGGCCATCGGCGGAGCTGCTGATCTCCCCCCAAGTGGGGGAGATGTCCGGCAGGACAGAGGGGGGCGCCGTAGAGCGCGGCATCAATAACCGACCGGACAGCCATGCCGCATACGCCCATGCCTCCACAGAACCGCGCAAACGCCAAATCGATGCGCAAGGTCATGACCGACGCAGAGTTGAGGCTTTGGAACGAGCTTCGCGCGGATCGTTTGATGGGCCTGGGTTTTGCAGGCAATTCCCGATCGCCGGCTATATCGTCGACTTTGCCTGTCCGGAGAAGAAACTGATTGTGGAAGTCGATGGTTCACAGCACGGCGATGCGGATCTTGCTGCGGCTGACGCGTTTAGGACGAAACGCCTGGAACAAGACGACTGGACTGTGCTGCGGTTCTGGAATGAAGATGTGATCCGCGACATCGACAATGCTTGCCAGCACATTGTTATTACAGCGGGATTGGCTGAACTGACGGAATAGGCTGGCGATCCTTCGCGCCCCCCTCTGTCCTGCCGGACATCTCCCCCACTTGGGGGGAGATTGGCAGCTTCGCCCTCTCAGAACAAAAATGCAGCCGTCGCCGGGTTCGGCCCCGTCCGGCCGTCGCGCGAATCCATGCCGTCGATCGCCTTCAAATCCAGGGCGTCCAGTTCGAAGTCGAAGACATCGAAATTGGCCGCGATGCGGTCCTGGTGGATCGATTTCGGGATGACGATCAACCCTTGCTGCAGGTGCCAGCGGATCATCACCTGCGCCGTCGACTTGCCGTGCTTTTTGGCAATGGCTGACAGGGTTGCGTCGCCGATCAGCCGGCCGCTGCCGAGCGGGCTCCAGCTTTCGGTATGGATACCATGGCTTCGTGGAACTCGCGCAGCGCGCGCTGCTGCAAACGCGGATGCAGCTCGATCTGGTTGACGACGGGCGTCACGCCGGTTTCGCCGATGATGCGCTCCAGATGATCCTTGTTGAAATTCGAAACACCGATCGATTTGATGCGGCCGGCCTGCTTCAGCTCGATCAGAGTCTTCCAGGCCTCGACATATTTGTCCTGGCTGGGCACCGGCCAGTGGATGAGGAAGAGGTCGAGCTGCTCGATGCCGAGCTTCGTCATCGTATGGTCGAAGGCGCGAAGTGCCGCGTCGCGCTGGTGCGCGCCGTTGCGCAGCTTCGAGGTGATGAACAGCTCGCTTCTCGGCACGGCGGCACCACGGATCGCCTCGCCGACGCCTTCCTCGTTCTGGTAACCCTCGGCCGTGTCGATCAGCCGGTAGCCGGCCTTGATTGCCCAGCCCACCACCTGCGCGGTGATGTCATGATCGACCTGCCACACGCCAAGGCCAAGTTGAGGAATGGTCGCGCCGTCGTTCAACGTGATTTGTTCGGGCATGATGGGGGGTCCTTTGCGTAGGAAATGTCCGGGCGATCGCCCGACGCAGCCTATCTAGGCACGACCTGGGACGACGGCCAGTCGCCGGCGGCAAATTCGCGTGAGATGTAACTATGCCAATTGTGGATAGTGGCGCGAAGCACCCCCTCTGTCCTGCCTGACAGAGGGGAGTGTGAAGGAACGCGACGCTGGTTCGTAGTCCGCCCTTTTGTCTCTGCACCCTCACCTCGGCCGGCGCACCGCGCGCACCACGCCGGCGGGGCCGCTACCGCAGAAGAAGCAGTCGCCGCCATCGGATTCCAGCCCCGACACGTTCTTGCCGGCCGGCATGTCGAGCCTTTCGAGCACCTTTCCGGTCTCCGGATCGATGCGCCTGATATCGCTCTGGTCGCCTTCCCAGGTGGCGTGCCACAGTTCGCCGTCCACCCAGGTCACCCCGGTGACGAAGCGGTTGGACTCGATCGTGCGCAGGATTTTTCCGCTCTCGGGATCGATCTGGTGGATCTTGCGCTCCCGGTACTGCCCGACCCAGAGCGTGCCCTCGGCCCAGGTCAGCCCGGAGTCGCGGCCGCCGCCTGGCGCCGGAATGGTGGAGAGCACCCCGCCAGTATCGGGATCGATCTTCTGGATGCGGTCGCCGGCTAGCTGGAAGAAATGCCGGCCGTCATAGGCGGTGCCTGCATGGGCGGCGACGTCGATCGAACGCAGCGTCTGCCCGCTTTCCGGATCGAACGCGTTCAGCCTGTCGCCTGAGGCGAACCAGACATTCTTGCCGTCGAAGCTCACGCCCGCGACCTGGTCCACCCCTGAAAAGGGTCCGTATTCGCGCAGGATTTCGGCCGCTGAATGTTTCATGTCCTGGTCCTCAACCGTGGTCATTTTCCCTGTCCGTTTCTTTGGAAGATGATCCGTTCCCAAAACGGATTCCACTTTTCAGGACCATGTTCTAGCCGTTCGGCAGCGGCGCCGGGAGTAACAAGGTGGTCGTGAATCCCGCCACCGGTGGCGTCATCCAGCGGCGCGCACGGCCATGGCCGAAAAACTGCACCTTGCCGGCCTCGGCGAGCGGCTCGAGCGCCCGCTGCACGCTGCGCTGGCTGGTTCCGAGCGCCAGCGCCAGGGCCGAGCTCGACCAGGCCTCGCCATCGGCAAGCAAGGCAAGCACGGCCGCGTGCCGTTCCTCGATCGGCCGCGCCAGCACCATCACGGCGCGCGCCTGAAGCGGCGCCAGCGTGAAGCCGCGCCTGGTGGCGTTGATATGCGCCAACACGCCAAGCTCGGCGCGCAGCCGGCCGATCTCGACGCGCAGGCGGGCGCGGTGCGATTCATCGGCATGCTTGCCGCCGAAGGCCCGCGCCACGAGCTCCTCGCGCGACACATCCCCAGGCCACGCTTCAGCGAGCGCACGCGCCAGCGCGAACAGCACCGGCCGGCTCGCCAGCGAAACCGTTGTCTCGCCGCTGCGCACCGTATAGCGGAAGGCGTCGACGATCAGCGCTGGTGATCCCTGCAATGTCTCGACCTCTTCGAGCAGCAGCGGCCGCTCCGTGCCTTGCGAGATCAGCTTTGCCGCGGGTGTCTCCAGGGCAAGGGATGCGCTGTCGACCTCCGCCATGAGGCCGGCAATGCCGGCCTGGCGGGCGGCGTTACGGGCCCATTCCAGCGCCGCGCGCGCCGGCCGGGTCCGCAGGCGCCGCATGGCGATGCCGGCGACCGCGAGCTCATGCGCGGCCCGGGCGGCCGGCGGAAGCGGCGTCGGGTCGAGCCCTGCCAGCACATGCTCGGCCTCGTCGAGACGGCCGATCAGCAGCAGGCGCCGCACCTTGAGGTGGCCTGCATGCGCTGCGTTCAGCCGGTCGCCATGCTTTTCCAGCGTCGCGCGCGCCGCGTCGAGCGCCTTCGCCGGCCAACCGAGGTCGCGCGAGACCAGGGCGATCTCGGCCTCGGCGACGACGCATCTGGCGCGCGCGACAGCCTCTTTCGGGCCGAAGGCGCGCGTGGCGCGCCGCAACAGCTGCTTGGCGCGCTCGAAGTCGCCGAGCTGCGCCATGGCGATGCCGCGCAACGCCAGAGCCGGCGCGTCCTCGCGCAAGGCGACCCGGTCAAGCGCGCCAAGCGGATCGCCTCCCGCCAGTGCCAGCGCCGCCGCCGTGATCAGCGAGTCCATTCAAATCCCGTCACACTTGTAACTCCCACCCCCGCAAAGCACCGCCCTAACTTAAGTCACCGCAGCCAAGCAGCAAGCCGCATCGGCGGCGCGGCGCAACAACGGAGAACACTGAATGTCCACCGACGCAACCAACGGCAGCACCGCGCACACGCGGCGCCACCCCTGCTGTGCCGGACCCGAGGATGCGGATGCCATTGCATTTGCATCGCCCGCTTCGCCCGGCTCCACCATGGCTCAGGATGCCCAGGCAACGACAGCCCGCAACGACGCCATGACTGACAAAGGAGAAGACCAATGACCAAGCACATGACGATGAAGACCCCGCCGATCGTTTCACGACAGGAATGGGACGCCGCGCACGAAAAGATGCTGGTGAAGGAAAAGGCGACGTTGCGCGCCAAGGACGCGCTCGCCGCCGAACGCCGGCGCATGCCGTGGCTGGAAGTGGACAAGGCCTATGTCTTCGAAGGCCCTAATGGCAAGGCAAGCCTGCTCGACCTGTTCGAAGGCCGCCGCCAGCTGATCGTCTACCGCGCCTTCTTCGAGCCCGGCGTCTATGGCTGGCCCGACCATGCCTGCCGCGGCTGCTCGCTCGGCGCCGACCAGGTCGGCCACCTCGCCCATCTCAACGCCCGCGACACCACGCTTGCCTACGCTTCGCGCGCACCGCAGGCCGACATCGCGCGGCTGAAGACGCGGATGGGCTGGGACATGCCCTGGTACACGATCACCGACAGCTTCGACAAGGATTTCGGCGTCGACGAATGGCACGGCCACAACGTGTTCATCCATGACGGCGAGCGCATCTTCCGCACCTATTTCATCAACAACCGCGGCGACGAGGCGATGGGCACGGTCTGGAGCTATCTCGACGCAACGCCGCTCGGCCGCCAGGAGGTCTGGGAAGACTCGCCCGAAGGCTACCCCCAGACCCCGCTCTACAGCTGGTGGAACTGGCACGACAATTACGAGGCCGGGGCCGACAAGAAATGGGCCGAAGTGGCCGCCGCCGGCGAAGCCGCCTTCCGCGACAAGGGCGACAAGTAGAGGGGTATGCAGCTTGGTTTCCTCTCCCCTTCGGCAGGGCGAGGAAACCAGATTCCGACGGCTCGCAACCATCAAGGAAAAGACCATGAGCGATACCCATTCCGGCATCGGCGGCGCGACTCCCGAAAAAAATGCCGCCCATCTCGGCATCGCCGACTGGCTGTGCCTCGCCGCGGCGCCCACTTTCGCGCTGATGGCCTTGCTCTCCTGCCTTCAAGGGGGTGACGGCGCCATGCTGTGCATGGGCGCTTCGCCGCTGACCGGCCCAATCCTGACCGGAATGCCGGCGATGTATCTGCTGATGAGCGCTTTCCATCTGGCGCCGTGGCTGAGGGTGATCTCCGGCCGGCAGGTCCGATAGAGCCCTTCGCGCCGTGGCACCGTCGATCACCGATGGCGAGTTGACGGGGCAGCGGCGGGATGAAAGCCGCGATCGGCCAGATACCTGTCGAGAGTATCCACGAACCCGTCGATGTCGGCCTTTGTCGTGCGATGGTTGACGATGGCGCAACGCACCACCAGTTCGCCGTTGAGGGTCGTCCACGAAGGCGCGGCCAGGCCGGATTCCTGCAGATCCAGCACCAGGTCGCGGATGAATTCAGAGTCCGCCCCGCGAATGCCGAAACAGACGATGTTGAGCGCCACGGGCGCTTTCAGCTGGAATGCAGGGTGGCGTTCCAGGGTTTCGGCGAGATGGCGGGCGAGCCTGCATGTGTGTGCTATCGAGCCGCCGATGCGATCGGTTCCAAGCGCTTCGATCGTCATCCACGTTTTCAAGGCGCGGAACCCGCGCGACAGGTCCGGACCGAGATCACAGGGCCAGGTTTCGCCGGCGGCGAGCCCCCGGTCACCACGCTGCAGATAGGCGGCCGGCTGCGCGAACGTGCGCTTCTGGGCATCGCCGTCGCGCACCAGCAGGAAGCCGGCATCGTAGGGAACCTGGCCCCCTTTGTGGAAATCGAGCGCCACCGACGCCGAATTCTCGATGCCCTTGAACAGTTCGCGCAGGGAATCGGACAGCACGGCGAGTGCACCGATCGCTCCATCGACATGAAACCAGAGTTTCTCCCTGGACGCGATTTCAGCGATTTCCGCCAGCGGATCAATCGCCCCGGTGTTTACCGTTCCCGCCGTACCGACGACCAGGAACGGCAAGAAACCTTCCGCCCGATCTTCCCCGATAGTGTCGCACAGCGCGCCAGACAGCATCCTCCCGGCATCGTCGACCGCGACTGTCCTCAGATTTGCCGATCCGATGCCGGACAGCTGCATTGCCTGCGCGATGCAGGAATGGGCTTCGGCCGATGTATAGGCGACCAGCTGGCGGTCGCAGTCGCGCAGCCCGGTCTCGCGGACGGACTGGCCCAGCGCCTCGGTCTTGGCGATCGTCACCGCGACGAAGTTTGCCATTGACGAGCCGGTGAGGAACAGGCCGTTTGCCCCAGCGGGGTAGCCGAGCGCCTCGCTCATCCAGCGCACGATCTGCTGTTCGACCACGAGACCGGCATGGTCGCGGCCGCCGCAATTCATGTTCAGGCCGCTGGCGACGATTTCCGCGACCATGCCGATCGGCGTGCCCGCGCCATGGACCCACCCCATGAACGCCGGATGCAGGTTGCCGGTGGCGAACGGCACGATGTGCGTGCGCACATCGTCCAGGACATCGCCCAGTTCGCTGGACTGCTTCGGCAGCGGGCGGACAAACCTGGCGCGCGCCTCATCGCTGGGCCGCTGCCATACCGGTCTCTGCCTGATCGTTTCGATATGGGTGATCATGTCGTCCAGCAAGCCGTGCGCGAGCTCGCGAAACTGATCCCAGTCCGATGGATCAAGGTTGCCGGAGGTGTCGGCCGCTTCTGTTGCCGCCACGCGCTCCTGCTCGATCGCCCGCGGCATCAGGCGCCTCGGCGATGATGAAGGACCGCCGACAATTTGTGGAAGAAGACGTCGAGCCTGGCTTCCATCGGAGCGAAGGCCTGATGCAGCGGCTGGCCGGCCGACATCGCCTGCGCAACGCCTATGACATCGGGAGCCGAGGCGGCGACGCGCAGGACCGTGCGCGAACCGAGCCGCACGGCTTGCCCGACATGGCAGATCGGTCCCCCGCTGAGATCGCGCATCGACAGCTGGATGCCCTGGCACTCCTCGAACGACGCGAAAGCGCCGGCCCCGTTCATGACGGTCAACGGGACCATAGCGCGGGAGCCGAGGTGGTCGCCTTCATCATCCTGATGCAGCGAGACGCCTTTCACCGCACCGATTCGAGACCGCACCAGGCGGACAAACTGCTCCTTGACGAGGCTTTGCCGGGACTCGTCGATCGCGGCGTAGCGGTCGAGATGGGCGAGCGCCGCGACCCAGCGCAGCCCCAGTCCCAGGTTCAGTTCCGAGTTGAAGCCGAACCGCATCCGTTGGCGAAGGGCCGCGGGCCAGTCCTGCGCCGCGCTGTATTCCGCAAGGCCGGCTGGAATGTCGGATCTCGCGGCAAGTTCCTCGGCAAAAGCCGCAGGGATAAGGAGAGCGCCTGAGAAAGGCGGGCCAGCGACGAACTTGGATCCGGTCAAGGCCACCAGAAACCCATCCGCGAGGTCCTGCCTCAAGCGCGAGATCGAGCCGCGGAACTGGCAGGCATCGACGATGACCCGCACCCGGTCCGGGGCAAGGGCCGCGACGTGGCGCGCCGCCTGTCGGCTTACGGCAGGCAGCCCGGTCTTGGACGCATCGAGCACATGGACGAGGACATCGCGATCCCGCTTCAGCTCCAGCTCGACGGCAGCGATGACGTCGGCATCGATGTCATGCTGATGGCGAGGCTCGCCCATCTCGTTGCGGATGGCGATCGTGCGCACCTCGATGCGGTCCGGCGGCAGCCCCTCGACCGGCGCACCAGCCTCGACGGTGCTGCCGAGAGCGGTCAAATCCGAATAATGGAACCCTGCCGCCGCCCGTGGAACGCCGTTTCCCGTTTCATCGGGCGCGACAAGCACATTGGTCAAGGGGCGCCTGGAGACGCCCGCGACCATGCAGAGAGCGAGAAGCTCCGCATCCGTTCCAGAAGCCGCGAGCACCACCTGCGCGCCAGCGCAGCCGAGGTTGCCGGCGATCCGGTCCCGGATGTCGGCGAACCATTGCTCGGAGGCGACAGGGGAAGGCGACGCGATGTCGATGAGACGCGCGAGCTCGGCACCGGCCGCCTGGAATCCTTCGCGGGATATGTTGCTTGCCGTCGTCGACGAGAATGAGATCTCGTCGTCCGCCGGGGTGGCGCGCGTGCCATAGCGATTGCGCCGCGTGATCGCGTCCGGCCAGATACGTCTGTCGCCGCCTGTCTGGAGCAGGAATGAAACGGATGCCGGCGAATCCGCGCGGAGGCCAACCGTTTCCAGGTCCGGGCGCATCGGCACCGGCAGGATCCCGCGCTGAATTGCAGGCATGATGGTCTCCGAAATCAGGGCAGTGGTGAGTTGGTTGCGATCAAAGCGGCGTCGACTTGCGCGCCGCGCGCCGTGCCAGCGCATTTTCGAATGCCGCGAAGAGCTTGCGCATGGCGCTCTTCTTGTAGGGAAAGATACTCTCCCAATCCATTGAATGGACGATCATCGCCACATCCGCCTCGAACACCAGCAGCCGGCCGTCGGCGAGTTCAGCGCAATCGATGGCGAAATAGTCCAGCCCGAGGCGCCGGTGAAGGGCTTCGAAGGCATGCGCGTGGCGCACCGCGAAGTCGCTGTCGAAGCTGGCCATCCAGGCCGCTTCCTCGGCACGCCTTTCTTCGTGCTGGGTCATGCCGGCATTCAGATAGTGGACCATCCAATGTTCGGAAACCGCGAGATGGCTGGCATAGGGGCGCCCGCCGATGAACGCGACGCGTTGCTTGCGGAATTTGCGGTCCGTCCCGCTGTAGTCGATGAATGGCGTGACATAGAATTCGGCCTCGGCGTGCGAAATCAAATAGGCCGAAAGCTCCGATCGCGTGGAGATCTTCTCCATGCCCTTGCCGGCATGCGTGCCGGCCGGGCGGACGATCACCGGAAACGCCTTCGCCGCGAGGATTGCCGCGACCTCGATTTCCCCGCAAGCCAGTCTCTCGATAACGGCACGGTCAAGGCGCGCGGCGGGCGGGGCAAGGATCGAAGGCTCGTCCTTCAGCGCCTCGGCGACGCCATGCCTGGACAGCGCCATGATGCGGCGCGGCGCATTGTTGACTATCGGCCCGGCCCAATCGCCCAGCAACCGGTCGAGGTTCGCCAGAACCGCCAGATTTGCTGCCGATTCGCCGACAGCCACGAACGCGACGTCATGCTCGGGCACGTCCTTCAGATCGGCCGTGTCGGCATCGACATAATAGAGCAGCAGGTTCGTGTCGGAATCCTCGAGCAGGAATTCGATCGGCGTGTTGGCCATGAAGTCGCCGGCGGTCATGAAGACAAGGACGTTCAGGCCCGTGCCGCGTCCGTTGCGGACCCGGTATTGGCGGCTCATCTCGAGCGCCGCCTTCTGGCTGAGCGCCGCCTTGTCTTCCTCGCCGATCGCATGAAGCAGGATGGACACGTCCAGGAATGCCGCGGCATCGGTGACATCGGCGGAAATGCGTCCGAACAGCCCGTTCCACAATGGCGAGATATCCCGCCCCTCGAAGACGGCCCGCACGATGGGCGCCTTGCCCGTGATGAGATTCTGATCGTCGAATGTCTCGATTTGAACTGCCGCGCTTTTCAAGCCCTCAAGCCTTCTGCCACGCGGTGGTTACGGCTGGTTCAGCCTCCACGCCGCCTGCACGATGTGCAGGTGGCACTTTGGGCTCCGGCGCTTGTGCGAGCCTTGTGGCCCGGCGAGCGGATCGCAGCGTTGGCCGCTGCTGGCCTCGGTCAGCGATCGGCCTTCGTCGACGTCCCCGCCCCGAACCGCAAGCCGTCCATCAACAGCTTGACCAGCCGGCGCGAGCGGTCGCGCCACTCCGGCGTGTCCGGCGCGGAGTAGATGCCGCCGAGCGCGTGCAGAACGTCCGAGGCGTCGACGTCGCCGCGGATGGTGCCGTCGGCCACCGCCGCCTCGACCAATTGCCGCAGCGCCTGTGAGACCCGGCCCGACGTGTCGGAAAACAGCGTCGAATTGGTGGTGAGCAGGATGCGCAGGCTGGTCGCCAGACCGCGCTTGGTGGCGATGTAATCGACGAAACGCCGCATCCACTCTTCCAGCGCGACATCTGACGAATGTTTTTGGGCAAGCTCGCCGGCGGCCGCGCACAGCCCCTCCGCCTCGCGCCGGTAGACGACCTCGACCAGATGCTCGCGCGTCGGGAAATGCCGGTAGAGCGTGCCGATGCCGACGCCGGCGCGCCGTGCGATCTCCTCCAGCGAGGCATCGATACCGCGCTCCGCAAACACCTCCGCCGCCACCTCGACCAGCCGGTCGCGATTGCGCCGGGCATCCGCGCGCAGCGGCTTGCCCGCCGTGGCGGTCTGTTCAGCAATGATCGACGGCTCAACGGCCAATTTTTTCTCCACTGTCGAAATATGGGGCTTGAACCCGGCCGGGTCAGCCCCCACGTAAGAAACGGAGGCTCCTCCGCTTTAGTGGAGTGCCTTTATCATATAATCAGGGGAACCGGTATGTCACGTCTGCAAACTGCCGAGCGTGTAATCTCCCCCCTCGAGGGGGAGATGTCGCCGAAGGCGACAGAGGGGGTCGCCCCGCATGAAGCGCCAACCCCCATCCGCCGCAGGAGGTTGCATCCGGTCGAACCGACCCCCCCTGCCGGGCATCTCCCCCTCAAGGAGGGAGATCAGCAGTTCCGCCATCCCCACACTCTCCGCCCCGCGTCAAGCAACTGGAGCCAGACGCCCATGACGAACACAATCCCCGTCCATCTCGACATCAACGGCCAGCATCATGAGTTGCAACTCGAGCCGCGTGTCACGCTGCTCGACGCCTTGCGAGACCGCCTCGGCCTGACCGGCACCAAGAAGGGCTGCGACCATGGCCAGTGCGGTGCTTGCACCGTGCATGTCGACGGCGAGCGCGTGCTCGCCTGCCTGACCCTGGCCGCGCAAGCCGAGGGCCGCGCCATCACCACCATAGAGGGGCTTGCAAGCGAGGGCGAACTGCATCCCGTGCAGGCTGCCTTCCTCGAGCAGGACGCCTTCCAGTGCGGCTATTGCACACCCGGGCAGATCATGTCGGCGGTGGCCTGCATTCGCGAGGGTCATGCCGGCTCTGACGATGAAATCCGCGAATACATGGCCGGCAACCTCTGCCGCTGCGGCGCCTATCCACACATTGTCGCCGCTGTCCGCCAGGCAGCCCTAGAGGTCGCGTCATGAAGGACTTCTCCTATCTTCGAGCCACCTCGACGGATGCCGCGCGTGAGGCGGCCGCCCTGCCCGGCGCCATGCTCCTGGCTGGCGGCACCACGCTGATCGACCTCGCCAAATGCGGCGTCGCCGAGCCCGACACGCTGGTCGACATCACCCACCTCGAGGGGCTGGACCGGATCGCGGTCGACGAGCGCGGCGCCACCATTGGCGCGCTCGCCCGCATGGGCCATGTCGCCGACCACGCGGACATCAAAAGCCGTTTCCCCGCCGTCTCGGAGGCGCTGTGGCAAGCGGCTTCGGCGCAGATCCGCAACATGGCGACCATAGGCGGCAATCTGATGCAGCGCACGCGCTGCCCCTATTTCCGCGATCCTTCGAACTTTCCGGCCTGCAACAAGCGGCAGCCCGGCAGCGGCTGTTCGGCGATCGGCGGCGTCACCAGGGGGCACGCGGTGCTCGGCACCAGCGAAGCCTGCATCGCCATGTACCCCGGTGACCTCGCCACGGCGCTGGTCGCCTTCGACGCGACAGTCCGTCTCGGCGAGCGGCAGCTTTTAGTCGATGACTTTTTCCTGCTGCCCGGCACTACGCCGGACAGGGAGCATGCGATCGAGCCTGGCGAGATGATCACCGCTATCGAAATCCCCTCCTCCGCCGCAGCCCGCCGCTCGACCTATCTGAAGATCCGCGATCGGCAGTCCTATGAATTCGCCGCGGCCAGTGCCGCGGTCGGGCTCGAACTGGAAGCCGATGGCCGCACCATCCGCGACCTGCGCGTGGCGCTCGGCGGCGTCGCCACCAAACCCTGGCGCGCGCGGGCGGTGGAAGACGCCCTGAAAGGCAAGGTGCTGGAGCCGGACGCCGTGCGGGCGGCCAGCCTGCTCGCCGTCGAGGGCGCCGTCGACCATGGCGCCAACCACTACAAGATCGAGCTCGCGCCGCGCGTCGTCGCGCGCGCCATCCTCAAATTGGGAGAAGCGGCATGACCGTTCACACAAGACATGGCGATGCTTCCGACGGCGCGCTGGCGGAAGCCGTCGGCGGCCGGCTTTCGCGCGTCGACGGCCCGGCCAAGATCACCGGCGCGGCGAAATACGCCGTCGAGCAGCAGCTCGAAGGCCTCGTTTATGGCGTGCTGGTCGAAAGCACGATCGCATCGGGCAAGGTGCGCGCCATCGACACCAAGGCGGCCGAGGCGGCACCGGGCGTGCTGCAAGTGCTCACACCAGACACCATCATCAGCCTGAAAACCGCCTCGGACTGGTTCGGCACGCCGCCGCCCGACAAGCCCTATTGCCCGCTGGCGCGCGATATCACCTTCTCGGGCCAGCATGTCGCCGCTGTCATCGCCGAGACCTTCGAGCAGGCGGTCGCCGCGGCGGCACTCGTCAAGGTCAGCTATGACGAGACGCCGGCCATCGTCGACCTCAGCGACGGCAAGGCCGGCGACGGCATCCCGATCGACGCCATGACCAAGGAATGGGGCGACGCCCAGGCCGCCTTCGCCTCGGCCCCGGTGCGGATCTGCGCCGCCTATAACACCCCGCGCGAATACCAGGCGCCGATGGAGCCGCATGGCCTGATCGCTCGCTGGGAGGGCGACAGGCTGACCGTGTGGGAGCCGAGCCAGTGGCTGGACGGCATGGCCCGCACCTATGCCGAATGGTTCGGCGTGCCGTTCGAGAATGTGCGGCTGGTCTCGCCCTATATTGGCGGCGGCTTCGGCTCCAAGGCGCTGGCGCTCAGCCATGGCGCGGTGGCCGCATGTGCCGCCAAGATGCTCGGCCGGCCGGTGCGGCTGGTGATGACGCGCCCGCAGACCTTCACCGGTTACGGCGGCCGCGCCGCGACCCGGCAGACGGTGACGATCGGCGCCGACCATGACGGCCTGATCCAGTCGATCGTGCATCGCGGCGTCAATGAAACATCGATCGACGGCATGTGGGTCGAGCCGCTGGGATCGGTCACTTCGATCATGTACGCGACCCCGAATTTCTCCTCCAGGCAGAATGTCGTGCGGGTGAATTCGGTGGTGCCGGGCGCCATGCGCGCGCCGGGCGAAAACCCGAGCGCCTTCGGTATCGAAAGCGCCATCGACGAACTCGCCTACGAGGTCGGCATCGATCCGCTGGAGATCCGGCTGCGCAACTACGCCGAACAGGATCCGGAAGCGAAAAAAGCCTGGTCGACCAGGCAATTGCGCGAGGCTTTTGCCGTGGGCGCCGAGCGCTTCGGCTGGGTCAGGCGCACGCCGGAGCCGCGCTCGATGCGCGACGGCAACCAGTTGATCGGCTGGGGCGTCGCCGCCGGCACCTATCCGGTGCGGCGCGCCTATGGCGAGGCGATCGTGCGCATCCTGGCCGACGGCTCGGTCGAGGTCGAAAGCTCCTCGATCGACATGGGCCAGGGCACCTACACCATCCTGGCGCAGACCGCGGCCGAGACGGTTGGCGTGCCAGCCGACGACGTGGTGGTGAAGCTGGGCGATTCCCGCTTTCCCCGAGCCGGCGTCACCGGCGGCTCACGGCTGGCCGGCGTCATGACCGGTGCCGTCTACAAGGCCGCGACCTCGGCGCTCGACCAGTTGATCGGCCTAGCGATCAGCGATCCGCGCTCGCCCTTCCACGCCCTGCAGGCCAACACGCTGGTCGTCGCCAACGGCCGTATCACCGCGCCGCGCGGCGACGGCCCCGATGTCTCGATCGCCGAACTGCTCAAAAACGTCGGCCGCGACCGCATCGAAGCGATGGGCGACACCATGCCGGCCAATTCGAGCGCCGAGGACCGCTACAAGAACTACACCACCATCGCCATGGCGCTGCCGCATACCGAGGGCGACTATTCCCGCCACTCCTGGTGCGCGCATTTCGTCGAGGTGCGCGTCGACGAGGATTTCGGCACGGTGCGCGTGTCGCGCGTGGTGTCGGCGCTGGATTCGGGCCGGCTCTACAACCCGAAGCTCGCCGAAAGCCAGTGGAAGGGCGGCATCATCATGGGCATCGGCCAGGCGCTGCTCGAGGAAGGCATCATGGACCGCCGCCACGGCCGCATCGTCAACAACAACCTCGCCGATTATCTGGTGCCGACCAATGCCGACATTCCCGACATCGAGGTGATCTCGGTCGGCATCCCCGACCTGCATTCCTCGATGCTCGGTGGCAAGGGCGTCGGCGAACTCGCCATCGTCGGCGTCGCCCCGGCAATCGCCAACGCGGTATTCCACGCCACGGGCAAGAGGGTTCGCGATCTGCCGATCACGCTGGAGAAGCTGATTTAGGACGGAGTAATCTCCCCCCTCGAGGGGGAGACGTCGCCGAAGGCGACAGAGGGGGGTCGCCACACGTGGAGCGCCAACTCCCCTTGCGGCGCAGGCAAGGCCAAGCCCGGTCGAACCGACCCCCTCTGCCTGCCGGCCATCTCCCCCTCGAGGGGGGAGATTACGCACTCCTTCATCACGTCCCCTGCCCCTTCAGGAATTGGCTGAGCAGATCCACCGGCAGCGGGAACACCACCGTGGACGAGCGCTCGCCGGCGATGTCGTGCAAGGCCTCGAAATAGCGCAGCTGCATGGCCTGCGGCTCGGCCGCCAGCATGCGGCCCGCCTCGACCAGTTTCGCCGCCGCCTGCTGCTCGCCATCGGCGTTGATTACCTTGGCGCGCCGCAGCCGCTCGGCCTCGGCCTGCTTGGCGATGGCGCGGATCATGTTTTCGTTGAGGTCGACATGCTTGATCTCGACATTGGACACCTTGATGCCCCATGCGTCGGTGCGTTGGTCGAGGATTTCCTGGATGTCGCTGTTGAGCCTGTCGCGCTCGGCCAGCATCTCGTCGAGTTCGTGCTTGCCGAGCACCGAGCGCAGCGTGGTCTGCGCCAGCTGGTTGGTGGCGGCCATGAAGTCTTCTACCTGGATGACCGCCCGCTCGGCGTCGACGATGCGGAAATAGAGCACCGCGTTGACCTTGACCGAGACATTGTCGCGCGAAATCACGTCCTGCGGCGGCACATCCCGCACCACCACGCGCAGGTCGACCTTCACCATCTGCTGGATGAAGGGGACAAGGATGATGAGACCCGGCCCCTTGACCCCGGTGAAGCGGCCGAGCGTGAAGACCACGCCGCGCTGATATTCCCGGAGGATGCGTATGGACGCGGACAGAAATATGATCACGACCAGCGCAACGATCAGATAGGCCACGTAACCAATCATCATTGTCTTGCTCCATTCCTTCCCGTGTCGCGCCGCCGCACGGTCAGTACGAGGTCGGCGATATCGGTCACCTCGACGCTGTCGCCGGCCGCGATCGGTTCGTCGGCCTTCGCCCGCCAGCGCTCGCCCAGGGCCAGCACATGGCCCTCGCCGCCCTGCCAATCGAGGATCTCGGCCAGCTGGCCGCGCATCGCCTCGCCGCCGACGCGCGGCGGGTTCTTGCGCGCCGCCCAGAGATAGGTGCCGCTCAGCAGCGCCAATCCAAGCGTCAGCGCGGCGGCGGGACCGATGACCGCCCATGACATGGCAAAGCCCGGCCCCTCGACCCTGAGCAGCATGGTTGCGCCGAACAGAAAGGCGGCCACGCCGCCGAGCCCAAGCACGATGGTGGGATTGAAGGCCTCGATGATGAGGAAAACGACGCCGAGCAGCATCAGGGCAAGGCCGGTATAGTTGATCGGCAGGAGATCGAGCGCGTAGAGGCCGAGCACGAGGCAGATGGTGCCGATGACGCCGGGCGCCACGGCACCCGGGCTGGTGAACTCGAAGACGATGCCATAGACGCCGACCAGCATCAGGATGACGGCGGTGTTGGGATCGGTGATGACGAAAAGCAGCCGGATGAACCAGCCGGGCTCCAGCGTCTCGACCGGCAGCCCTTTCGTCGCCAGCCCCACTTTCCTGCCGGCCACATCGACGGTGCGCCCATCGGCCAGTTGCAGGAGTTCGGTGGTGTCGCGGGCGACGAAGTCGATCACATGTTCCTGCAGCGCCGCATTGGCCGAAAGGCTCGCCGCCTCGCGCACGGCCTTCTCGCCCCAGTCGCCATTGCGACCGCGCAGTTCGGCGAGCGAACGGATCAGGGCGACGGCGTCATTGGTCACCTTGGCCATCATCGCGTCGCCCGCAGGCCGTCCACTGGCGTCCTTCTGGTCGCCCTTCTCGCCGCCCGGAAGCGACGGCAGCCCGCCAATCTCCACCGGCGTCGCGGCACCCAGATTGGTACCGGGCGCCATGACAGCGACATGGGTGGCGTAGAGGATGTAGGTGCCGGCGCTCGCTGCATGGCCGCCGGCCGGCGCGACATAGCCGATGACAGGCAGCGGCGACGCCAGTATATCGGCGATCATCTCGCGCATCGAGGTAACCAGCCCGCCCGGCGTATCAAGTTGCAGGATGAGGACCGTGGCGTCCCGTTTGGCCGCGGCATCAAGCGCCTCCTCGAGCTGCCTGCTGCTTGCCGGCCCGATGGCGCCGTCAATGACAATGCGCAACGCGACCCTCTCGCTCCCGGCCGAAGAGAAGGGACAAAGAACAGCCGCGACGATGAAGGCCGCGGCAAGAAGGGCCACCCGCGCGAAGGTCACGCTCAAAGCTCCATGGATTCAATATGGGGTTGTATTTGGGCGAGTCCATAGAGGACGCGACATCGGCGATCGTGACGGCCGAAGCGACGGCCGGGAGGGCAAGATGGCGGGCAGGCCAGAGGAGACGCGCGAAGAATCCCAGCCCTCGGCGCGCCGCGTGAATCCGTTCGACGCGACGCTCTTCAGGAGTGAGCGCAAATCAGCAGGCTTGGGTCCGCGAACGCGCGCAACCGCCGGTCTCCCCTGCGGAGCAGATCGGCGGCTTCAGCGCCAATCAGCTGCCAGCGGCGTGCCGATGTCCGAAACGAGTTTGACGAGATCGGCCTGGCGTCTCGTGCCGGTCTTGGCGAAGATGCGGTTGAGGTGTGTCTTCAGCGTGGTTTCGCCGATGCCGAGCGACGATGCGCTCTTCGAGGCGGACAATCCGCTGCCGATGCGCAGCAGCACCCGCGCCTCCGCGGGCGTAAGGTCGAACAATGTGGTGAGAACGGCTTCCGGCAGTGGCGAAGCGGACGTCGTGGTCGACACGAAGACGGCGACGCAAGCGGGCCGAAAAACCGCGCGGGCGGTTCCTTCGGTCAACGGCAATACATAGGCGACGGCCGGCGGCTGCCCCGGGGCCGAAATGGGCAGGCCTATGCCTCGGGCGCCAAGCGAGGCATCCGCGCTGGCGGCATTGGCGATCGCATCCAGAAGGGGACGGGCCACCGCCGGGTTTTGCACCTGGAGCAGGCCTTTCCTGGAAAGAATCGGGCCCTGCATCGAAAACATCCGTTCGGCGGCCCCGTTCGCGTGGAGGATCGCGCCATTGGCGCCGGTCAGAACAACAGGCACGGCCAAATGGTCGAGCGCCTGGCGATAAAGATTGGCGGTAACGCGGGTCTGATCGAGCAGGTCTCCAATCAGCGACGCACGGCGCAGATGCGGCGAGAGCAATGCCAGGAAACGCTGATCTTCGGCTGAGATGACTGCCCTCGTGGCCCGCGTGGTGCAGCCCACGAGCCCGATCCGGTCCGATGTATGAACGAATTTGGTGATGCAGCCTTCACGCAATCCCTGCGGTTTGGCCCAATTCTGAAAAAACGGCGTCTGCTGGAGTTCGGCCTCGCTCATCCGCGACAGCGTGGCGACAGGGGTGTCGACGTCGCCGACGACTGCGGCCTTCAGCCCCGGAATCGTGTCGAAGTCATAGTCATCCTGGAGCACGCGCATTTGCTCCGGATCCCAGGGCGATTGGGCCGCGAAGCGGCCATGATTGCCGTCGGCGCTGGCAAGCGCGATGGTGGTATAGGCGGCGTCGACAGCCGTTGTGATCCGGGTCATCACCCCGGCCCAGCCGTCGGGGTTCAAAACGCAATCATAGATATCGCCGACAATCGAAGAAAGGACTTCGCTGCTTGGTCTCTCCATCACGCCTCCAAGCATGCCCCCGATCCCGCCGCTGGCGGATCTTGCGGCGTCATACTTTCGGATGACGCCAGGCGCGGTCGCTGTCAATTAAAGGTTCAATTCGATCCATTGAACGCCACGCGGCCACTCTTGCCGGTTATTCTCACAATGGAAAGCATCGCGTTCGATTTTTTGAAACTGGGTGCTCTGTTGAGGTCTTACATTGTCACGAAAGACGGTGTTTTCATCGGCTCAATTGCCATCACATCTTGACGAACGCGAACGATTTTCCCTCTGGCAAGACATTCATGTCGCGGAAATATGGTCGGTCGAGTACGGCATATCGGAAAAACTGCCTTTCGAAGCCGCGATCGAAGCCACGGCTGTCGGGCCGCTCGTTCTTGGCCATATGTCTGGAACCATCAAGCATGCGACGAGGAAGGCGAGCAACATCGCCGAAGACGACAATGACGGCTATCTGCTGCTGATCAACAAGGCCGACACCGTGTTGGCCGGGGCTCAGGTCGGCCGCGAATATGGCATCGGTCAGGGAGAAGCCGTCCTGGTCACCGCGTCGGAAGCGCTGAAAATGGGCGGTGCGGACAGGAATGTGTGGGCGAATGTGGTGGTCCCGCGCGCCATCCTTTCCAAGGCCTTCCCGCAGATCGACGACAGGCTGGCGTTGAAGATCGGCGCCGACAACGAAGCCCTCGATCTTCTCAAGCGCTATTGCCTGCTTCTTGAAACCGGCCGCCCGCTCGGCTCACTCGATCTCATAGCCCACGCGACGGAGACGATCGTCGATTTGATAGGCCTGGTGACCGGCGCGAAAGGTCAGGCTGCCGAACTGGCCGGCCTTCGTGGCCTGCGCGCCGCCAGGCTGCAGGCGATCCTGGCGAAGATCGCCGATAGTTTTACCGACCCCGGCATCTCCGCCCAAGGTGTCGCGCAAGAACTCGGCCTGTCGGCGCGCTACGTCCACGATCTCCTTCAGGAGACGGGCACCAGCTTCACCGAACGCGTTCTCGAACTGCGCTTGCAGCGAGCCCACAAGATGCTTTCGCACAGACACAATGACGACATGCGGGTCAGCGACATCGCCATGATAAGCGGATTCAGCGATGTGTCCTATTTCAACCGCTGCTTCCGTCGCCGCTTCGGCCACACGCCGACCGGGGCCAGATAGATCTGGGCACCCTCCGGCAACCGGCAAACCGGCGCGCCATTGTCCGATTCCCTCTCCTTGAAAGGCCGAAAAGCCATGGCGCCGGCGGCGATCGATGGGACCAAACGGCCACAGTGCGCGGAAAAGGCACGGCATTTCACTCCAGTCCAATTCCAGTGCTGCCCTGCCCAAGACAACAGCCGGGTGCCGATGACATGTCAGCCTCAGGGTGCAACGACTGCCAGGTCAGGGGATTGAATGCCGCAGAATGGATTTGAAGGCCGCAAGATGAAGGCGTTGAAATATCTGGCGTTGGCTTCGACGGCGCTGATCGGCCTTGGCCAGTCGATCTCCGCATCGGCCGCCGATAGCTGGACCGGCGCCGCCTCCACGAACTGGTTTACCCCCGGAAACTGGAACCCCGCCGCTGTTCCGACATCGAGCGACGACGTTACTCTCGATGCCACGTTCCCGCATCCGGCGGTGGTCAATGCGCCGAATGCAGCCGCGCACTATGTGTTTGTCGGCACCATTGCCGATTACACAGGCTCGCTGACGATTACGAACGGCGGCACCCTCTCCGACACCGCCGGTTATCTCGGCTACGTTTCGAACGCGAGCGGCACGGTGAGCGTCGTTGGAGCAGGCTCGGTCTGGAACAACAGTTCCGACCTTTTCCTTGCCTCGGGTACGAACAGCACCGGCACCTTGACGATCTCGAACGGCGGCGCTGTCAGCGACACCGTGGGTCATGTCGGCTACGGTCAGGGGACCGGCACCGTGACGGTCGATGGGCCCGGCTCGACCTGGACCAACAGCGGGGCGCTCTTCATCGGCGATGCCGGCACCGGCACGCTGACGATCTCCAATGGCGGCGCTGTCAGCAATTCCTTCGGCTCGATTGGTGAGCAGGCCGGTTCCAATGGCGCAGCGACGGTCACCGGCCCCGGCTCGTCCTGGACCAATTCCGGCAATCTCCTTGTCGGCTGGGGCGGCGCCGGCACGCTGACGATCCAGAACGGCGGCGCGGTAAGCAACGACAGTGGCATCGTCGGCGCCAAATCCGGCACGACCGGCGCTGTGACAGTCGCCGGCGCCGGCTCGTCCTGGACCAATTCCGGCGAGCTCTATGTCGGCTGGGACGGCGCCGGCACGCTGACGGTCCAGAGCGGTGGCATGGTGAGCAACACCAACGGCTATATCGGCGCCAATTTCAGCCCGGCTGCCGCCGCGACGGTGGACGGCGCGGGCTCGCACTGGACCAATTCCGGCTTTCTCTCCATCGGCTATTTCGGTGACGGCGCGCTGACGATCCAGAACGGCGGCGCAGTGAGCGCTGCGTCGGGCTACATCGGCGTCAATCCCGGTTCGAGCGGCACCCTTACGGTCACCGGAAGCGGATCGACCTGGAGCGACACGGACGGCCTCTACGTTGGAAATGACGGCACTGGCATACTGAGCATCCAGAACGGCGGTCTTGTCAGCAGCAACATCGGCTTTGCCGGTGCCAATGCGGGCTCGACCGGCGCGGCGACGGTCAATGGCATAGGTTCGATCTGGAGCATCGCGTCGAGCCTCTTTGTCGGGAACGCCGGCACGGGCACATTGACGATTTCGAATGGCGGCGCCGTCAGCAATGGCGCGGGGACCATTGGCGCGAAAGCAGGCTCGACCGGCATGGTATTCGTCGACGGGTTGGGCTCGACATGGACCAACGGCGGATTGCTGGTTGTCGGCGATTACGGCACCGGCACGCTGGCGATCTCGAACGGCGGTACAGTCACCAGCAATGCCGGCTATCTGGGCTTTGATGTCGGGTCGACAGGTTCGGCGACGGTCAGCGGCGCGGGCTCAACCTGGACCAGCAGCAGCCTCCTTATTGTCGGTCAGCGCGGAACGAGCTCATTGATCGTCTCGAATGGCGGCAAGATCGCCGACACCGATGGCTGTCTGGGTTTTTATGCCGGGTCCACCGGTACCGCTGACATCGACGGCCCCGGCTCGACCTGGACCAATAGCGGAGATCTCAATGTCGGCATCAGTGGCACTGGCATGCTGACGATCGCGAATGGCGGCACGGTGTCGACCAGCGGCGTGGTCAACATCGCCGTCCTGGCGGGCTCTGCCGGCACGTTGAACATCGGCGCGGCGAGCGGATCGCCCGCCGCCACCGCGGGCGCGCTCAATGCGGCAAGTGTCCAGTTCGGACCGGGTGCGGGCGCGATCAACTTCAATCACACCGACACGAACTACACGTTCGCGTCGGCGATCAGCGGCGCGGGCACGATCAACCAGATCGCCGGCACGACGAACCTGACCGCCGATTCGAGCGGCTTCACCGGTGCAACCAATGTCAGCGGCGGGCGGCTGGCCGTGAACGGTTCGCTGGCCAACTCGCTGATGACGATCTCGGGCGGCGCGCTGGGCGGCAACGGTACGGTTGGCGGCATCGTCGCACAGTCGGGCGGTATCATCGCACCGGGCAATTCGATCGGCACCCTCGATGTCGCGGGCGACATCGACCAGGCAGCGGGCTCGATCTACCAGGTCGAACTGACATCGACCGGCCAGTCCGACCTCATCCAGGCGACGGGCACGGCGACGATCGCCGCCAGCGCGGTCCTCGACGTCGTCAAGACGGATGCCGCGCCTTACGTGCTTGGCACGCACTACACCGTGCTGCAAGCCGATACCGGCGTCATCGGCACCTACACGCTCAGCGGGGCCGGCCCCTTCATCGGCCTTGTCGCCAATTACGACCCGACGCATATCTATCTCGATGTGGTGCAGGCGAAGTCCTTCGCCGCGGTCGGCCTGACGCCCAACCAGATCGCCACCGGCGGCGGCGCCGAAAGCCTTGGCGGCGGCAATCCGCTCTTTGATGCCATAATGGGCCTGCCGAGCGAAACCGCGG
Organism: Mesorhizobium sp. B4-1-4; assembly: GCF_006439395.2. Classification (NCBI taxonomy): domain Bacteria; kingdom Pseudomonadati; phylum Pseudomonadota; class Alphaproteobacteria; order Hyphomicrobiales; family Phyllobacteriaceae; genus Mesorhizobium; species Mesorhizobium sp. B4-1-4. The sequence continues at coordinate 2,737,856 of NZ_CP083950.1, forward strand.
CCCAGGCGGCCTTCGACCAGCTCTCGGGTGATATCCATGCCTCGGCCAAGGGCATGCTGCTCGAAGACAGCGGCTTCATCCGCGATGCCGCCAGCAATCGCATCGCCGCGGCTTTCGGCGACGGTGGTGCGGCGGCACTGCCGGTCATGGCTTATGGCGAGGGTGGACCGGAGATGGTCGCCGCCGACACCGATCGCTTCGCCGTCTGGGGCCAAGCCTTTGGTTCGTGGGGCGACACGGACAGCGATGGCAACGCCGCCGCCTTCGACCGCTCGACCGGCGGCCTGCTGGCCGGCGCCGATACGTTGGTCGGCGGCTGGCGCGTCGGCCTCATCGGCGGCTACAGCCATTCCTCTTTCGATGCGGACGCCCGCAACGCCGCCGGCAAGAGCGACAGCTATCATCTTGGCCTCTATGGCGGCACCAATTGGGGTGCCATCGCCTTCCGCAGCGGCGCGGCCTACAGCTGGAGCAGCCTCTCGACAAGGCGCTCCGTCGCCTTCAACGGTTTTGCCGATCATCTCTCGGCCGATTACGATGCCGGCACGGCGCAAGTGTTCGGCGAATTCGCCTACAAGGCCGATGCCGGGCGCTTCAAGGTCGAACCCTTCGCCAACCTGGCCTATGTCAGTCTGCATACCGACGGCTTCACCGAAACGGGCGGTGCGTCGGCTTTGACCAGCGCCGGCACAAGCACCAACGCCACCTTCACCACGCTGGGCCTGCGAAGCTCGACGGGCTTCATGCTTGGCGGCGTCGACGCCACCGCGCGCGGCATGCTCGGCTGGCGCCATGCCTTCGGCGATATCACCCCGACTTCCAGCTTCGCCTTCGCGGGCGGAGACGCTTTCACCATCGCCGGCGTGCCTGTCGCCAGGGACGCGGCGGTAGTCGAGGCCGGTCTCGACCTCGACATGTCGGCCAATGCCACGCTCGGCCTCTCCTATACCGGGCAATTCGGCGGCGGCACGGTCGACCAGGGCGCGAAGATCAATCTGGACCTGCGGTTCTGAACCAGAGCATGGTGCGGAAAAGTGTGACATCATGCTCTATCTCTTTGAGTAGGGCCGGCTTTTGCAGCATGAGCCGGTACGTCTGTCGATCGCCTACTCCGGCGACGGCACCGGCGGCTTCGAGGTCAGCGCGGTGCCGGCGGCCGCGACGATGACGGCGGCGATGCCGGCGAGTTGCGGCACGGTCAGGCTTTCGTGCAGGAACAGGAAGCCGGCGAGTGCGCCGAGCCCCGGCTCCAGGCAGGTCAGCGTGCCGTAGATGCGGGCCGGCATCCGGGTCAGCGCCACCATTTCCAGCCAGAACGGCAGCGCGCTGGAGAACAGGCCGACCAGCAGCGCGCTGACCAGGATCGAGGGCGCGAGCAGCCCCGTTCCCGCCTGCGCCACGCCGAAGGGCAGCACCAGCACGGCGGCGATCGCCATGCCATAGGCCGTGCTGCGCGAGCCGAGTTCCGCGCCCGCCTTCTGGGCGAGCACAATGTACAGCGCCCAGAAGCCGCCGGCCGCCAGTGCCAGCATCACCCCGGCCGGATCGAGCGGCTGCAGCGAGTGGACGAAGGGCGACAGCAGGACGATTCCGGCCACGGCCAGCGCGATCCAGGCGAAGTCGCTGGCGCGCCGCGAGGTCAGCGTCGCCACCAGAAGCGGCCCGGAAAACTCCAGCGCCACCGCGACGCCGAGCGGAATCCTGGCAAGTGCCGCATAGAACAGGAGGTTGAGCGCGCAAAGCGTCACGCCATAGGCGATGAGCCACGGCAAGGTGGCGCGCGACGGCCGTATCTGCCACGGCCGCAGCACCGCGATCAGCATCAGCGCGCCGATGACCAGCCTTAGCGTCGTCGTGCCCTGCGCGCCGATGACGGGAAACAGCGTTTTGGCGAAGGTGGCGCCGATCTGGATCGACACCATGGCGCCCATCAGCGCCGCGACGGGCAAAGGCGCCGCTTCGCGACGGGCAACCGCGGTCAATGTCACTTGATGTATCCTCCATGCCGCGGGGCGTCAGCCCCCTGGCGGCCTCGGGATAGGCCGAACCGGTCCGCCTGTCGTGAGGCAGCGGAAACGGCTTGATGGGGTCAGAACCGGTGCGCGAGGCGAACGGTCTGCAGCCGCCGCCTCAGCCGGCAAATGACACGCCCCTGCGGCGCATCCCGGCCTGCACGCCAAGCAGGATCAGCCGGGACAGGATTTCCATGTCCAGCGGCATGTTTGGGCGCCAGACGTCGAGCAGCAGGGCCACCCGGGCCTCATCGGCGTTGTTCATCACCTCATGCGGATATGTGTCGTCCCACAGCATGCCCTCGCCGTCGGTGATCCGCCTCTCCTGATGATTGATCATCATGACGGTTGCCGGGCGGCCATCCGCCTGCCGCGGAATGGCCAAGCCAAGGTGAAATCGCATGATGCCCCGAAAAGGCCCGCGATGGCTGGGGATGTGTTTGCGCGGTGCCAGGAAGGAAACCGCCGCCGATTTGACTTCCGGGCATTCGGCCAGCAGCCGCGCAAGAACTGGCATCCGCGCGAGGTTCTCCGGCACCGCGATGTCATAGGCCTTGAGCACGAACATGCGCCAGTCGAGACCGTCATTGGCCGAGATTTCGGCCTGCTCCGGCATGATGTCGTGGAAGCGCGGCACTTTGTTCAGTCGCACCGCAAGCGCTTCGTCGCGGATGCCGCGCCAGGCACTGGTGAATTTCGCCGCGTTCGGAAATTCGGTGGCTACATCAAGGATAGCCGGCGCGTCTATCCGTTTTTCGTAGACACGCCGGATCACATCGGATGCAAGATCGTAGATGCGCGACATTTCATGGCCTCCGTGACACTATAAACGGACATCCGACGGTCTGGATCACACATTTTGTTCACCGCGTTGCTGCCTTCGACGCCAGCCGTGGCCCGGTCTTGACATCGACGATCTCGGGCCTGGCGCTGTTGACCGCGCCGTTCCGATTTCATGAGCGCAATGAGCCGCCCCGCGGCCACCGGGCCACGTTCCAAGCTTTTCATGGGACGTTTCCCTATTGCTGGGTGGCCGTCACCGGCGTTTTGCCCGTATCCTGCCCAGGATCCTGTTTGGCCGCCCTGCTCTTGAAGATGCGTCGCACCGTCACGAACAGCAGCGGCACCAGGAACACGCCGATCACGGTCGCCGCGATCATGCCTCCCATGACGCCGATGCCGACCGAGTTCTGCGCGCCGGAGCCGGCGCCGCTGGCGATCGCGAGCGGTGTGACGCCGAGGATGAAGGCCAGCGACGTCATCAGGATCGGCCGCAACCGTTGTCGCGCCGCTTCCAGCGTCGCCTCGACGAGCCCCATGCCCGCCGCTTGCCGCTCGATTGCGAACTCGACGATCAGGATGGCGTTCTTGGCAGCCAAGCCGATCGTGGTCAGCAGGCCGACCTTGAAATAGACGTCGTTGGTCTGGCCGAACAGGCTTGCCGCAAGCAGCGCGCCGAAGATGCCGATCGGCACCGACAGCATGACCGCGAATGGGATCGACCAGCTTTCATAAAGTGCCGCAAGGCACAGGAACACAACCAGCGCCGAAATCGCATAGAGCGACGTCGCCTGGTTGCCCGAAAGCCGTTCCTGATGCGACAGCCCGGTCCATTCATGCGAATAGCCGGGCGGCAGTTGGGCGACCAGCCTGTCGATCTCGTCCATCGCCGCGCCCGAACTCACGCCGGCCGCCGCGGCGCCCTGGATCTCGACCGCGGCCGATCCATTGTAGCGTTCGAGCCGGGGCGAGCCGAAGGTCCAGTGGCTGGAGGCGAAGGCCGAGAACGGCACCATGTCGCCGCTCGGATTGCGCACCTGCCATTTGTCCAGGTCTTCCGGCTGCATGCGGAAGTTGGCGTCCGACTGCAAATAGACCGGCTTCACCCGTCCACGATCGATGAAATCGTTGACGTAGTTGCTGCCCCAGGCGGTCGAGAGCGTGTTGTTGATGTCGGCGAGGCTGACGCCCAGCGCGCTTGCCTTTTCCTGGTCGATGTCGATCGAGAATTGCGGCTGGTCCTCCTGGCCGTTGGGCCTGGTATTGGCAAGCAACTTGCTCTGCGCGGCGAGGCCCAGAAGCTGGTTGCGCGTCTGGATCAGTGCGTCGTGACCGGCGCCGTTGACATCCTGCAGGTAGAAGTCGAAGCCGTTGGTGTTGCCGAATCCCTGGATGGCCGGAGGCGCCAGCGCGAAGACCTGCGCGTCCTTGATCTTCCTGAACGCGCCCATCGCGCGACCGGCGATCGCCTGAGCCGCCGCGGCCGGCGATTTGCGCTGGGCGAAATCCTTCAACCGCACGAAGCCGATGCCGACATTCTGCCCGGCGCCGCCGAAACCGAAGCCGGAGGCGGTGAAGACGCCGTCGACCACGTCCTTTTCGTCCTTCAGATAGTGGTCGGTCACCTGCGCCAGCACGCGCTCGGTGCGGTCCTGCGTGGCGCCGACCGGCAGTTGCACGCTGGTGATCAGGATGCCCTGGTCCTCTTCCGGCAGGAACGAACTCGGCAACCGCGCAAACAACCAGCCGACGCCGATGACGATGGCCAGGAACACGGCGAGGAAGCGCCCCGACCGGTTGATGATGCCATGCGAGCCATCGCGATAGGCTGTCGTGCCGCGGTCGAACATGCGATTGAACCAGCCGAATGGACCGGTCTGGGTCGCATGGTTCTTCGGCCGCCGCAGGATCGTGGCGCAAAGGGCCGGTGTCAGCACCAGCGCCACCAAAACGGACAGCACCATGGCCGAGACGATGGTCACCGAGAACTGCCGGTAGATGATGCCGGTGGAACCGCCGAAGAACGCCATCGGCACGAACACCGCCGAAAGCACGGTGGCGATGCCGACCAGCGCGCCGGTGATCTCGTTCATCGATTTTTCCGTCGCCTCTTTCGGCGACAGATCTTCCTCCTGCATGACGCGCTCGACATTCTCGACCACCACGATGGCGTCGTCGACGAGCAGGCCGATGGCCAGCACCATGGCGAACATGGTCAGTGTGTTGACGGAATAGCCGAACAGCGACAGCACGCCGAACGTGCCGAGCAGCACGACCGGCACGGCGATGGTCGGGATGATCGTCGCCCGCAAATTCTGCAGGAAGATGAACATCACCAGGAACACCAGCACGATCGCCTCGGCCAGCGTCTTGACCACCTCCTCGATCGAAAGCCGCACGAAGGGCGAGGTGTCGTAGGGATAGACGACCTCGACCCCTTGCGGGAAGGTCGAGCTCAGGCGATTGATCGTCGAGCGCACCGCCTCCGCGGTGTTGATGGCGTTGGCGCCGGTCGCCAGATTGATGGCGACACCGGCCGCCGGCTTGCCGTTGTAGTGGGCTTGCGTCGTGTAGCTTTTGGCGCCGAGCTCGACCGTGGCGACATCGTTGAGGCGGACCAGCGAACCGTCCGTCTGGCTCTTCAGGATGATGTTGCGGAACTGTTCCGCGGTCTGCAACCGGCTCTTGGCGGTCACCGTGGCGTTGAGTTCCTGGCCCTTGCGCGCCGGCAGGCCGCCGAGCTGGCCGGCCGAGACCTGCGTGTTCTGCGCCTGGATCGCGGCCGCCACGTCACTCGGCATCAAGGCATATTTGGCGAGCTTGTCGGGATCGAGCCAGATGCGCATGGCATAGCCCGAGCCGAAAAGCTGCGTCGAGCCGACGCCTTCGACGCGCTTCAGCGTGTCGTTGATGGTGGCGTCGATATAATCGGCCAGATCGGTCGAGTTCATCTTGCCGTCGCTGGAGACGAAACCGATGACCATCAGGAAGCCGGTCGAGGATTTGGAGACGGTGATGCCGTTGCTCTGCACCACTTGCGGCAGCTGCGACTGGACGAGTTGCAGCTTGTTCTGCGTCTGCACCTGGGCGGTGTCGGGATTGGCGGCACTGGTGAAGGTCAGCGTGATCGAGGCCGAACCGGTCGAGGTCGATGTGGCCGTCATGTAATCGAGATTGTCGATGCCGGTCATGCCTTGCTCGATGACCTTGGTCACCGAATTTTCCACCGTCTGGGCGTCCGCGCCCGGATAGGTGGCGCTGATGTTGACCGTGGTCGGTGCGATCTGCGGATATTGCGAGATCGGCAGCGTGGTGAGCGCGAGCAGTCCGCCCAGCATGATCACGATGGCGATCACCCAGGCGAAGATCGGCCGGTTGATGAAGAATGTGGACATCGGCTCAGTTTCCGGTCGAGGCGGCGGGCGCCGGTTGCTGGCCGGCGCTGGCCACCTTGGATGGGGCGGATGCGGCCGATGTCTGCCCGCGCTCCTTGACCTCGCCGGTCGCCTCGTCGATCGTCACTTCGACACCCGTCGCATCGCCGCCGGGCCGCACCAGTTGCAGGCCCTCGACAATGACACGGTCGTTGTCGCCGACGCCCGAATCCACCAGCCAGTTGTTGCCGATGCTGTTGCGCACCGCGAGCACACGCGTCTCGACCTTGCCCTGCGCGTTGATGACCATGGCGGTCGCCTCGCCCTTGGTGTTGCGGGTGACGGCGCGCTGCGGCACCAGGAAGCTGTTCTGGGCGACGCCTTCCTCGACCAGTGCCCGCACATACATGCCCGGCAGAAGCAGGCGGTCGGGATTGGGGAACTCGGCCCTGAGCGCGAAAGTACCCGTGGTCTGGTCGACATTGGCGCCGGCGAATTCCATCTTGCCGGTCTGCGCATAGATGGTGCCGTTCTCGAGCTTCAGCTTGACGCTGACATTGGGACCGCTGAATTTCAGCCGCCCTTCCGTGATCGCCTGGCGCAGATTGAGCAGATTGGTGCTCGACTGCGTGACGTCGACATTGATCGGGTCGAGCGAACGGATGGTGGTCAGCACGGTTGCCTGGTTGGTGGTGACCAGCGCGCCCGGCGTCAGCGTGGACTTGTCGATGCGGCCGGCGATGGGCGCGGTGATCGAGGTGCGATCGAGGCTGATGCGCGCCGTCTCCACGCTGGCCTTGGCCGAAGCCACATCCGCCTGGGCCTGCGCCAGCGTGGCGGCGGCATCGTCATAATCCTGTTTGGAAACAACGTTCTGCTTCAAGAGCCCTGCGTAGCGGTCGAACTTGGCCTGCGCGGTCGGCACCGCCGCTTCCGCCTTCTGCTGGGCCGCGACGGCGCTGTCATAGGCGGCCTGGTAACTGGCCGGGTCGATCAGATAGAGCGGCTGTCCCACCACCACCTCGGCGCCTTCCTTGAACAGGCGCTGCTGGATGATGCCGTCCACTTGCGGCCGCACCTCGGCGATCAGCGAAGCCGCCGTGCGTCCCGGCAATTCGGCGGTGATCGCGACCGACTGCGGATGCAGCGTGACGACGCCGACCTCCGGCTTACCGACGCCACCCATGCCGGCGGGTGTCTTGCCCTGCTCCTGCGAACACGCCGCCAGGAGAAGGGCAGCAGTAAACGCCGCCATCCAGGGGGCGAAGCGGCGCGGATGATTAGACTGGATCGGCATGGCCTGGAACTTTCCCTGGAGTTTCGGTCGCCGTCTGGCTGTCCGCGAAGGTGGGGTTGAGAGGATCGACGAGAGCGCCGACGATGGCGAGCGATGTGGCGACGATCGATGTCACGGCGCCCGATGTCATGGCGCCCGATGTCATGGCAAAGGCCGCGCCAGTACGCGGCCGGCGTCGAACAAGACTTCGAAGCGGCTCATGCTGCGCTCCTTCTTCTCGGCCAGAGAACACCCGATGAATTTCGAGCTGGTGGCCGCGATGCCCATCCATGTCATTATGCCGATCATCGACGACATGCCAAGCACCTTGCCGGGCGCCCTACGCGATCTTACGGCCATAATGTCCGTGGCCGTGTGGCCGCGAGACGGGCAGCGACAGGCGCCAGGCCGCGAAGTCCAGGCGGATCGCGCCCTTCTGCGTATCGGCCGGCAGGGCCAGCGGCACGCCGCGCCCGGGCGGTGCCGCCCGACGGCCAGCGCGGCCGAGCGACAATTTCGGGCTGACCGAAGCGATCAGCCGCAGCATCATCAGGGCTTCCCACATCACCGTGCTTCCATTGGGGTATCGAAGGGTGGGATGGCGGTACAGGACCGCCATCCCACAAGCCCGGCCGGCCCGAGAACGGGTTGGACACCGGGCCGGCCGGCGCAGCCAGCCAGGATTATCCGCCGTTCCCGGGCTGGGGCGGCGGCGGGTCATCATTGGGCAGGCCGCCTTGGCCGGCTGCGTCATCCGGCGGGCCGCCCTGGGGACCGGGGGGTGGTCCGTGCGGGCGTTCCGCCGAAGCGAGGATTTCGAGCTGTTCGGGCGTAAGCTTGGCGCGCAGCACGGCGATCGCATCCTTCAGCTTGGCGGCCGAGGCCGCGCGCGCCGTGACGTCGTCGGCCAGCCTCTCCTGGAAGGCGAAGGGATCGGCCTTGCCGCCCGGACCCGCATCGGGGCCCTTGGCCTCGGAGCCGCCAGGACCATGATCGGGACGCGCAAGCAGCGCCTGCAGCGCGCTGGTGTAGTCGCGCCACGCGTCGAGCTGCTCGCTGCGGATGCCGACGCGCGTCTCCAGCACTGCCAGCCGGGCCGCCAGCATGAAATCCGGCGGCAGTCCCATGCGACGGGGGCCGAAACCTTCCGGGCCAAAGCCCTGCCCGCCCCAACCCTGCGGACCCCAACCCCGTGGACCGTGCCGCATCGGCCCATGCGGGCCAAAGCCCTGCGGGCCCGGCCCGTTCTGGCCGCACAAGGCCATCGGCCCATGGTCAGGCCCATCCTGCATAGCCATGGCTGGCGGCCCACCGGGCGCGCCGGGATCGGACTGCGCGGCCAGAGCGGGGTGGATAGCGGCGACGGAAAACAGGCCGAGCGCAAGAAGTCTGCTTCGCATGACGGTGTTCCTTTCTCTCATGCATCGGATGGCCATGACGATAGGAAGGCTGTTTGTCCGCTTCGCGTCGGCATGTTGCCGAAGGTTTCCGCAACGGGGCAATTTGTTTCCGAATGTTTCCAACGGCCCGCTGGCAACATTGCGTTGCAATTTTCCATGCCGCTGGCGCGCGCTCTTCCTATAATCACGGTCGAGCAAGGGGGCACGAGCATGCAGTCACATCCCCACATCCTCGTCGTTGACGACGACCGCGAGATCAGGACGCTTCTCGGCCGCTATCTCGACGGCCAGGGTTTCCGCGTCTCGGTGGCGGCGGACCGGCGCGAGTGCGAGCAGAAGCTGGCCTCCGGCCAGTTCGACCTCGTCGTGCTCGACGTCATGCTGCCGGACGGGTCGGGGCTCGATATCTGCCGCGCCTTGCGCGACCGCAAGCCGCAGATCCCGGTAATCCTGCTGACGGCGCTGAAGGAGGATGTGGACCGCATCATCGGCCTGGAACTCGGCGCCGACGACTATCTCGGCAAGCCCTTCAACCCGCGCGAACTCACCGCCCGCATCCGCGCCGTGCTGCGGCGCGCAACGCCCGAGGAAGCGCCAGCCCCCCGCCCGCGCATCTACCGCTTCGCCAGCTACCGGCTGGAGCCCGACACCCGCAAGGTGACGGATGCCCGAGGCGAGCTTATCGACCTCACCGGCGCGGAATTCGATCTCTTGCAGGTTTTCCTCGACCGCCCCGGCAGGTTGTTGTCGCGTGACCAGCTGCTCGATCTCACGCAAGGGCGCGAGCGTGATCCGCTGGAACGCTCGGTCGACGTGCTGATGAGCCGGCTGCGCCGCAAATTCGCCGATGCCGGCGACGGGCCGCTGTTCAAGACCGTTCGCAATGGCGGCTACCAGCTCACCGCGCGGGTCGAGGCGGTGGAGGCGCAGGCGTGAATTCGCTGCGCCGCCGCCTTATCCTGCTGCTGGTCATCTCGATCGTCGGCGTCGTCGGCCTGGCGACAGCGGCCGTGCTCAGCGTGCGCGGCGGCGGGCCGCCGCCAGAGCTGACCGTGCCGTGGGTCGCCCAGCAGATGGAGCTCGTCGCGCGGCTGCTGCCGGGGCCCATTCCGGACGTGCTGAGGGTGCAGTTCGCCGAGCGTCCGGCCGGCGGCAAGGTCGATCGTGCGGAAACGGCGATGCTCAACGACATCCTGCACCGCCGCGGCCTCGACTTGCTGGCCATCATCAGCGCGAAGCCGGACCAACCCGGCCAGATCGCATCGGTGCAACTGCCCGACAGCCGCTGGGCGATCATGCAGGTGCCGCACCTCAAGCCGCCCGGGCGCGAATGGCTGGTGCTGGCCGGCTGGATCTCGCTGATCGTGGCCGGCGCCACGGCCGTCTCGGTCTATTTCACCGCCGTGCTGATCCGGCCGCTGGAAATGCTGGAGGCCGCCGTCTCCAAGATCGGCAGCGACGGCATGCTGGCCGCGGTGCCGGAAGTCGGTTCGGCCGAGGTCAAGGCGACGGCGCACGCGCTTAACCAACTCTCGTCGCGGCTGAAGACATCAATGGAAAGCCGCATGCGGCTGGTGGCCGCCGCCGGCCATGATTTGCGCACGCCGATGACGCGCATGCGGCTGCGCGCAGAATTCCTCGACGAGGAGCGCGACAAATGGCTCCACGACCTCGACGAGCTCGACCGCATCGCCGACAGCGCCATCCGCCTGGTGCGCGAGGAGGTGAACCAGGATGCCGTCGAGCCGATCGACCTGGAGAAGATGGTGCGCGACATATCAGCCGAAATGGCCTCGCTCGGCCATGCCGTCTCGATCGGGCATCTGGACAAGGTCTCGATCCGCGCCGGCGCGCTCGGCCTGCGGCGCGCGCTGCGCAACCTGATCGTCAACGCCGCCACCCACGGCAAGGCCTGCACCATCACCCTTGCCATCACCGACAGGCGCGCGGTCCTGACTATTTTCGACAACGGCCCGGGCATTCCGTCCGACCTCATCAACAAGGCGTTCGAGCCCTTCTTCCGCGTCGACCCCGGCCGCCAGCAATCCATTCCCGGCGCCGGACTGGGCCTCGCCATCGCCAAGGAAATCATCGAGCGCTACGGCGGCACGGTCACGCTGGAGAACCGCACGGGCGGCGGACTGGCACAGACGGTGCTGTTCGCCGCGGCGTGAGCGTCGGCGCCGTTCGCCCCGCCCGAAGCCGATGGCGACCGGCGTCTACTTCTCGTGCATCTTCGGCGTGCGGACTGATATGCTCCCGGCAACGGCTTGCGGATCGAATGGGAGCGCGCGGAGATGTCGATCAAGGTAATCGGAACTGGCTTCGGCCGAACGGGAACGGATTCAATGCGCGAGGCGCTGGCCATTCTCGGCTTCGGCCCCTGTCATCACATGCATGAAGTGATGGGCAACGAGGAGCAGAAACGGATGTGGCGTGCGCTGGCCCAAGGTGCCGCGCCGGACTGGAACCAGCTGCTCTCGGGATATGCCTCCTGTCTGGACTGGCCCTCGGCGTACTACTGGCGTGAACTGATCGAATTCTATCCGGATGCCAGGGTGATCCTGACCTACCGCTCGGCCGAAAGCTGGTGGGAGAGTTTCGAAAAAACGATCGCGGCGGCACTTAAGCAAAGCGTGGATCAGGAATCGCTGGGCGTTGCCCTGATCGCCAGGCAGGTGTTCGGCGGGCGGCCCGGCGATCGGGCGCATGCCATTGCCTGTTACGAGGCCAATGTCCGTGCGGTGTACGCCAGGGTTGCACCGGAGCGGCTGCTGGTCCATGCACTCGGCGATGGCTGGGAACCGCTGTGCAGCCATCTCGGCGTTGCGATACCGGATCAGGATTATCCCAACCGCAACGCCACCGAGAGCTTCAGGTCGAGATTTTCGCTGAACTGATCTGGACGAATGCCGGCGGTGCCGGGCCCCGGCGAATCTGGGTTCCTCGCCCCCTCTGGCGTGGGGCGAGGAAAAAGCGCGGCGTTTTTACCCCGCCATCGCCAGTGGCACGGCGCTCTTGTTGGGGATCTGGATGTCGATTTCCAGCGTCGACATGGTTTCGCCGCGGTCCATCGAGACCTGGATGTAGTCCTGGTCGATCTGCACATGCTTGGCGATGACAGCCAGTATCTCTTCGCGCAGAACCGAAACGAGATCGGGCTGACCACGGCTGCGGCGCTCGTAGGCGAGCAGCACCTGCAGCCGCTCGCGCGCCACCGGCGCGCTGGTGCGCCGCTTGAAGAGGTCGAGGATGCTCATGCGGCCCTCCTTCCGAGAAGCCGGTCGAGGAAGCCCTTGCGCTCGAAGGGAACGATCACCGGCAGGTCTTCGCCTTCCAGGCGCCGGGCCGCTTCGAGATAGGCCTTGGCGGCGGCGTTGGTGGGTTCGGAGAGCGTCACCGGCGCGCCGAGGTTGGAGGCTCTCAGCACGTCCTGGCTCTCGGGAATGATGCCGAGCAGCGGCACCGAGAGGATCTCGAGCACGTCGTCGATCGACAGCATCTCGCCGCGCGCCGCGCGCGCCGCGTCATAGCGCGTGACCAGCACGTGCTTGGCGATGTGCTCGCCCTGTTCGGCGCGCATGGTGCGGGCGTCGAGCAGGCCGATGATGCGGTCGGAATCGCGCACCGACGACACTTCCGGGTTTGTGACGATGACCGCCTCGTCGGCGAAGCGCATGGCGAGCTGCGCGCCACGCTCGATGCCGGCCGGGCTGTCGCAGAACACATAGTCGAACACCTGGCGCAGTCGGGCGATGACTTCGGCCACACCCTCCTCGGTCAGCGCGTCCTTGTCGCGCGTCTGCGAGGCCGGCAGCAGATAGAGCGTCTCCAGCCGCTTGTCGCGGATCAGCGCCTGCGACAGCTTGGCGGTGCCCTGGATGACGTTGACGAGGTCGAACACCACGCGCCGCTCGGCGCCCATGATGAGGTCGAGGTTCCTGAGGCCGACGTCGAAATCGACCAGCGCCACCTTCTTGCCGGTCTTGGCCACGGCAGCGCCGAGTGCGGCCGTCGAGGTCGTCTTGCCGACGCCCCCCTTGCCCGAAGTGACCACCACTACCTTGCCCATATAAATCCAGCCTCCGTTGGCGTTTTTATGTTTTCGTTTCGCCGTGGCCAGCACGGCGCCTGATCAGAACCGCCGACACTCGCACGCGAAGCCGGCCCGAAGCTTGCGCCTCGGGAGCCGGCCTCAGCCGAGCGGCAACACGCACAGCGCATCGTTTTCGAGGAAGGCCTGCACCGCCTTGCCGCGCGACACCCCTTCCATCTCCTCGGCCGTGGTGTACCAGCCGTCGACCGCGAGCAGCTCCGCCTCGTTCTTGCGGCAGAAGATGCGCGCCGAAATATTGCCTTCCGAGCCCGCGATCGCCCGGCCGCGCAGCGTGCCGTAGACATGGATCGAGCCGCCGGCGACGATCTCGGAACCCGACGCCACCGAGCCAAGCACGATGACGTCGCCGTGCGGATGGAAGACCGACTGTCCGGAACGGATCGGCGCCTTGATCATCAGCGTGCCAGCGGCGGGTTCGGGGGGCATCTGGACAGCACCCTGCCCCACCCTTGGAGCCTCGGTCCCGGCCGCATCCGTTGTTGCCGCCTCCGTCCGGGCCACCGCCGTCCGGGCCGGTTCGATCCGGACCGCTTCGAGCCTTGCCAGCGCGGGATCCGCCATCTCGTCCTTCGAGGCCTGCAAGGCCTCAGCATGGACCGCATTTTGCCCTGACGGTTCCGCCCGGGCCGGCGCCTCGGCGGCCGCCGCCTCCAGCTCTTCCGCCCGCGCCTTGCGCGCGGCCCGGCCAAGCAGCCCCTCCGCCGTCGCCTCCTTGGCGCCGGCCAGCAGCGGCGGCAGGTCAGGCCCGAGCGAAGCACCCTCCATCTCGATGGCATAGACACGGATGCCGCGCGCCCCAAGCGCGGCGACCAGCAGCGCGATGTCCTCGACGGCAGGCTTCAGCACATTGAGATCGAGCACCACCGGCCGCCCGGAAAAATAGCCCGGCGAATTGCCGATCCAGTGATCCAGCCCTTCCAGCCAATCAGAAATCGGCGCCTCCGGCGTCAGCGTGAACGCGACGAAGGAGCGGGCGCGGAAACGAATGGATTTGGCCTCGAGGGGGGCGGCAAAGGTCACGGCTGGCGAATCCTTACTCAATGGTTAAAGGGTGCCGGCGGAATGGTTAACAAATGGTTAATGGAGGCGATCAACTTGGCAGCCAGGAAGAGAATTCAAGGTCGGCCGAGTGCCGGTACCGCATGCCTGCCTATGACGCCGCGAATGTCTTCATTGGGCCAAAAGCGGAACGTCCGCTTTCGGGAGATTGGCTGGAAAGTCGCCTTTCCAGTGTGGCGCCCGTGCGGTCATGCCCATTGTTTCCAGGCGTTCTGCTGGTCCGACCGCGATGCACCGAGCGCCCGAAGCACTGCCTCGATGGTCAGTTGCGTCAATTCGGGCCGGGGGCCACGATCGAGAATGCCTCGCGTCACCTGCAGCCATATACCCGTGACGATGTCCACCGCGAGCTCCGCGTCGCGTATGCTCATTCGATCCTGGGCTATTGCCTGAGTGATATCCGCCTTCAGATTCGCCCGAATACCACGCGCATACTCGGCGCGCGACTGAGAACTCTGAACGACCAGCCTTGCCCAATTCGGGTCCGAAATCGCCTTTTCCAGGAACTTCGCGAAGGCGAAAGACAGGCGTTTGAGAGGATCCTCCAGTGCGAGGCGTGCATCCGTCAGCACCGCGTCGAAGCTCTCGCCGAGTTTCTCCCCTACAGCCGCGGCCAGTTCGTCGATGCTCTGGAAATGGTAGTAGAAGGTACCCTTCGCGACCCCGGCTGCCTCCACCACGGCATCGATCGTAACGGCCTCGCGAGGGCGTTCTCCCATCAGCATCATCCCGGCATCCAAGATCAGCGTACGTGTTCTTTCCCGCTTCTCCCGTCCGATCTCCGCTCTGCGTGCCAAATCAACCTTTGCCATCCGTCCAGCCTTTTTTGCATTGCACCATTACGCAAATTTCATATTGACCAAATAGTCGATTTGACGCATTTGTACAATCCGAAACTTGCCCAGCGAGCCGGGCAGCAGCTCGAGCTCCGGTGTTCGCAACACAAGCGTATCTGACAATAAGGAATGGCATCAATGAATGTTCAGTCCCAGCACTTCAAATCAAGGCCGCTGCCGTTCGAATGCATTGCCCTGGTGCTGCAAGGTGGAGGCGCGCTCGGGGCCTACCAAGCGGGAGTCTATGAAGCTCTTGCGGAAGCCGACATTCATCCGGACTGGGTTGCCGGCGTGTCCATCGGTTCCATCAACGCGGCAATCATTGCCGGTAACGCGCCTTCCGAACGGGTCTCAAAGCTGCGTGCGTTCTGGCGCGAGATCACGGCGAACCCTCTGCTCGACTGGGCTAGCACTGCAGATGCGCTGGCTCCCAAAGGCGACCTGTCCCGCGCGATCTTCAATCAGTTCAGCGCGGCTTGCGCGGCAATAGCCGGCGCGCCGGGCTTTTTCAGCCTCCGGCAACCCGCTCCCTGGCTCCGCCCGGGTGGAGCAATCGAGGGCACAAGTTTTTACGAAACCACCCACCTGAAGAGCACGCTTGAGCGGCTCGTCGACTTTGACCGGATCAACGCAGGCGGTATGCGTTTCAGCGCAGGCGCAGTCAACGTGTGCACGGGTAATTTCGTCTACTTCGACAATCAAACCCATACGATCCGTCCAGAGCACGTGATGGCCAGCGGCTCGCTCCCGCCAGGCTTCCCGGCCATTGAGATCGAGGGGGAATTCTACTGGGACGGCGGCCTCATCTCGAACACTCCGTTGCAATGGGTGGCCGAGAACGGGCCTCGGCAGGACACGCTCGCCTTCCAGGTGGACCTATGGAGCGCCCAGGGTGATTTTCCTCGCAATCTTGCCGACGTGGCGACC
This sequence comes from Mesorhizobium sp. B4-1-4, assembly GCF_006439395.2. Classification (NCBI taxonomy): domain Bacteria; kingdom Pseudomonadati; phylum Pseudomonadota; class Alphaproteobacteria; order Hyphomicrobiales; family Phyllobacteriaceae; genus Mesorhizobium; species Mesorhizobium sp. B4-1-4. Next base: position 2,753,637 of record NZ_CP083950.1, read on the forward strand.
AGGCAGAAGGAAATCCAGTATTCCAGCCGCACGCGCGCCAACACCGAGCAGTTCAAGCAGCAGCAGCGGTCCCGGCACGCGCTTGCGGGCTTACTCGCAAAGCTTCCCGCCGACCTGCTCGGCAGCGATGAAGCCACCATGCTGAGCTCTCTTGCCGACCACAAGGTCTACAAATTGGTTCACCTGATCTATCGGTCCAGACAGTACGAGACGCACTCGAAGGATTACGAATTCTCCAGGCTGTCGATGGAGGACCATTGGCAAGCCGGTTACCACGACGCGGTGCGCACGCTGCGTCAGCCAGAGGCACTGGGCAGACCGGACAATCTGGAGGGAGTCAGCACGTACGATCTCGCCGAGGACGGACACGAGTAGCGGCCGCGACGCGGCTGCGCGATCGAGATCGTGCTCCAATCCTCCAAGCTCAAACGGGCTTCTCCTGAAACCCAGCAGACCGCTTCACCCAAGGAACACCAGCCATGAACCAAGACACTGTCAGGGAAACGGCCTTTGCCATGCCTCTGACCAACCCCGCCTATCCAGTCGGTCCATATCGTTTCCGAAATCGCGAGTATCTGATCATCACCTATCGGACGGATCCGAGGAAGTTGCGCGAGCTTGTGCCGGAGCCGCTTGATGTGCCCGACCCGTTGGTGAAGTTCGAGTTCATACGCATGCCCGACTCTTCGGGCTTTGGCGACTACACGGAAAGTGGACAGGTCATTCCTGTCTCCTTTCGCGGCCGCCATGGCAGCTACACCCATTGCATGTTTCTTGACGATCACCCGCCGATCGCAGGTGGCCGCGAACTGTGGGGTTTCCCGAAGAAGCTGGCCAGTCCCACGCTCCGCGTGGAGACCGATACTCTTGTGGGCACGCTCGACTACGGCCCGGTCCGCGTCGCCACCGCAACGATGGGCTACAAGCATCGGGCTGCCGAACTCGCATCCGTAAGGACCTCACTCAGCGGACCCAATTTCCTGCTTAAGATCATCCCCCATGTCGACGGCAGGCCGCGCATCTGTGAACTGGTCGAATACCGTTTGGAAGACATCGATCTCAAGGAAGCCTGGCACGGCCCGGCATCGCTCGATCTTTGGTCGCACGCGCTCGCCCCGGTGGCAGAGCTGCCGGTTCTGGAAGTGGTATCGGCGATGCACATCGTTGCCGATCTGACCCTGCCGCTCGGCACGGTCGTCCATGACTATCTTGCCGACACGAAGCCACTGTTTGGCAAAGGAAAAACCCATGCGTTCGCTGAATGAAACGTTGTCGGTGAAGCAGGCTGCGAATCCCGGCGGCCGTCTTATGGACAAGGTCGTGATGATCACTGGAGCCGCGAGCGGCATCGGCAGGGAAATTGCACTCACCTTTGCCAGTGAGGGGGCAATGGTGGTCATCGCGGATCTCGATCGGCAGGCGGCCCAAAGGACCGCGGCTGAGATCGATCCCACGGGCAAACGTGCGCTCGGAGTCGCGATGGACGTCGGCGATGAGGAGCAAGTCGAAATCGGCATGGGCCAAGCGATCCAGGCCTTCGGCCGGTTGGACGTCCTGGTCAGCAATGCCGGTGTCCAGATCGTCGGCCCACTCGTCGAATTCGAATTCGCAAAATGGAAGAAACTCCTTTCCATCCACCTCGATGGCGCCTTCCTGACCACCCGCGCCGCCTTGCGGCAGATGTACAAGCAGAACAGCGGCAGCATCATCTACATGGGATCGGTACATTCCAAGGAAGCATCGCCGCTCAAAGCGGCTTATGTGACAGCCAAGCATGGCCTGATCGGTCTGGCTAAGGTCGTAGCGAAGGAGGGTGCCGCCCATGGAGTTCGTGCCAATGTGATCTGCCCCGGTTTCGTTCGCACGCCGCTGGTGGAAAAGCAGATTCCGGAACAGGCCCGCGCGTTCGGGATATCTGAAGCGGAAGTCGTCAAGAACATCATGCTGAAGGAGACCGTCGACGGCGAGTTCACGACTGTTCAGGACGTGGCGGAAGCAGCGTTGTTTCTGGCGGCCTTCCCGTCTAGCGCGCTGACCGGGCAGTCGCTGGTGGTCAGCCACGGATGGTCCATGCAGTAGCCAAGACTTTGGAACCGAGCCGGCGACGAGACATGGGGGCCGTGAAGCGCTGCGGACGTCGGCCAGTTGATGGGCTTGGCGGCCCTGGGCGGGTCTCGCTTCCCATCTCCTTCGAATGGCCTTCCATTCGCCATGGCCTTTTTGCATGGCATGATTGCGCGTAACTCATATTGACTATATAGTCGATTTGACTTACTAGTATAAATCGAAATGAGCCACTCAGTTCGGCCCGTGGCTCGCCTTTTTCAGTTCCCTGCAACCCGATCTTTCGAGCGGAGGCTTCCATGCGCCTGTCGTGGCGTCTTTCCCTTTTGGCCGGCATCGCCGGCCTTTGTCTTGCCGGCTGTTCACAAAAGGAGGCCGAGGCGCCGGCAGCGCCACGAACGGCGCGCGTGGTGGTGATAACGCCTCACAAGTTCATGCTGGTGGCGCAAGGCGCCGGCCGTATCCAATCGCGCTATGTCAGCCAGGTAGGCTTCGAGGTCGGCGGCCGGCTTGTCTCACGTGATGCCGATGCCGGCGCAACGGTCAAGAAGGGCCAGAAGCTCGCCGCACTGAGCGCGGTGGATTACCAGAACAAGGTGACCGCCACGGCGGCGGACCTCGACGCGGCCAAGGCCGCGCTCGTCCAGGCCGCCGCCCAGGAGGACAGGTTTCGGCTCCTGCTCGGGAAGGGCTTCGCCACGCATTCGCAGTATGACGACGCGCTGAAGTCACTGCGCAGCGCGCAGGCGCAAGTTCAGGCGAGCGACGCCAATCTGCGCATCGCCCAGAACCAGCTCGCCTATACGGAGCTCAAGGCGCCCGACGACGGCATCGTGACCGCGACCGGGGCAGACCCGGGCCAGGTGGTGGTCGCCGGACAGATGGTGATCGAGATTTCGCGCAATGACGAGCGCGAAGCTGTCTTTGCCGTAGCGAGCGAGGACGTCATCAGGGCAAGCCTTGGCATGCCGGTGAACGTTGCGCTTCAGGCCCACCCTGAAATCGCGGTGACCGGCACGGTCCGCGAGATTTCGCCCGAGGCCGACAGCGCCACGGGCACCTATCAGGTGAAGGTTGCCATGCCTGCTCCGCCCCCGCAAATGCGGCTGGGAGCAATCGTCGTCGGTCGGGTCGAAAGCGACCAGGGTCACATGGTTGCGACACTTCCCCCGAGCGCGCTGCTGCAGTCGGGAAACGAGCCGCAAGTTTGGGTGGTCGGCAAAGACGACAAGGTCGAGCGTCGCAAGGTCCAACTGCTGCAGTTCGATGCAAATTCCGTCACCGTGAGCGAGGGACTGTCCGCGGGCGACAAGGTGGTGGTCGCCGGCGTGAACTCGCTGGCTGACGGCGAAGTGGTCAAGCCCAATGCGGAGGTCGAGTGATGGCCAGCTTCAACCTTTCCGAATGGGCCGTTCACAACCGCTCGATCGTCGTCTTCCTGATGCTCGTCTGCGTGGCGGCTGGTATCACCTCCTACGAGCGTCTCGGTCGTCAGGAAGACCCGGATTTCACGGTGCAGACCATGGTGGTCCAGGCAAACTGGCCCGGGGCCACCGCGGCTGACACGATGCAGCAGGTGACGGACCGGATCGAGAAGAAGCTCGAGGAAACTCCGAACCTCGACTACCTCAAAAGCTACACCAAGCCGGGCCAGGCGACGATTTTCGTCTACCTGAAGGAGTCCACCAAGAAACGCGACCTCGACGGCATCTGGTATCAGGTCCGCAAGAAGGTCAGCGACATAAGTCAGACCCTGCCGCAAGGCGTGGTCGGGCCGTTCTTCAATGACGAGTTCGGCGACGTCTTCGGCTCCATCTACGGCATAAGCTATGACGGTTTCAGCCCGCGTCAGGCACGTGATTTCGCCGAGACCGCGCGGGCCGAATTCCTGCGTGCTCCCGACGTAGGCAAGGTCGACATCTATGGCGACCAGGACGAAAAGGTCTATCTGAATTTCTCACCGCAGAAGCTCGCCAACCTGAAGCTCAGCCTCGATGACGTGCTGACGGCGATCGCCCACCAGAATGCCGTCGTGCCTTCCGGAATCATCAACACGCCCAGCGAGAACATGCTGGTCGACATGACCGGCTCCTTGTTGGCACCCGGCGACATAGCCAAGCTCAATTTTTCCGTGAACGGGCGCTTCTACAAGCTCTCGGACATCGCCGAGGTGCAGCGCGGCTATAGCGATCCGCCCAGCAAGATGTTTCGCGTCAACGGCAAGCCGGCCATCGGCATCGGCATCAACATGCGCGACGGCGGCAACAATCTCGACTTCGGCAAGGGACTGCACGCGGTGG